>JANYCC010000209.1 GCA_025360495.1 Verrucomicrobiota bacterium | reverse complement strand
AGCTCCCGGGGGGGCGGGTTTTCCTACCCGCCTTCCCACGATGTCCAGAGGCGCCCCGGCGGTCATCGCGATCCCCCTCCTCAGGGGATCCGTCAACCCGCCGACCGCATCGGCTCGGGCAAGGGCAGGGAACGGGCCATCGCTGCCCGTTCCAAGGCCACCCGCAGGGTCGCCAGCCGGACCGGCTTCACCACATAATCGTCCATCCCGGCGGAGCGGCAGGCCACCTCCTGCTCGACCTGCGCGTGCGCGGTGAAGGCGATGATATAAGGGTTGCGATAAGTGGATGGCTCCGCCCGGATCCGGCGGGCCGCTTCATAGCCATCCATCACCGGCATCTGGCAATCCATCAGGATCACCGCATAAGGGGTGTTCTGTTGACGTTCCAAGGCCTGACGACCGTTCACTGCCAGGTCGGACGGATGCCCCAGTCGGTCCAGCATCAACACGGCGAGCCGCTGGTTCACGGGATTGTCCTCCACCACCAGGATCCGGAACCCGCCCCGGGTCGTGGTGTACTCGGGGGGAAGGATGTCGTCGGTCAGATCCCGCAGGCTCGCCCCGGGCGTCAGGATCCGGCACAGGCCCGACGGCAGCAGGGGTTTGGTGGTCCACACATCCAAACCGGCATTCCGGCATTCCTGAAGGGTCGGAACCCGGGACTTCGGGACCAGCAACCCCAGCCGGACCCGGGGTTCGGACTGGGCTGCGTTCAGGCGGGCCACCAAGTCCAACCCATCGAGGTCGGGCAGATTGCGGTCGACCAGGATGACATCGAACGAAGCGAGTCCGAGCGTTTCGATCTGTTGAAGGGCGCTGGCGGCGGAATCGGCCTCGGTGGCCGGCGGGAGCTTCCACATCGCCAGGAGAGCCTGGGTCTGGCGACGTCGCGTCCCGAAGGCGTCCACGATCAGGAGGCGTGGTGACGACTCCCAAGCCGGGGGGGCGGCGGGCGGGCTGACAACGGGGAACGGACACGCGAAGCTGAACTCGGATCCCTGCTCCGGCTCGCTGGTGCATTGGATTCGTCCGCCCATCAGGTGGACCAGGCTGCGGCTGATGGCGAGTCCGAGACCGGTGCCCCCGAAGCGCCGCGAGATGGAATTATCCGCCTGTTCAAAGGCGGCGAACATGCGGGCGACGACTTCCGGGGACATGCCGATGCCGGTGTCACGAACCGTGAAACGGATTTCGACCCGACCCGGGCTGAGGGGTCGGACGGAGACATTGAGGACGACCTCGCCGCACTCGGTGAACTTGATGGCGTTGCTGAGCAGGTTCAGCAGGACCTGCCGGAGCCGGCCGGCGTCGCCATGGATCTGTGCGGGCAGAGCGGGATCCAGTTCGGCGCACAGTTCGAGGCCCCGGGCCTCGGCGAGGGCGACGACGACATCGAGGACCCCATGCACGCAATCCCAAGGGGAGAATGGGGCTTCATGAAGGGTGAGCCGACCGGCCTCAATCTTGGAGAAGTCGAGGATGTCCCCGATCACCGCGAGCAGGTTCTCGGCGCTGCGACGGGCGGTCTCGGCAAACTCCCGCTGGGGTCCCTGAAGCGGTGTCTCCAGTAGCAGCGAGGTCATGCCGATCACGCCGTTGAGGGGCGTCCGCAATTCATGGCTCATGTTGGCGAGGAATTCCCCCTTGGCCCGATTGGCCGCCTCGGCCCGTTCCTCCGCCCGACGCCTTTCAATCAGCTCATCTTCGAGGGCGGCGGTCCGGGCCTTCACCTCGGCCTCCAGTTCGTCGCTGTGTCGGCGCAATCCGGCGGTGGCGGACCGGATCGTGGCGGCCATCCGGTTGAAACCACCGGTCAGGAACCCGAGTTCATCGTTGCCCACGACCGGCACCGGTTCGGACGGCCGGCCCGCTTCCAAGGCGCGGATCGCGTCCGCCAATCGCTGCACCGGTTGCACCAGTTCGGTGTCGAGCGCCCACCGGAAGAACACCAGCACGCCGACCACGGACGCCACCAGGAGGACGAGCATCCGCAGGCTGAACGAGGCGAAATCGCGGCGCCATTCCCTCTCGAAATCGACCACGAACCCCGTCGGGGAAGTGAGGTCGGATCCCAGGTGTCCGGCCGCCAGTTCGAGCAGGAGGGGTGGGCCGATTCCCTGGCCACCGAAAACCCCGCAGAACTGGATGGGGGGCGGGCGCGCGGCGGAGAGCAGGTTGTCGGCGGCCAGGTTCCGGTAATTCAGGTGGAGAGTGCCATCCGGAAGCAAAATGACCTGGAACAACGGGCGGAATCCCGGCGCTTCCGTCGACTCCAGTCCATTCCAAGTCACCACCACCCGGTCGGCACTGGATTCCACCAGGAGCAGCCCGCCGGGACCGGCGTTCAGGTCGATGAACGCCGGGACGATCAGGGGGCTGTGGGTGGGACGCCAGCGGAGGTTGGCGAGGGGGAATGGCGTGGCGCCCAGCGCGATCAGGCCGTTCTTGTCGATGACGATATTGCTATAGACGCAGCCGAAAAACGGGAACGGGAATGCCAGGGAGAGTGGGACCGTGTCCTCGTGGGCGTCCACGGGGTTTCCCGGAGTCCCCGCCCAAGCCAGCGGGGCGGAGACAATCTGGTACCCGCCCGTGATCGGCCGGCACTCGAGGGTCTGGGGGGAGGCGATGGGAGAGGACATTCCACCGCGACGTTCCGACTCACGGTCCCGGGATTCCAGATACGACGACCGGGCCAGCAAGGTGGCTCCGCTCAGCAGCAGGAGGATGGTGACCGTCACCATGCCAATGACCCGCACGCGGAAGCTGGAGGGTCCGGCACAACGGCCCAGGTAGATCGACGCGAACAGAAAGAGCAGCAGGAGGCCGCCGAAACTGTTCAGGAGTTCGGCGAATTCCGGCGACATGCCCAGATAGGGCTTGATGGTGACGACGGTGAGCAAGCCGCCGGAGATCGCCAGCAGGGTCAGGTTACGGGCCACCAGCAGGGCGGGGGAGGCCGGTCGCCACAACACCCGACGCCAGGTCCGGTCGGCGTGTTCCAGTCGGGCCAACCCGAGCGTCCGGCGCAGGAGGATCTGCGCCAGGCCGACAAAGAGCAGGGGCATTTCCCATTGTTGCCAATTCTCCCGCCACAACACGTCCCCCGCGACGAACAGGTGGCGGAAGCGGAGGACCGTGTAGACCGATTCGGAGCCGACCAGAAGGGCCACGATGATCTTAACGATCTGGAATTCCCGGGCTTCCCGTTTTGGGAGTTGGGGGAAATGGTAGCCGAATCCCACCAGCGCCCCGCCGGCGAGGCACGCCATCTGGACCTTCGCATAAAGCGCATACAGGGCCCACTCGAGGTAGAACGCGTGTTCGACGAAGCCGCACAGCGCAAAGAGGGCCATGCCCAGGAACGCCACCAGGAGATACCGCGTGGCCGGCGTCGCATCCCGGGCCCGCGCCGGTCCCACAAAGGCCGCGAAAGCCAGCACTGCCAGCAGCAAGAGCGACAGGTATCCGACCGACGCCGCATTCAGCGACAGGGACAACAGGGGGGAGAGGTTCAACGCATCAACCCGGGTTGGACAGTTCGGGCCGGAGTGGCCAAAGCCGCGATGATCCCGACCGACCCCGCGGGGATCAGGCGCAGGCTATCGGAGAAGTCTTCCCACGGCAACAAACGGACCGGGTCTTGCAACCCGGTCCGTCTGGCACCGTTTCGGAAGGAGTCCCTCGGCTCAGGAGCAACCGAGGCTTTCGCCACAGTTCAGGCACTTGTAACAGGCGCCGTTACGGACGGTGATATGTCCGCAGTTGGGGCAACTGGGGGCGTCGGACTGACCCTTGATCATCGCGGTCAGGATTTCCCCGGGGGTCCGGGTCACGACGGCGGCCCGGGGCGACGAAACATCGACCCGGAGCAGGATCTCGGTGTTACCGTCATCGGCGAGGGGGAGTTCCGGCACGGGACGGTTCACTTTTTTTTTGAGCTCCTCGAGGAGCCCTGGAATCGCAAGTTCGCCCTGGCTGCCGGCGGGATTCGCCGCCTCGCGGTAACCGGGGACAAACTGGGAGGCCATCCACCGGAAGACGTAGTCGATGATCGACGCCGCGTTCCGGATGTCCGGATTGCGGGTGTAACCACTGGGCTCGAAGCGTTGGTGGGCGAATTTCTTGACGAGTTGTTCGAGAGGAACCCCGTACTGCAACGCCATGGAGGTGAGGGCGCCGATGGTGTCCATGAGGCCGCCAATCGTGCTGCCTTCCTTCGCCATGGTGACGAACAATTCTCCCGGCCGTCCATCCTCGAACAGACCCACCGTCATGTAGCCTTCATGGCCGGCGATCTCGAACTTATGGTTCAGGGCCGCCCGGGTGTCCGGCAGGCGCCGTCGCAACGGTTGGCCCAACTGCTCGCGCATCCCGGCGATCTCCTTGTCGAGTTGGGTGATGCGTTTTTCCAAGGTCACCACCTGATCCGATGCGGACACCCCGAGGGTCTTGTCGCCGCCTTCGGAGGTTTTCCGGGTGTTCAGCGGCTGCGAACGCTTTGAACCGTCGCGATAGATCGCGACACATTTCAGTCCCATGCGCCAGGCTTGGACATAGGCATCGCGGATGTCCTTGGTCGTGGCCTCGTTGGGGAGGTTCACCGTCTTGGAAATGGCCCCCGAGATGAAGGGTTGGGTGGCCGCCATCATGCCCAGATGGGCCATATAATGAATGCTGCGCTGCCCGCGGTAGGGCTTGAACGCACAGTCAAACACATCGATGTGCTCGGGCCGCAGCCCGCTGCGGACAGAGTCGCCCGCCTGGGCCCGCCCTTCCTTGACCAAGGCGTCGTCGGCCGCGAGGACGATGTCCTCGATGGTGTCGTATTTCGCGATGTGGGCCACGATGCGTTCGGATTCGCTCTCGCGGTAACCGAGATTCCGCAACGCTTCGGGGACGGTGCGGTTGACGATCTTCAGCATGCCCCCGCCGGCCAACAGTTTGTACTTCACCAAGGCGATGTCGGGTTCGACCCCGGTGGTGTCGCAATCCATGAGGAAGGCAATGGTGCCGGTCGGGGCCAGCACGGTGACTTGGGCGTTGCGATAACCGACCTGACGGCCTCGCGCCAGGGCGCCGTCCCAACAACGCCGGGCCTCGTCCTTGAGATACGCGAAATCGCTGCTCGGCTGGATGTCTTCGACGGCGTTCCGGTGGAGTTGGACGACACCGAGGGTGGATTCGATGTTGTCCGTCTTGACCGGCTTGCTGATGCCGGTGCAGCGGGCGTCCGCGTAACCCGGGAAGGCCCCCATGGTGGCGGCGATGGCGGCGCTCTGTTCATAAGCGTGACCGGTCATGATGGCGGTGATCGCCCCGGCCAGCGCCCGGCCTTCATTGGAATCATAGGAAAGGCCATAGCTCATGATGAGCGATCCCAGATTGGCATAACCAAGCCCGAGGGTGCGGAAAATATGGGAATTTTCGGCGATCGGCTGGGTCGGGTAGCTGGCGGGATCGACGACGATTTCCTGGGCGGTGATGAACAGACGGACGGCGGCCTTGAAGCGGTCGGTGTCAAACGCACCGTCGGCGCCCTTGAACTTCATCAGGTTCAAGGACGCCAGATTGCACGCCGTGTCGTTGAGGAACACGTATTCGGAGCAGGGGTTCGTCGAATGGATCGCATCGGTCCCCTTGCTGGTGTGCCACTTCTGGATCGCACCGTCATATTGGAGTCCCGGGTCCCCGCAGACCCAGGTGCCTTCGGCGATGAGGTCGAGGAGTTTGTTGGCGTCCTTTTGTTCCAACGGTTTGCCAGACGTCGTGGCCCGGGTCCACCATTCCTTGCCTTCCATGGCCGCCCGCATGAACTCATCGGTGACCCGCACCGACAGGTTCTCGTTCTGGTACATCACCGAGCCATAGGCTTCGCCGTTGAAGGAACCGTCGTAGCCCTGTTCGATCAGCGACCAGGCCTTCCGTTCCTCGCGCATCTTGGCGGTGATGAACTCCTCAATGTCACCATGCCAGTCGCGCAAGGTGTTCATCTTGGCGGCACGCCGGGTTTTGCCCCCGGACTTCACCACATTGGCGACCTGGTCATAGACCTTCAGGAAGCTCAACGGTCCCGACGGCCGGCCCCCGCCCGAGAGCTTTTCCTTGCAGCTGCGGATCGGGGAGAGGTCGGTGCCGGTGCCGGAACCGAACTTGAAGAGCATCGCCTCGGAATAGGCGAGGTGCATGATGCTCTCCATGTTGTCGTCCACGCTCTGGATGAAACAGGCGGAGCACTGGGGATGCTCGTATTGGGTGGTGGCCCGTTCGGCCCGGCCCGACTGGTGGTTGTAGGTCCAGTTCCCACGCCCGGAATCCTTGCCCACCCCGTACTGGTGATAAAGCCCGACATTGAACCAGACCGGGGAATTGAACGCCCCATACTGGTTCACGCACAGCCAGGTCAGTTCCTGGTAAAACAGTTCACCGTCCGCTTTGGAGAAATAACCGTCCCGCACTCCCCAGTCGGCAATCGTGCGCGTGACCCGGTGGACCAACTGTCGCACCGAATGCTCGCGCTCGGGTTTCGCCGGGTCCCCGTAGAAGTATTTCGAGCACACCACCTTGGTCGCCAGCTGCGACCAGAACTTCGGCACCTCGACGCCTTCCTGCTTGAAGATCACCTTCCCGGAATCATCGGTGATCTCCGCCGTGCGGCGTTCCCACTCGATTTGGTCGAAGGGGGAAACCTTCGCGTCGGAAAACACCCGGGTGAGCTTGAGCTTCGTGCTCCCGGCCGCCGGGTTGGAGCGTTTGGTGGCGGCCTTCGCAGCAGCCTTGGCGGGTCTTCGGCGCGCGTTGGCGGCGGCGGTCGAGGACGATGAAACGACAGTGTCGCGGGCGTCGATCATGGGTGGGTCGTGTTTGGAGTGGTGCACCGATTGCCCGGTGGCTGTCCATGACCCGTCGGTTCCCCCGAACCGCCGCATCGATTTGTCCAGCCAACGAGCACTGCAAAAAGCGTTGAATCGAACCTGAAACCGAACCTGACTAAGGCGTCCTTGGTTGCCCTATGCAACCCCATCCATTGGGGATGGCTAAGAAGCCTACCACCATATGTTGTGGCTACAAGTCGTTTCTGGAGGAATGTTCCGTTCGCGTTAAAGAGCGGGAAAATCGAGCAATCCTCCCCGGCCGAACCCCCGACTTGGCACCCGATTCCACCTCCAAACCCGCGGGTTCAACCGCCCGCTTTCGGATCCACCGAATCGCGCAGTGCCCGAACCGCCGCCAGCACCTCATGGGCCGCCTCCAACACGTCCCCGTCGGTCGCTTTCACCGGCTCTTTTCGGTCACCCGACGGGCCCTTTTCGTCCGGGTGCGCCGACAGGTCGTCCTGGGAATCGTCAGGGTCCCCAAGTCCGGAGGATTTCAGCCGTCGCAAACGCTCCAACATGAGGTCCCTCACCGCCCCGGCGTCGTCGATCGACCGCAACACTCCCACGTGGCACGGCTCCTGAAGCGCGCCGGCCTGATGGGGGCGGCCCGTGGTGGCACCGCCACCCGCCGTCGTGATGACCACATCGGCAAGACCGAGAAGGCGTTGGAGCGGACCCTGGCGCACCGTGATCTGTTGGATGTTGGCAAAGCTCAGCGTCATCTCCCGGACCCGGGTGACGCCCTCGCGGATGCGCAGGCTCCGGTCGGTGACCATGTACCAGTGCATTTCATATCCGAGCCGCATCACGGTGTAGGTGTACAAGGCACCTGCCACGGTGAGGAGGATGCCAACCGTCTTGGCCAACAGAAACCAACCGTAGACATGCCAACGCTCCAGATCGGAATGGTGGGTCACCCACCACCTCGGGGCCGGGATCACGGCGAAAATCACGGGTCCGCCCGACAGCAAACCGTGGATGACCAGGAAGCCGACGCCCAAGCCGATGACCACGGCGACTTGGCGGAGGATCCAGAGCGCCCGTTGCAGCCGATACTGGTTGATCCCGGCCCGGAACACCCGGAGTGAACCGGGCGACCCGGCCGGCGGATGGGGTTCCGGAGGCACCCGCAAGAAATGCAGCAGGGTGCGGCGAAACCAGAGATAGAATCCGTTCATGGCGACCTCGACTCACCTGGGTGGCAGACTCTCCCGGAGGGCGCGAAGCTCGCCGGCAATCTCACGCAACACCCCCGCCAGTTCCCCGTGTCCCCCGACAACCGTGGTTGGCGATGGAAGCTCAGGCGGTGACGGAACCGGGTGGCGTCGTGAATCGTGGGTCCCGCGCATGCGGAGATAGAGGTAGTCCCGGATCGATTCAAATTCCCGGAGCCCCTCAATGATGAGTTCCGGAGTGGCGCTCCCACTGGCCGTCTGCACCTGCACCCGGGCCAGTCCCAGCCAGCGTTCAATGACGTTCGACACCAGATGGATGTCTTGGATCCGTGCATAATTGAGGATGACCTCGCGACGGAACAGGATTCCCCATCGCATCGAGATCCCCTCGCGGTCGAAGCGATAGCGGAGGGTGTGATACCGGAAATAATTCACCGTCCAGACCAGGATCGCGACCGGCGGCACCAGCAAAAGGGGCACGCAGCAAAGGGAATAATAAGTGAGCAATTCGCCGGCGGGCCGTTGGATGGCGAAGATACGAGTCTCCAGATCGGGCGGGATGGGGACGGATGGACCGTCAGTCATGGGCCGGAGCATGCGGGACCGGGCGCCGCCGCCAAGCTCGGAATCTCACGGGAGTCCCGTTGCCTGACCTTCACCCTTCATCCTTCATCCTTCATCCTCCAACTCCCCCCTCAAGGCAGCGCGTTGATGGTCCCATAGTATTCGACAGGCAGATCGGTCCCGGCGGCCGTGTGAAGGGACGCCTTCACCATCCATTGCATCACCGGCCGGTGGTGGTCATGGCAGTCGGGAAGCGAGGGGGCCCTCCCCGGGCGATGATGCCGGGATCGGGGGTGTCCGCGGTGAGGGTCGGCAAGGCCGCCCGAAGCTCCGCGGCGCTGGTGCGGGCGACGAGAAGACGGAAATCCACGGGTTGGGTGGAGGCGGGAAGTTCCAAGGTGAGGCGGGTGCCCTGTTGGATGCGCCAGCGGGCTCCCACCGGAAGTCCGGGCGCGGCCGCCGCCTGATCCCCGAATTCACAGGACAGATTGTCATGGGCCGGTTGTGATCCATCAAAGGCCCGTTGGTTGCGCAGTTCCAGCATCGCCTCGGTGACGAGCAATTCGAGCGGTCGACGATGCGGACCGACCCGGAGGGCCCGCCCGAAGGCCGAGTTTCACCGTCAGGCCCTTCAGGGTGATGTCGGCGGGATCCTCGCCGGTGCGGGACCAAGGCATCAGGACCGAGGACATCAGAAACGGGCCGTAATCCATCTGCTCCCATCGCGGGAGGGGATCGGCGGCCTGGGAGCATACGCCAACGAGCGCAAGGCCGAGCAAAAACGGTATCGACGGCAGGGAACGCATGGGGGGGTGAGATTGGGGCGGCGCGACGACGCTTCGCAACCCCCGAGGGGGACGAAAAGGATCGTCGGTTGGCCTGGCAATGAGTCTCCGCTGCCGGGACACATCGCCGGTCCGGTCCCCTCCCGTATCCGTTTCCGTAAGCGGAACCCTTAACCAATCACAGGTTATGGCCCAATGCCGCCTGACCCCTGTCCGGATACGGTGCCGGAAGCTATCCGGCCCTCGGTGGAACCTGAACCCATCGATGGCGAATATCATCGTGGGATTCTATGACGGCGAAAATGAGCCAAGCCGGATACGGTATCGAGTTGATCGATGCGAACGGCGCATTTCATACGGAGTTTGAAGCCGGCGACGAGTTGCACTTGCAGGCGCATGACCGGACCCGCCCGCGGATTCATGCGGTCACCGGGTCGGGCGCTCTGCGACGGGCTTTCCGGGTCGGCGACGACGGGTTGCGCGTGCGCGGAAGCAGGTTGGCGGTGGGCAGCGCGTTGGAAGTCTATCTGGTCGAGAACCGTCGGAATTGGCAGCCCGGGGACCCCTTCACACCGGTTCGCAATGCGGACGGGTCGGAAGTCAGGCAACGCGTCACGTTGAAGGGGGACGACACAGGATTCCAGGTGATGCTTTGGTCCCGGGACCACGCGCGGGCGGGAAGCTATGACCTGATTGCGCGCCGGGTCGATCCGCATGAAGACCAACCAGTGGATGACCGCATTTTTCGGGCGTCGGATCTGGTATCGGAGAGGGGTGCCCCGGGCGTGGTGATCCGTGAGGATATCTTCCGATATGCGCCGGATCCCCAAGGCGGCCCCCGGAAGGGCGCAGGGGTTGGGGACGGGCTTATACGGGAAATGCCAACAATCGACCGGCGTTCGCCAACGGGGGGGATGCGGACCGGTTGCCCGAGGATATCGTATGAAATGGAATGAGATGGAACCGGGTGTTTCGGCTCCATTGAATTCCGGCGCAGGGGCATGAATGGCGGCGTCGGCCTCGCGACCCCAAACATTGGACTGCCGCGATGGAATACCATTATGAGCGCATTGACACGTTGGGATCCGGCCAAGGATATCGATGAATTGCAGAATCGGGTGGCCCGGATATTCGGATTGGCACCGGGACGGGGCGGCAATGGGGACAAGGAGTCGATGACCGTCACCCAGTGGGCTCCACCCGTGGACATCACCGAGGACGACAAGGAATGGGTGGTGAAAGCCGACCTGCCCGAGGTGAAGAAGGAGGACGTTAAAGTCACCGTCGAGGACGGCGTGCTGACCATCACCGGTGAACGCCGCTTCGAGAAGGAGGAGAAAGATAAGAAATACCACCGGATCGAGCGGTCTTATGGGAATTTCCTCCGAAGTTTCACCCTGCCGGATGCGGCGGATAGTTCGAAGGTCAGCGCGGAGTTCAAGGACGGCGTCATCAAGGTCCGACTGCCCAAGAATGACCGGGCCAAGCCCAAGGCCATCGAAGTCAAAGTGGGCTGAGTGGATCGTCGCGTCCACACGGTCGGGCGGGATGGGTGAAATGGGCCTTTTGTCCGGCCTGTGAGCGTGACTTGGGAATCTTGGGATCTAACCGTCTTGAATCCTTGGGATCTCAAAGTTCCGGTGGACGGTTTCCCCCATCGGATGCTCGCCGGCCATGCCACCATGCGGGCGATGGTTCTCAGTAATCCGGGGGAACGCCTGCAGTGGGCCGAATGGGCGATTCCCAAACCCACCTTGGGAGAGGTCTTGGTGAAGGTGGCGGCCTGTGCCGTTTGCCGGACGGATTTGCATGTGTTCGACGGGGAGATTCCCGGTGCGAAATCCCCTCTGATTCTGGGACATGAAATCGTCGGCACGGTCATGGCCTTGGGTGAAGGCGTCGGCAACGCGCCCGGCGGAATCGGGGTGGGTGACCGGGTGGGTATCCCTTGGCTCGGTTGGGCCTGTGGGGAATGCCGTTATTGCCGTTCGGACCGCGAAAACCTCTGTGACCAGGCCCGCTTCACCGGCCATACGATCGACGGGGGTTATGCCGAATACACCGTGGCGGATGCACGATTCTGTTTTCGGATCCCCGATTCCTATGGCGATGCCGAAGCCGCCCCCTTGCTTTGCGCCGGCCTGATCGGTCATCGGGCCCTGATCAGAGCAGGCAGTGCCCACCGCCTCGGTCTCTATGGGTTTGGCGCGGCGGCGCATATCGTCGCGCAGGTGGCCCGGCACCAGGGGCGGGAGTTGTATGGGTTCACCCGTCCGGGCGATCTGAAGGGGCAGGAGTTTGCACGGTCCCTGGGGGCGGTGTGGGCCGGGGATTCCACCAGGCTTCCCCCTGAGTCGCTGGATGCCGCAATCCTCTTCGCACCCATCGGCACCCTGGTTCCACAGGCACTACGGGCGGTCGCCAAGGGTGGGACGGTGGTGTGCGCGGGGATCCATATGAGCGACATCCCGTCTTTCCCCTATGGCATTCTTTGGGGCGAGCGGGAGCTCTGCTCGGTCGCCAACCTCACCCGGCGCGACGGCCGGCAGTTCCTGGCGCTCGCACCGCAGGTGCCGGTCCGGACCCTAATCGAAACGTTCCCGCTGAGTCAGGCCAATGAGGCCTTGGAGCGTCTGCGGGTGGGCAGGCTCCAAGGCGTGGCGGTGCTGGTGCCGGATTATTCAGACAGTGTTCAACCCACTCCGACTTCGGGACATTCGCGGCACCGCCTCTCCGGGGGGAGAGACTGACAAATCCTTGGTGACACGGACCCGCACTCTCCCCCCTGACCAAGGGGAATGGGGCCGTGGGTCGCCTGCGTGAGGTGTCACCCGTACGGAGATCGAGCTGATGATGCCGGGCTAGGCGGATAGAAGAGGCTCAAAACGGCTCAAAACGTCTTTGTTCTCGGGGGTCGGCGTGAAGTCATCAGACGACCAATGCGGTCCGAAGTTGATTTGGCGGGGCGAAGCGTGCTATTGGGCGGCTCCCGAATTCTTCCTAAGGGTTTCCCGTATAGAGGGGTTCAGGAAATCGATTCGACCTGGTTGAGAATGCCTTGGAGCACCGGGGTTATCTCCCCGGCCCGATGGCGGATGTCTTCCAAGCCGCTGATGGCAGGGACGAAAGGCACGGCAGGCACGCTGAACTCCCGTGAAAAGAACTCGATGCCGGCGTGGGCGGCCAAGGCTTCCAGGAGTCCCCGGACGGGGGAGACCCGGGTGGGGTTGGGAACGGCGGTTTCCAGCAGGGCGACCAGCGCCGCCTTGTCAGAAAGGTGCCGTTCCGACCAGGCGTGCAACCAAGCGCTGACGGACTCGGGCAGTTCCCGCCCCCCGGCCGCCGCCACGATCAGGAGATCGGCGGTCATCGATTCCTCCAAGGCGGTTTCCCGGGCACCGGGCAACCCCAGCACGTCAAACCGCCACAGGTCACGGTGCACCACCAAATCCTCCGGGAATTGCCGGGCCAACCCGTCGACCAATCGCATCCCCCGGCCCGCATTCGCACGACTGTCATAGGCAATCACGACGTGAAGTCTCGGGTGCCCGGTTTCCGGCATCGAACCGTCGCAATGCGACGGGCCGCTGGGATCGGCATCAGGTATCATGCCCCAAAATATGCGAAGCAATCGAGGTTTCGAAAATGGGGACCCTCCCGCGATTTGGATAGGCATTCGCCTTATTTGTTCCGTCTCCCGGGTGGGAGAGACGGCTCCGACTGTCGTTGCTGGCGGGAGGCGTCCGCACCGGCCGGGAGGTCGGGTCGGGAGGTGTCCGGAGCGATGCCCGCGCCGGTCCCTTATACCTGGAGGTCCTGGGTCTCCATCCAACGGACGGCATGGCGGACCAGGGTGGTGGCGTTGCCCAATCCCAGCTTCGCCTTGATGTTGCCGCGGTGGACTTCCACGGTCTTCGGGCTGATGTGCAGTTCCCCGGCGATCTCGCGCGTCCCGCGGCCCCGGCCGATGAGTTGGAACACCTCGAATTCCCGGTCGGTGAGCTTTTCGATCGGCGAACAGGAGCCGCGGGGGCGGGGACCCGCGAGGTTGCCGACCAGATGGGTGGTCAGGGATCCGCTCACATAAACCTGTCCTGAGAGGACTTGCCGGATGGCCGTCAGGACCTGGTCAGACTCCGCACCCTTCATCATATAGCCCCGGGCCCCGCAGCGCAGGACCCGTTCGGCATAGATCGTCTCGTCATGCATCGAGATCACCAGGATCGCCAATTCCGGATGCATCGCGAGGACGTCCTTGAGGAACTCGATCCCGCCCCGTCCGGGCATGGTGAGGTCCGTGACCAACAGGTCGGGTTGACAACGGGCTATTTCCTCCAATGCCCCCGAAGGATGGGCGGCTTCGCCGCAGACCTGCAGGTCCGCCTGCTTGTTGATGAGCTGTGCCAGCCCGGCACGGATCATCGGATGGTCATCCACCAGAAGGATGCGTCGGCGCGAAGCCGGTTCGGCGGCCGGGGTCGGGGTGGGCTTGGTTCCGGAAGGAGATTTGAGTCTGGCATTCATGGTTTCCTGACCGGCACGGTGCAGGTCACGGTCACGCCCTGGCCTGGTGCCGACCCGATCGTGAGCGTGCCGCCGACAATGTTGGCCCGATGTTGCATCACTTGGAGTCCTATGCCCCGGCTGGTCTCACCGGTTTCTGACAATTCCTTACCGTTATTTGAGATTTGCAATTGCACGAGGCCCTTGCGTTGGTCCAACCGGATCTCGATTTGCCCCGGGGCCCCGTGTTTGAGGGCGTTGTTCACGGCTTCCTGCGCAATGCGGTAGAGGTGGCCCGAAACCACGTTGTCAGCCATCAGCACCGGTTTCGCGCATCGGAATCGGCACTTCACCTTTGCCAGGGCCCCGGTGTCCCTGGCCAGACGTTCCAAGGCCACCATCAGGCCGCTGGTCTGAAGTTCCATGGGCGCCAATCCGTGGGAAAGCGCACGGGTTTGGGCGATCGTCTCGCTCAGGTAGACGGCCATGCGGGCCGCCTGTTTCTCCAACAACGGGTGCCCGACGGCCAGATCCTCCCGCAACGATTCACACATCAATTGGATCGCCGTGAGTTGCTGGCCCAGCCCGTCATGCAGGTCCTGCCCGATGCGCCGCTGTTCGCGGTCCGTGATCTCAAGGATCTCCTGTTCCAGTCGGTACCGATCCGTGACGTCGGAAGTGATGCTGAGCAGCGTTTCCAAGGAACCGTCCGGTCCGAATTCGGGAACCAGTCGCGAGCAGTAATGGCGCCGTTCACCGTCCACCAAGGTCGAGGCCTCGAAACTCTGCTCCTCGCCGGTGGCCAGCACCTGGGCGGATTTCCGGTCCGACACCGTCGCCCATGAGGCCGGAAGTCCCGCCTCGATCCGGGTCTTGCCCCGGCAGTCGGCCACCTTGACCCCGAATTTTCCCTCGGCAGTCCGGTTCATATATAAGTACCGGAGCTGTCGGTCGAGGCGCGCGATGGCGTCCGGTGAATTCTCGGTGAGGGCCTTGAACTCCTGCTGGCGACGGAACAGGGCTTCCTCGGCGCGCCGCCGCTCCATGAACTGGCCGATCTGCCGGCACAGGCTCGACAGGGTCCGCCAGAGATCCTCGTCCGGTTCCATAATTTGGCTGGCCAGAAAAGCCATCACCCCCAGGACGTGATCGTTGGACAGGATGGGGAATGCCAGGCCCGAATGGAGGCCGGCGTGGGCCGCGATCTCGGGATGGCGAAAGGGGCGGCACTGGCTGAGGTCCGGGATCCATTCCGGTTTCCGGGTCTCCACCACCCGATGGGGCAGACCGTCGCAAAGTGAGACCACCCATTCGTCGCCGGCCCGGTTCCTTGCGGGCAGGTGTTTCCCAGGTTTGCGCCAGACTTGCACCCGGTGGAGGAGCGGGGTGCTGTCCCTCACTTCCCAGAATTCGCCCACCTCCCCTTCGAAGGCCCCGGCAACGGTGGACAACAGTTTGGGAAGCGTCTCGTCCAGCGTGCCGGAGGCCGCCAGCAGGCTCGCCACTTCATATTGGACCCGCCGCCGCAGTTCATCGCGTCGGAGGCCGGTGATGTCGCGCACGAAACCCGTGTAAATCCTCCGATCCGCCAGCGGGACTTCACTCAGCGAGAGATCAATGGGAAAGGTGCTCCCGTCCTTGCGCCGACCCGACACCTCGCGACCGGCCCCCAGCACGTGAAGATCGCGGAAGGCCCGGAAATGGGAGGCGGGTCCTGCTCGGCCCTCACCCATCGGCGATGGCATGAGCAGCATCACACTCTGGCCGACGGCCTCGGCGGAGGCATAACCGAAAAGCCGTTCGGCGGCACGGTTGAACGACTCGATGACCCCGGTCTCGCTGAAAGTGATGATGGCATCGACCGCCGTCTCCAACACCGCGTGAAGACGGGCCTCGTTGTCCCGGAGCGCGCGTTCGGCCTGTTTCCGCTCCGTCAGATCCGTGATGGCCGTCCGATACCGGAAGCCCGGGGAGGTGTCGGGAATCACCACACTCTGCAAGAGCACTGGAAGATCGTCCCGTCCTTTCCGGACCAGGGTAAGTTCCGTCACCGCCCGCTGCTCGGGTTCCGAGAACCCGGCCAGATGCCCGCGGAAGCGCCCCAGATCCTCCCGCGCCACCCGCAGATGCAAGGGGGTGCCCACCAGGTGCCGTCGCTCCGCACCGAGCATCACCGTGGCGGGGAGATTTATCTCCAGGATGATGCCCTGGGCGTCCAACTTGACGTACCCGACGGGCGCGAAATCATAAAGGTCCGCATAACTGTCCCGCGAACATTCCAGCAGCCAGTGGGCCTCCCTTAATTCGCGATTCTGCGCCTCCAATTCGATCTGTTGGACCTGCAGTTCGTGGAGCAGACGGATGTTTTCGGTGGCATTGCCCGGGGCGGAATCCTTCGTGGACCGCCCGGCCGCAGGGCGCGGCTGCGGCTTCACGGCAGGCTTCACCCGGCGACGGGTGGACTTGCGGGGAACGGTCGGGTTGGGACCCATGCTTCCCTCATCATGAGCAATTATTATGCCCTGATCAAGCCTGATCAGATATAGAACATCCGGTCCCGCTCACCCCCCGCTTCCAACAAGGATTGGAAATTGATGCGACCGGCCTCGCTTTCGACGGCCCCCTGCAACCGGCGCCATGCCTCCCGGAGTTCCGACGGACATTGCGGGTCCGCCAGCGCCGGGGTGTCGAACAGGGCCCCGTGCACACATTCCAAGACATCGCCCAACGTGATCTGCGCGGGAGGGCGGGCCAGTTGGTAGCCCCCTTCCTTGCCCCGCACCGATCGCACGATCTGGCGGGACTTCAACTCGATGAGGATCTGGACCAGGTAATTGGCCCGGAGACCGTTTTCCCTGGCAATGTCCTCCAGTCGGGTGGGGACGCCGCTCCCGTATCGGCGGGCCAGGGAAAGCACGGCCCGCGCGGCATAGTCGCTTTTGACCGAAAGTTTCACACGTTGGCTCAGAGCTTCAGTTGCAGGCTGGCCGTGGCGGCCGACCGGGGGTCCGCCCGTTCCTCCAAAGACCCGCGAACACTCTGCTCGCGCCGGGGCACCGTGCCGGAAAACACCTCGCGCCCGTCCACCAGCACCCGGATCGTTTGGTCGAGATCCAACAATTCATCGGAAAGACGCAGCACGGTCCGGTCGGGCACGTCCCCCGTGAGTTTCACCGTTTGTCCGGTGACCTCGGCCACGATTTTCCTGCCGACCACGGCGGCGTCAGCGGGCACTTGGAGCCAATAGAATCGCGTATGGGTGACGTCATCCTGAAACCACACGATCTTTTTCGGCCAGGGGTTGCGGGTGTGTGCGGCCATCCACGGGAGGGCTTCGGCATCCAGGCGGTTCATCCAATGGCCCAACCCGGGATACACCCGCGACAGATGCACGTATCCGCCGGGGTCGGCCTGTTCAAGGCGGTCCAACTCGGCGGCGCGTTCGGCCACGATCCGGTTGCGGCCATAGGCGGAATCCCCGGCCCCGACGAAGACCGCGAACGGCAGGTTCCGAAGCCCGAGCAGCGAGGCCTCGTTCGGATGACCGGCCATCATGGCGGCGGCGGCCCACCGGTCGGCCATGCGGGGACCCAGTTGCCACACCCCGTCACCGCCGGCCGAATATCCCATCACATAAACCCGGTCGGGATCGACGCCCCGGAGAACGATATAATCCTCGATGAGGCGATCGAAGAGCGGGTCGATGTGGGCCTCGTGCCAGAGGTTCCAATTGTCGGTCGGGGCACGCGGGGCGAGGTAGATGCCTTCCTTCGGCGCATACAGCCCGATCTGGTTGGTCCACTGCTGGTCATTGACCCGGGCCGGGGCGCCGCCGCCGCCGTGAAGTGAAATCCACAGGCTGGACCCATTGGAGGGCACCGGCCCGAAGGAGCGGTCGGCCCAACGCAGGGTTTTGCCGGTGAGGGTGAACGAATGCGCCTCCAATTCGGCGGCGCGTTCGGTGCGCAGGACGGCGCGCCGTTGCCCCCACAACCGCGTGAGGGCGCGGTCGGCCTGACCCCGGTCCAACCCGGACCCGCCCCGATCGGCGGGATCGGCGGGATCGGCGGGATCGGCGGGATCGGCCGCTCCGGCCCGTGCGCCAGCGACCAAGAGGAGCGCGGCGAGCACGAGGCGGGTCGGGTTCACGGGTTGGGGAGGGGCGGAGATCAGTGATCCGGGACCAGAGCTCAGTGATCAGTGGCCAGTGGTCAGTGGTCAGTGGTCATGTGTCCCTGGGTCAGGAGGCGCTGAGGAGGCGTTCCCAGAGACGCTCATTCGTCATGGCCCGCACGAGGAAATCCTCGCCCTGGTCGCCGGGTTCCACCACCCCGCCTTCCAAGGGGAGTTGCAGCGTGAAGGTCAGGCCTTGGGTCTCACCGGGACGCACCAGGATGGATCCCCCGTGATGGTAAACGATGAAGTAGACGGCCATCAACAGCACCCCGAAATCTTCCGGCAACTGCTTGCGCATCAGGAACGGGTCGAACATCGACAGGATGGCGTGGTGCGGCATGCCCGGACCGTTGTCCGTGATGACGACCTCGATCTGCGGGCGGGTGCCGGGTTCGGAACGGAGCCGGGCATCGATCTGGATGAGCGAACCGTCGGCCAGATGGCACAGTTCGTCGCGCAACAGCAGCGGGAAGAGCTTGCGGAACTTGGCGGCGTCCACCCGGAGCCGCGGAAGGTTGTCCGGGACCCGGTTGACCACCTGGATGCGGTGGGTGGAAATCGGGACCGCCAGTTCACCGAGGGCGGCGTCAATGGCATCCCGCAAGGAGACCTCCGAATCGAATCCCCCGGCGGCCGGCGCAGCGGTGCCGATGTGGTCGAGCACGTCGAGCACCTGTTTGACGCGGGACTGGACGTTGCGATGAAAATCCTGCCAGAAGGTCGGGTTGCGGAGTTCGTTGAGGTCGAGATTCTCGCGGTGGAGCATCTCCGGGGTGAGCTCCAGAAACGTGCGTACCGCGCTCATGGCGTTGCGCACCTGGTGGCCGAGGCCGGCGGCGAGCACCCCGAGGCTGAGCACGCGATCCGTGATCACCATCTTGTGGAGGACCGAGAGTTTCTCGCGCAGCAGGTAGTCGCGCTCGGTCTGGACGATGAAGAATTCGAGACTGCGCTTGAGGGTCGTCTCCAGGTCGTTGATGTCCCAGGGCTTGTTGACGTACTTATAGATCGCGCCGGAATTGACGGCGGCGACGGCGGCATCGAGGTCGGAGAACGCGGTCGCCAGGATGCGGATGATGCGCGGCCGGAGGCGACGGGCTTTTTCGAGCAGTTGCACCCCTTTTTCGCCCGGCATGCGCTGGTCGGACATGATGACCCCGATCTCTTCCTGATGAAGTTCCAGGATCCGGAAGCCCTCCTCGGCATTGGGCGCGGTGAAGATGCGGAAGGTCTCACCGAAGGCGCGCGAGAAGTACTTCAGGGACATCTCTTCGTCGTCGACGTAGAGGATCGCGTACCGCTTGTAGTCGTAAATGTTGTCCATGTCAGGGGATCGCCTTGCGGCAGCTTCAGATTTCAGGACCGGGCAGGGGGAATTCCAGCGTAAACTCCGTCGATCGTCCGGGTTCGCTTCGGACGGAAATGCGGCCGCCGGCATCGGTGATGATGCGGTGGCAGATGCTCAGGCCCAGGCCCGTGCCCTGCCCGACATCCTTGGTGGTGAAGAAGGGATCGAAGATCTGCGCCATCACCGACTCCGGGATTCCGGTGCCGTTGTCCCGCACCCGGAGCAGGCGCAGGCTTCCCGCGTCCGACCCCGAAATGCTGATCGCCGGGCCTTCACCGTTCCCGACCGGCCGCGACTTGAGGGCATCGCAGGCATTATGAAACAGGTTGATGAAGACCTGGATCAGCTTGTTGCGATTGCCCCGGACCAGGAACGCCTCGGGAATGTCGAGCTTCACCGTGATCCCGTCCTTGATCTCCGCGGCCAGGAATCGCAACGCCGATTGGACCGAATCCCGCAGGTCCACCAGGTCGTCCGGGGCGGAGGGATGGGTGAAATTGCGCAGATCGCCGACGATGGTGGACACGCGGCTGATGCCCTCTTGGATGTCGCGGATGATCTCGTCGAACCCCGGCTGGCGGGCGGCGGGCAATTGGAGACTCTCCCGCGCCAACAGGTGGAGCCCGGTCTTGGCAAAGTTCAGCGGATTGTTGATTTCGTGGATGATGCCGGCACTCAGCCTTCCCAGCGAGGCCAGTTTCTCGGACTGGACCAGTTGGAGCTCCGTCTCCTTCAGTTGGTCGAGCGTCGCCTCCAGTTTCTGGTTCTGCCAGCTCAGGGCCTTTTGCAGGCGATAGGCGTCCACCAGGTTCTTCAGTCGCACCCGCACCTCCGCGGTCGAGAAAGGCTTGCTGAGAAAGTCCGAGGCACCTGCTTGGAGACCGGTGATCTTGGACTCGTCATCCGCCCGCGCCGTGAGGATCAGGAACGGGATCGGGCGGGTTGAGCGTTGTTGCCGCAACTCGCGGCACACCTGCAGGCCGTCTTTCTCCGGCATCATCATGTCGCACAGGATGACATCCGGCAGGAATTGCGTCGCCAGGGTGACCGCCTGGTTGCCGTCGATGGCCTCGATGACCTCATAGTCGTCCTGCAACTGGAGCTTGAGGAACCGCAGCATGTCCGGTTCGTCATCCGCGATGAGCAGGCGCGGTTTGCGATTCTGACCGGAGGTGGCGAGGGGCCGGACGGTGTCGCGGAGGGCCGGGATCCCGGCGAACAATTCAGCCCGCCGATAAAGGCTGGAAAGCCAGATGTCGTTCTCGCGGGCGACGGCGGGCGGTGGGGTCAGGGCGAGGGAGGTGGGCCGCCCCGCCGGAGTCGGATCTGTCAGGGCGGCGGGTCCCGGAGGCGTGACGTCGATTTCGTCGGTGGCGGGCAGGACGACCGTCATCGTCGTGCCTTTGCCCGGTTGGCTGTTGACCGTGACCCGGCCGCCGTGGGCCTCGGCCAACTCCTTCACCAGCGCCAGGCCGATCCCCGCACCTTGGTACTTGCGTTGGGCCGAGGTGTCCGCCTGCCAGAAGCGGTCGAAGATGTGGGGGATCTGTTCGGACGGGATGCCGACGCCGGTATCGGTCACGTCGGTGATGATCTGGGGGCCCTCCCGGCGGGCGTTGACCTGGATGCGGCCGCCGGCGGAGGTGAACTTGACGGCGTTGAAGATCAGGTTGAGGAAAATCTTTTCCAGTTTGTCCGGGTCGCAGCGGACCCCCTGGACCTCGGGACTGATGCTGAGGGAAATCTTGATGCCCTTGTCCTCGGCAACCTTGGCCATGGTGCGCAGGATGCCCCGGAGAAAGGCGGTGACATCGACATTGCGGAGATCGAGACGGAGTGCGCCGGCGTCGAGGCGGACCAGGTCCAGCAGGTCATTGATGAGCTTGAGGAGCCGCATGCCGTTCGCATGCATGGTGTCGAGGAGATCGCGGACGCGGAGATCCGCCTGGAGTTCGGCCTGCCCGCGGATGGATTCGAGCGGGGCGAGGAGCAGGGTGAGCGGGGTGCGGAGTTCGTGGGAGATGTTGGCGAAGAAACGGCCCTTGATCTCGTCGAGTTCGCGGAGTTTGCGGTTCTTCTCCTCCAGTTCGCCACGGCTCTGCTTCAGCTTGAACGACGAGACAAAATCATTCACCCGCAACCGGCTGGCGACGGTGTTGCCGATGACCACGATCAACCCGGTGAGGACGATGAAATAAAGGTTGTTGGTGAAATCGCCCAACTGGGTCGACCCCATGTTCCGGGTGCCGGCCGCGATGTAGAGGACGATGACCCCGGCGACCGCGATCAGGCTCTGGATCTGGGTCCATTGAAGGACCAGGCCGATGGCCAGCAGGACCAGGTTGAGCCCGGCGTAGTAAGGGGACTTGGAGGGTGCCGGGGTGTGGGCGATGATGAACGCCATCGTGGCCGCGGGGATCAGGGCCAGGGCGATGCCGATGGAAACGTGGTGGCGGCGTCCGGCGGCGGAATGCACCAGCAGCAGCAGCGGGATCATCGCCAGCGATCCGGCGATGCGATACTTCAGGAATTCGGATGTGTAATCCGAATACATCTGCAGGTCGATCAACGAGCCGAGGGGCAGGACGAAGATGGCGATGAAGCAGCCGATCCGGATCCGCC
The DNA here is from genome assembly GCA_025360495.1 of Verrucomicrobiota bacterium. Taxonomy (GTDB): domain Bacteria; phylum Verrucomicrobiota; class Verrucomicrobiia; order Limisphaerales; family UBA9464; genus UBA6176. Next base: position 1,315 of record JANYCC010000209.1, on the reverse strand, counting down.
GCAGGGCGATCTCGCGGTTATGGTCGGCATATGCCGCAACGATTTCTGGAGCCTCGGCCGTCATCGCTTCAAGCGGCGGGCTTGCGTAGTTCCAGGAACAGGTTCACCTCGGTCGGATCCGCCAGCACTTCCACCCCGGCCAGGCTGGCATTCGGCGGGATGAGCGCCCGCATCTGGTCGTGGTCGCGATAGATCAGGTGCCATTCCAACAGATAATCCATGGATTGCCGGAACGGCTTGGAATCATCGACGTTGGTCACCAGCAACAGTCCACCGGGTGCCAGGAGTTCATAGAAAAGCTCGGTCAGCCGTCGGCAAACGCGGTCGGACACATAATCGAACAGCCCGGCGCAATAGACGAAATCGAATCCGCCACGCTGGCTGGCGGTGTCCGGCCGCAGGGCTTCCTTCAGCAGTTGGTTGATCGATTTTTCCTCGAAACGGAGGACCGTCTTGCGGCCGTGCTCGGTCTTGATCTGCTGCAGCCGTTCCTTGGTGAACTCGAGCGTCTCCCCGTTGAAATCCAGCAGCAACAGGTCGGCGTCGTCACAGGTGGAGTCGGATCCGAGGAATTCCTGGATCTCGCGGGCGGGGCCGCAGCCGAGATTGAGGATGCGGCAACTGCGCCCCGTGGCGGCCACCCGGCGGGTCTCCTGCACCAGGCGATCCCGCAGGTGGATGATCCGGTTGCGATGGGCCAGGGCGGGGGGATTCTGCAGGAACACCACGTTGACCAGCTTGGCGAACATCGTCGCCCCTTCGTGCGGGTCCCGCAGGATCATGTTCACCATCTCATAATCACCGGCATAACCCAGCGGCTTCTGGAACGTCCGATAAACAAAGGGCGAACACAGCACCAACGGATGCAATTGGCGGCGCGCATACGCCCGGTGGGCCGACCGGGAATCGTCGGTGATCTGGTTGGCCACCTCGTCGAAGCGATCCATCCACTCCAGCACCTCGGGCAGGATCCGTCCCTCCAGTTCGCCCAGGACGCTCCGTTCCATCTCCGACCGGATCCCGACCGGTTCGGAACGCACCCCGAGCTCCACCTGGTCCAGCCAGCGGCGCAGGTCCATGAGCAGCATCTGGAAATCCGACACGGCCACCTTGAATTCCGGGATGACGGCGCGGGTCTTGCGCCATTCCGTCATGAACGCCTCGAATTCCGCCTGCAACCGCTTGGGTTGCGTGATCGGCGAGAACAGGTCGACGTCCAGCCAGGATTCGTCGAGCGTCGCCTCGCACAGCAGCATGATGCCGGTGTTGACGAGGTTGGAGACGACGGCGCGGCCCGCGAAGACGCAGCGGTCGC
>JANYCC010000088.1 GCA_025360495.1 Verrucomicrobiota bacterium | reverse complement strand
CAAACGATTGTCGGAACCGTCCAATATCAAGAGGTGCGGAATCGTGGGCGGTTGGTCGAGGGTCAGTTCAGTGGAGAGAAAAGTCATCGGGCCATCCACCGTTCCGCCCTGCCCGAGATAGGTGCCGGAAAAACTCCCATTGGCACCCGGGTCCACCCCGAGGCTTCCGGCGTTGGCGACACTGCCGGTCACATGGCGGGGGCCTCCGGTGCCCACTCCGAAGACGATGCGTCCGGTCGGACCATTGGAAAGGGTGGCGGACCCGGTCTCGAGCAGGCTGGCCCAGGTGCTGTCGCGCGATTCCAACCGCAACGTTCCGAAATTCGAGGCGCCCACCGGCAGGCTCAGGACGGAATTCCCCCACAGGCTGCTGCCTTGGACCAGGAACGTGACTCCCGGGGAACGGTCACCCAGGAATTGGCATTGGCCGCCGAGAAACACGGTCGAGGGTTCGATCACACCCTCGGTGGCCTCGACCTGGGAGTTCACGGTCCAAACCGGCCCGCTGATGCGTCCCCCGGTGAAGCGGAAGTTGCCGGAGACCAACGCGAGCATCCCGGGATCGGTGACCTCGACGGATCCACCCGCTTGTTCCCACACAGCGCCGCCGGCCCGTTCGATGCGGAATTGGGCATCCACGATCATCCGGCCATGGTTCTCCGAGTCGCCTTCAAGAACCCGGGTTCCGCCGGCTCCCGCATCCGCGGCAAGAACCGCGCCCGAGGCGTTGACGAATGTCCCTTGGGTGACAAGGAGGCGTGAGGACCAGGTGCTGTCCACGGTGTCGAGTCGGAGGGTGCCGTGGTTGACCCGTCCCACGGACCATTGGGCGAGGGCATTCCCGACGCGGTTGCCGCCGCGGATGATCACGGACAGGCCGGCGGGGATTTCGCCGTCGAGGGTGGTGGAACCGAGAAGTAGCACGGGTTCGGCACTCGCCGCCGCACCCGGCAGCGACAACGTGCCACCGACCAAGGTGACCGGGCCGGCAAGGTTTCCGCCGGGGAGGATCAGCGCCGCGTTGAGGACCTCGAGCCCGACGGCTGTAGTGAGCCGGACCCCGACGATCCGCAGGGGTCGGCTGGTGGTGACCCGGTTCACCGAGACGTCCGACGTGGAAAGGATGACCTCCGAGCCGGCGCCGAGGACCGCATCATCGCCGGCGCCGGGCAGGGTGTCGCTGCTCCAATTCTTGGGATCGTTCCATTGGGCGCCGTCGCCGCCGCCGTCCCAACTCAACGTTGCTGCGCCGAGCATTCCGGGCAGGAGCAAGGCCGCGACGAAGGCCAGCGCGGGACGGAGGATGAAGTCGTTCATGGGGGCAGGAGACATTGGGAGAGGCGGAATCGGAAGACCGTCGCCGCCGTCAATTTGAGAACGGGCGAGCCAGGGCAATTCGGGTGCCAATCGGCAAGGGTCGCAGTTTTGAAAGGGGAAACCTCGTTCGTTCCGGGGCGTTTCCCCAGATCGGATGCCGGGTTTCATACCGGGTCGGCGGCCTTTGGGAAACCGGTATCGTCGGGGTGGCCGGCTCCTCCTTCGGTCCTCCGCAGGAACCCATCTTCCCACGACGGCGAGACGCTCCGTGACCCTCGCGGCGCCAGTGATACCATGGCGCCATGCAAACATTGGCGGACGTGATCCGGGCGCTTCGGAATGAGGTGGCGATGGCGTTGGACGACGGGCAGGCGTTGCCGTCGGGTTGCCGGTGGGAGGCCCAGCGCGTGCTGGCCACCGTCGATTTTGCCGTGGTCAGCACGCCGGGGGATATCGGGGAACTGTCGCCGCGATTTGTCGTGGCGGGAGGCGGGACCGGTGGGCATTCGTTGCAGATCGAATTCGCGGTCGGACGCAGCCCTCTTCGCGAGGTTCCCGATTGCACTCCGGCGGTGCCGGTGGCGGTGGCCGTGCCGACGCCGGTGCGCCCTTTGTCGGACGCGGATGCCGAGGCGGCAGTCGGGGTGTTGAGCGGGTTGTTCGGGGCGCCGGGTTTCGACAGTTCGGCGCGGGCGACCGTGTTTCGTGAGGCGTTGGAACCGTTGTCAGAACCGGCATTGGAGCGGTTGATTGGCAGTCTGGGCGAAGCGGCGGAAACCGGGGACCCGGAGGTGGACCGGGCGAAGCACCTGATCCGACGGGTGCTCGCGAGTGGACCGGGCCCGGTGAAGGAGGGCAGCGCCTGTCTGCAGGCATTGTTCCGGCAACATGCGCCGGGGGAATTGGTCGGATTGGTCGCGGACCGATGGAAGACGCAGTTGGACTGGCTCGGGTGAGCGGGAAGGTTGAAGGGTCATTGGTCATTGGTCATTGGTCATTGGTCCGATACGTTTCCGCCGCCAATGCAAACGCTGACGCTCGGCCACTCGCCCGATCCGGACGACGCCTTCATGTTCTATGGGCTGGCCAAGGGGTTGATCCCCACCCCCGGCCTGCATTTCGAGCACATCCTGCAGGACATCCAGACCCTCAACGAACGCGCGACCCGCGGCGAATTGGACATCTCCGCGGTCAGCATCCACGCCTATGCCCATGTCAGTGCGCAGTACGCCCTGTTGCCCAGCGGGGCCAGCATGGGCGATGGCTACGGTCCGATGCTCGTGGCGCGGCGGCGGATGGACCGCGATGCCGTGGCGCGGGCACGCATCGCGGTGCCGGGGACATTGACGAGCGCGTTTCTGGCGCTGCAATTGTGGCTGGGACGAAAGGCGGACACCCTCGACTTCGTGGTGGTGCCCTTCGACCAGATCTTCGCGGCGATCCAACGCGGTGATGCGGACGTCGGATTGATCATCCATGAGGGACAGTTGACCTATCGCAACGAAGGCCTGGAATTATGTGAGGATCTCGGCGTGTGGTGGGGTTCGGAGAACGACGGGTTGCCTCTGCCGCTCGGAGGGAATGTCATTCATAAGCGACACGCCCCTCAATTCCGCAAACAAGTCTCCGACATCCTGACCGCGAGCATCCGATTCAGCCTGGAACATCGGGCGGAGGCCGTGGCCCATGCGCAGCAGTGGGCCCGCGACATGGGGACCGAACTGGCCGACCGGTTCGTGGGAATGTATGTGAACCACTGGACCCTCGATTACGGCGAGCGCGGCCGGGAAAGCATCCGGCGTTTCCTGGCCCGCGGCGTGGCGCTCGGAGTCCTCCCCACGGCGCCGCCCCTGGAGTTTGTCGAATAAGAATGCCGCAAGGTAGGGCGAGGCTCCGCCCGAGCCGTCCCACCTGGACCGGGCGGGCGGTCAGTTCGGGTTGGCAGACCTGGGACGGCGGCTCGGGTGGAACCTCGCCCTACCAAAGACGTGGCGCCTCCCCGGATCGGCTCGGGTGGAACCTCGCCCTACCGGACTGATTTTATTTCAGCGTCTGCAGATACGCTTGGATGTCCGCCAATTCCTGGGCGTTGAAGAGATCGCCCATCGGGGGCATCGGTGACTGTCCCAGGCTCTCGAAACCCGGCGCGAGCACCTTGTTCGGTTCCAACAGGCTCTCCTTTATATAAGCGGCGTCGCGGCGGGTGGCGATGCCGTCGAGCGGCGGTCCCACCGTGCTGCCCTTGCCGTTGAGCGAATGGCACAGGACACACGCCGCCGGGTGACGATGGAAGATCCCCTCGCCCCGGCGCGCATCGGCCACGACGGCCTTGACCTCCTCGTCGGCCGGGAGGAGTTCGCAGAGTCGAACATCATCGAACCAGCCCTCACCGCGCGCCACGAACAGGATGTTGATGCTGCCGCGGACGGCGCTTCCGCTGTTGATGACAGTCTCCACTTCAGACCACTCGCCATCGCGCGTGACCCGATCGGTTTCATAGCGGTTGATATGGTCGTTGAAGCTGAGCTTACCCCGCAGGCCGCGCCCCTTCACCCAACCCGCGAGCCGATATTCCGTGTTGGGCTTGAGCGTGACGTCGGCATAAAGACTGGTGTCGGCCTCGCCATCGGGTGCGGTGCAATGGACGGCCCGTTCGCCCCCATGGACCTGACCCGGTCCGGAGACTCCTTCCCAACGGGCCGCGGTGTTGGAGGGACGGTTGCCATAGTCGCGGCGCACCCAACCCTCGGGCAATCCGTCGGCACCGGCTTTCTCCAAACCGGCGTTGGGAAGCAGGTTCGGTCCCTCCCGGTAAGCCTCGACCTTATGGCGGCGGGCCAAGATGCGGCGCGCCTCGGACAGCCATTCGTCCCCGCGATTCACCGGGTTTTTCGCGAGGCTGGAAACCATCGTCTGGATGGCGGGCGTGGTCGGGAATGCGGCGAGTTTCACCAAAGCGGCGAGACGGGTCGTGAGATCGGGGTCGCTCACCACGCCGGCACTGAAGAAGAGAGATTGGGCCGCGGCATCCTCCCCCAGGGCGCGGACGGCATTGCGGCGAAGGATGGGGTTGCGCGACAGCAGGGCCGTCCGGTGCGTGGTTTCGTCAAGGGCGCCGAGTCCCTGAAGGGTCCACAACGCGTGGAGGGCGGTCGCCGGCGCATTGGTGGCGGAGACCACGCGTCGGAGCTCGGCGATGGCGTCCGAATGCCGGCCTTCGACCAGGAGACGTTGTGCGGTGAGGCGCCAGAAGGGGTTGTCATGTGCGAGCGTGCGGACCAGTTCAGGGGTGGAAGCCCCGGCCAACGAGCGGGGTGCGACGGGTCGGGCCTGGTCCCAGACGACCCGGTAGATCCGGCCTCGGGCATGGTCGCGCAACGGATTCTCGTGGGCGCCGCCGGGACCGGTCTTCGCGTCATAACCGCCGCGGTTGGCGCTCGGGGTGGGATTATGTTGGATGATGAAATTCTGCCAGTCCGAGAACCACACCGCGCCATCGGGGCCGACCTCGGCAAAAACCGGCGACATCCATTCGTCAGTGCTGGCGACCAGATTGAAGCCGTCCCGGGCGGTGTAACCGGCACCGGCGGGTTGGACATCCATCAGCGAGATGAGCTTCAGGGTCGGTTCGCAGACCATCGCTTTGCCCTGGAGCCGGGGCGGGAGATTGGCCGATTGAATGAACGCGCTGCCGGCCGCGGCGGTATAGCCACCAAAGACATCGACCTGCCGGAAATTGGGCGTGATGGGATGGGCGAGGTCCTGGGTGTTGATGCGTTTGGCCGTCATCACCCGGAGGCCGGCGGGGACGGCGGTGGCGGGAATGCCGCCGAAAAAGATCGGGGCGTTGTTCGCCGTCCCGCCGAACTGATCGCCCGCGGCATTGGCGCTCTGGCCCCAGGAATTGTTGGAGAATTGGTGCAGGAATTCGAGGGCCGAACCGTCGGCCTTGAAACGGTAGGTGCCCTGTCCGAATTGCCGGCGCACGCCCCCCACGGTGCCATTGAAGCCGCTATAACCCACGCAGCCGTATAACCAATTGTCCGGGCCATAATGCAGGTTGTTCGCCTGCGCATGCGTGTCCCCGATGCCCCAGCCTTCCATCACCACCTGCCGGACATCGGCGCGGTCATCGCCGTCGGTGTCCTTCAAAAACAGGAACCGCGGTGATTGCGCCACGATCACGCCGCCATTCACGAACACCAGGCTGGTGGGCAGGTTGAGATGGTCGGCGAACACCGTGAATTTGTCCGCCTTGCCATCCCCGTCCGTGTCCTCGCAAATGCGGATCGAATCGTTGCCCTCGCCGCCGGGGGTCACGCCGTGGGGATAATCCCGGGTTTCGCAGACCCAGAGCCGGCCGCGTTCATCCCACGCCATCGAGATCGGTTTGGCGATATCGGGTTCGGCGGCGAAAAGCTCCAACCTCAGGTCCGGGGCGACCTGGGTGCGTTCGCGACTGCCCTTCACCGACAACGGGTGTTGGAAGGTGATGGCCGTGGGTCGTCGCTCATAATTGGCGACGTTGGGGTTGGGTTCGCGCACCTCGGGTTCACGCTGGGCGACGAAGTTCTCCCACTCCTTCCGCCGATTCACCCCCGCCGCCGCCAACAGCCGTTCGCGCAGTGCTCCGATGGATTCCGTGCCGCCCCATTCGGTCTCGTTGCCCGTGAACCCGCCCGTGACCGTCCGCTTCGGATCGAATCCCGCCAGTGCCGGGAAAAGTTCCGGTGGCGCGTCGAGGAGCACCACATCGAAGCGTTTCAACCAATCCGGGGTCGCGACTCCGGGATCGGCGGTGTAATCGAACCAGACGGCGTCGCGGCCCAGTTCGCGCATCACGGTGTGGCAATGGCGCGCGGCGGGGGTGCCGTCCTGGCCGAGGTACAGGACGCGGAGAGGTTGCGCCTGGACGGTCAGGCCGAGGGTCAGGCCGGCGGCCAGCACGAAGGCGATGCGGGGATTCACGGGCGTCGATTGAGCCTCGGGAGGCGGCCAAAGGAAAGCCTGCGGATGGGGTCTCCAATATCCGTGTCAGTCGCGGCTTCGCGTCAGTCTCCCCCTGAGCGGTGCTGGAATCATTCAGGGCGATCAGCGGATCTCGTATCGGCCGTGCACATAATCCCGGGTGCGGATCCAAAGCCGGCTCCCGATTTCGTCATAATGCCACGCCGGCCCTTCGTTCAATGCCTCACCATCGAGCTTCACGGAGGTGGGTTTCGCCGGCATCCGGATCCGCAGGAGATGCGGTTTCTTCACGCCTTCCAACGCGATATGCAGGTCGTTCCCCGACTCGACCCGGACCGTGGTTGTTCCCGATCGATCGGGGTGCCGGACCGTGAAAGTGTTGGTCCCCCGCGGCCATATGGCCCAGGTCAGGAAACCCTTGGAATCCGCATCGCCCATGCCCGTGTAGGCGCGGGAGACATCCAGCGGCAGGATCGCCCCGTCCCGCACGTACACGGGGAAGTCCGACAAGGCGAACGAGCGCTCCAGATGCGAAGGCCCGTCGATCAATTCGGCATCATGGAACAGTTGCCGCCAAGGTCCGGCGGGCAGTTCGACGGATTGGGTCGGGCCGTCGTGATAGATCGGGGCGATGAGGAGATCGTCCCCGAACAGGTAATGGAATTTTCCGGCGACCGGGCGGATCAGGGACGGGCCGCCCTCGTGGCAACGCACCACCTGGGTGTACATGTACGGGACCAGTTCGGTGTGCAGCCAGGAATAGGTGCGCACGATCTCCAGTTCCTCCGGGGTGCGCTTCCAAAGCCGGCGTTCCCCATGGCCACCGTTGAGGAACAGACCCGTGAACGCGGCGAATTGGGCCCATCTTATATAAAGTCGGGGAGGGATCGGTTCGCGCCCGTGATAACCCGCCACATCGTCGCCGACCACGCAGTATCCCTGGGCGGAACTCGCCAGGATGTCCCGCAAGGCCCCTTCAAATCCACGGTCCCGCCACGACCCTCCCGACGCACGCATCGCATCCCGCTCGGCACCGGCACCGCCGGACTTGGACGACCATTCGTGGGTCCGGTCGCCCACCCAGGTCACCGGGGCGGCGTCGAGCGGGGCGAATCCCTCGGGATGGCTCAGGGGAAAGTACCGGTCGTCGCGGGCGCGGGTGAGGATGATGAACTCCGGGTTCTTCGTCAGCCCGTGCCGGTACTCTTCGCGGGGATAGAGGTCCATGTAGGACCGGGTCGACATCCGTCCGGCGTGGGTGGCCTGATAAGGGAAATATCCGGGGCCGGAGAAGAGGGTGTCCGTGCCGTCCAGCTTCCAACCGTCGATGCCCCAGTCGAGGACCTGTTGCTGCATGCCGTGCCACCAGGCCAGGGCCTCGGGATTGCTGTAATCCAGGAAGGCGCCCGTGCCTTTCCACCAATGGATCTGGTGGCCATTCCCGGCCAGGAACCCGTGGTCGAGCGCTTCATTATATAATTCCGGGGAATCCCGCACCGCCGTGTCCTTGTTCCGGCTGTTGACCATCGACGTCATCCACAGCACGACCCGATAGCCGTTGGTCTTCAGGTTGCCGAAGAACCGGGCGGGATCGGGATAGCGCTGGGTGTCGATTTTGAAATCGTTGTAACGCTGGCTCCAGGGGCTATCGATGAGGACGGTGCGGACGGGGATGTCGTGTTGCGCATAGCCGTCGAGCAATTCCCGCACAGCTTCCGCCGTGTTGGTGTCGTCCTCCCACAACCAGCATTCCAGGGCCCAGAGCGGAGTGAGGGGGACGCGGGTGTGACGTTGTGCGTTGAAGGGGTAACCCCAGAAGGGATGGATCCACAGGCCGTAAAACGCCGCGAGCAGGAGAGCGGCGATCGTCGTCAGCCAACCGACAATTCTGCGACGTCGGGATGGGCGGTGATGACTACGGGTCCCGCCGCAACAGTGCGATGAAGCCCGCCTGTTCAAAGTGTTCGTCATGGGCCAATGCACGAAGCCTGCTTTCGCATCAGTATCACGGTCGGTTCGCCATGGGCCTTTTCTGATCAATTCCACTGCGTCGCGTCCGGATCGGCTCGGGCGGAGCCTCGCCCCCGAGTGTTTTTAGAGGGTACGCAACACCTCGGCGGCCGTGCGCACCGTCGCATCCAGATCGGCCTCGGTGTGCGCGGTCGAAAGGAAGCCTGCCTCGAACTGGCTCGGGGCGAGGTAGACGCCCCGGTCGAGCATTCCGTGGAAGAACCGGGCGAACCGCGCCCGGTCGCTGTGCATCGCATCCTCCAGGTTCCACACCTCCCGTTCCGTGAAGTACGCGCAGAACATCGAACCGATCCGCTGGAATCGCACCGGGACCCGCGCCGACCGCGCCGCATCCTCCATCCCGGCCTGCAATCGCGCCCCCGAACCCTCGAGTTGCGCGTAGGCATCCCCGCGTGCGAGTTCATCCAGCGTGGCGAGGCCCGCCGCCATGGCCAGCGGGTTGCCGCTGAGTGTCCCCGCTTGGTACACCGGACCGAGCGGTGCCAGGAGATCCATGATGTCGGTGCGCCCGCCGAAGGCCCCGACCGGAAGTCCGCCCCCGATGATTTTGCCGAAGGTGCTCAGGTCTGGAACCAATCCAAATCGTTCCTGCGCCCCGCCCGGTCCGACGCGGAACCCGGTCATGACCTCGTCGGCGATGAGCACGGTGCCATGGGTGCGGGTGAGTTCCCGGAGCAATTCCAAATAGCCGGGCCGGGGAAGATAAAGTCCGGCGTTGGCGGGGACGATTTCCAAGATGACTGCGGCCAGCGTGGAACCGTGCCGGGCGAACGTGGCGCGCAGGGCGTCCGCATCGTTGAACGGGAGCACCAGGGTGTGCTTGGCGAAATCGGCGGGCACCCCGGCACTGTCCGGTTGGCCGAGTGTCAGCGCGCCCGATCCCGCCTTCACCAACAACGAGTCCGCATGTCCGTGATAACAGCCGTCGAATTTGAGGATGTTGTCGCGCCCGGTGAATCCGCGGGCGAGCCGGATGGCGGACATGCACGCCTCGGTGCCGGAATTGCAGAACCGGATCTTGCCGACCGAAGGCACCAGCGCCTTGACCCGCATTGCGAGGTCGACCTCGAGCGGGTTGGGGATGCCGAAACTGGTGCCCCGGGCGGCCGCCTCCTGGATCGCGGCGATGACGCGCGGCGGCGCATGCCCGAGGATGGCCGGTCCCCAGGTGAGGACATAATCGATGAGCTCACGGCCATCGACATCGGTGATCCGGGCGCCGCGGGCCGACTCGACGAAGAAGGGTTGGCCGCCGACACCCCGGAAGGCGCGGACCGGCGAGTTGACGCCGCCGGGAATGTGGGCCAGGGCGGAGGCGAACAGGGCTTCGGAGCGGGGGGAATGGATCATGCGAGAATGCTCTGGATGACGTCGCCGGCCACGTCGGTGAGGCGATAATTGCGGCCGTTATGCAAATAGGTCAGTTTCTGGTGATCCACGCCGAGCAGATGCAGCATTGTGGCGTGCAGGTCATGGACGCTCACGCGGTCCTTCACGGCCTTATAACCGATCTCATCGGTCTCGCCAAAACTCGTTCCGCCCCGGATGCCCGCCCCGGCCATCCAGGCCATGAACCCGTTCGGATTGTGATCCCGACCCCCGTTGCCTTGGGAAACCGGCATGCGCCCGAATTCACCGCCCCAGATCACCAGCGTGCTGTCCCACAAACCGCGCCGTTTCAGATCGGTGAGCAACCCATGGATCGGCAGGTCCGTGGACGCGCAATGATGGGAATGATTCCCCTTGAGATCGGAGTGCGCGTCCCATTCGCCATCGCTATAAACTTGGACGAACCGCACGCCGCGCTCGATCAGGCGGCGCGCCATCAGGCATTTGGTCCCGATGTTCCGCGAGACCTCCTGGTCGATGCCGTAGAGGGCAAGCGTGTCCTTCGGTTCGGAGGCGAAATCCGTCAGTTCGCCCGCCTCCATCTGCATGCGGTACGCCAGTTCGAAACTCTGGATGCGGGCGAGGAGGTCCGGTTCCCCCTCATGGGCCTCGCGATGCCCGGTGTTGAGCGTCTTGAGGAAGTCGAGTTGCGCCCGTTGGTCGTCGCGGGTCACGTGCTCCGGTCGGGTGAGGTTCAGGATCGGCGCCCCCGACGAACGGAACAGCGTCCCCTGATAGCTGGTCGGGAGGAAACCCGCGCTCCAGTTCAGCGGGCCGCCCTTGACGCCCTGGCTGTTGCCGAGCACGACATAGCCCGGAAGATTCTGGCTCTCGCTCCCCAGCCCATAGGTGACCCACGCGCCGGCACTCGGGAATCCGGGCCGCGCGATCCCCGTGTTGATCTGGTAGAGCGCCGGCACATGGTCGTTTGATTCGCTATAAAGCGATTTGATGAACGCGAAATCGTCCACATGCCGCGCCACGTTGGGATATTTCTCGCAAACCCACGCGCCCGATTGCCCGTGTTGGCGGAACGAAAAAGGCGACTTCATCAGCGGCCCCGGATTGCCGTTGAACACGTCGATGCTGATGCGTTTCCCGTCGCTGCGGGTCAGTTCCGGCTTGGGGTCGAAAAGGTC
>JANYCC010000087.1 GCA_025360495.1 Verrucomicrobiota bacterium | reverse complement strand
CGCCTTCCCACGATGCCCAGATGCGCCCAGGCGCCCGCCGGCTCCCCGGCGGGCGATGGGGACTACGGCCGGCGCAGCGTGAAGGTCCCCACATCGAACCGGCTCGTGTAGGTCGCATCCAAAGCCGTGTCGGTCAGCGTCCCGGCGGTGTCGATCCGGAAACCCACCACCCGCTTCGAAGCGGAGAACGCCAGCCGGCCATCGTGCCAGACGCCCGGCAGCGGACTGCGGAACGTGCCGTGATGCGTGCCCCACTCCGCATAATATCGCGCCGTATAATTCGTGCCGTCCGGCGCCTGCACCACCGCCCGGAGCACTCCGGAATGGGTGTTGTTGGTGTTCTGCCAGGTCCCGGTCCAACGTCCGGTCCCGATGGGCGCGCCGGCGGCAGGTTCCCCCGCCCGACGCCAGTCTTCGTCGAAGGAGCGGCACCCGGGGAGAAGCCCGAGGGTCAGGGTGACGGCGGCAGTGGCGGCGGCGAGACCGGCCTGTCGATGATGTTTCATACCCCCTTATATATGAAATGAAACGCCTCCGGTGAATTGGAAACCTCGGTGACCATCACCCGGGCGTCCCCGGCATAGGAACCCGGGATCGGCCGCCCATTGACCTGCGCCGCCGTCGCCCGCCGCGCACCCCACACCACCACGCGCCACGTCCGGATCGCGCTGGGATACGGGCCGTTCTCCGTGCCGAAATCGATCCTCAGGGTGTGGCCCACCGTGGTCTGGACCAGGGTTCGCGTGACGTATTCGCCGCGCTCGTGGGCGCGGGTGGTTCCGTCGTCCTCATACCATTCCAAGGTGCCCCGCGGCCCCGGCCAGACGTGCAGCGTGATGGTGGCGTCCCCGGGGCCGTCGAGATGCGGGCGGGTGTCGGCCAATGGCAGCAACGATCCCGCGCGGATGAACACCGGGATGCGGTCCGGGGGTGCCTCGGCGATCACATGACGCCCGCCCACGTGCGGGTTGCCGGTCCAGAAATCATACCAGATCTCGTTGGGCAGATAGACGGCCCGTGCCGTGGCCCCTTGCCGGGTGACCGGCGCGACCAGCACGCCCCGGCCGAGCAGGAACTGATCGCCGCAGGCCACCGCCACCGGGTCATTCGGATAATGCCAGAGCAACGGGCGCATCGGGGGGGCGCCGGTGATGCGGGCCTCGGCGAACAATCCGTACCAATAGGGAAGGAATTGGTAACGGAGACCGATCCAGGTGCGGCAGATCTCCTCGGTCGCCGGTCCAAAAGCCCAGGGCTCCTGCGGCCGGGTCCCGAGATTGGAATGGTTCCGGAAAAACGGCGTGAACGCGGCGAACTGCATCCACCGAACCAGCAGTTCGGGGGTCGCATTGTCCAGGAATCCCCCCGCGTCACCCCCGCAAAAGGCCACCCCGCTCAAACCCAGGTTCAGGTACATCTGGATGGAGTCGGCGAGATGTTCCCAGCACGAAGAATTATCCCCGGTCCAGATCACGGCATAGCGTTGGCCGCCGGCATAACTGGCCCGCGTGACCACGAACGGCCGCTCGTCCGGACGATGCCGCAGCGCGCCCTCCCGTGACGCCCGGGACATTTGCATCCCATATAAATTATGGACCGCCTCATGCTTCGCCGGACCCTGATCGGTCTCATGCAGTGCGTCCGGGTCCAGCGTTTTGTCGGGCCGGGCGAAGTTCGCCGGTTCATTCATGTCGTTCCAGAAACCGGCCACGCCGGCGTCCTGCAACACCTGTTGTTCGGCGCCCCACCAGCGACGCACCCGTTCGTTGAGGAAGTCCGGGAATCGCGCTTCCCCCGGCCACACTTTCCCGAGGAAATCCTTCTTCCCATCGGGCGCCTTGACGAAGCCCTGCGCTGCCTTGCCGCGCTGCAACACGCCGAACTTCGGCTCATTCTTCACCCCGGGATCCACAATGGTGACCACCTTGAAACCCTGGCGTGCCAGTTTCCGGATCATCTCGGCCGGTTTCGGAAACGACTTCCCGAACGTGAACACCCGGCGGCCATCCATGTGGTGGATGTCGAGGTAGAGCACATCGCAAGGGATCTTTCGCTGACGGAATTCGCGGGCGATCCGCTCGAATTCCGCACGGGTCTCATAGCTATGGCGACATTGCTGATAGCCCAGGGCCCAACGCGGCGGCATCGGGATGCGTCCTGTCAACCCAGTGTAACTCCCCACCACCGCGGCCGGTGTGGGGCCGAGGAAGAGATAGAGATCGATCGGGCCGCCCGCCGCCTGCAACCGGGCCCGGCCGGGATCCGTCTGTCCGAGGTCCCAGGTCTGGCGGCGTGGATTGTCCCAGAATACCCCCGCCGCCCGTCCATGGCGCAGCGAAAGGAAAAACGGGATCGATACATAAAGGCTTTTCAGCCCGGGATGGATCGCCGGGGAATGACCGAGGACATCGGTGTTCCAGAACTCGCGCACCAGGCCGCGCTTGTTGAATTGGCCGGTGGTCTCACCCAGTCCGAACAGGCTCTCCCCCTCGGCCAGTTCCAGGTCGACCTGGGCCGATCCTTTTCGAAAACCGGTTCCCCCAGCCGCCGCGGAAATGATCCGCAGCCCGCCCGGGTCCATCAGCGTCCACGCCCCATCGCCCAACGACCAACGCAACACCCCGAGCGGCGTCCGGACCTCGACATGCCCCGCCGTGGTCTTGATTCTGACGTCATGAGCCAGCCATTCGGTGCGGTCGACCGCCCAGGATTCGTCCGGGGGCAGATTCCGGCCGGTGGCGCAGCGGATCCGGAAGAGGTCCGGGGCCAAGGCGGTGATCCCGACCCCGATGCCTTTGCCGCGCAGGACGCAGCCATGGGGTGTGAGGGTGTCCAGGCGGAGCCTTTGGCACGGAGACGTCAGGGGATCAGGGGACGGCTTCATTTGTAAAATCGCACCTTAAACGGGTGGGGGACGGAGAGCCAGAGGTTCGGAGCCCCGTCCCATCCCGACAAGGTGGGGTGAGGTGGGGCAGGGGCAGGGGATATTGATGATTTTAGATTGGAGATTGGGGATTGATGATTGGCCGAAGTCATGAGGCGCAACCAGCCCGTAGCCGCCGAAGTCATGAGGCGGAACCGACCCAGCGAGGGTCCGCCTTGTGCCTCGTCGGTTACGGCGGCAGTAATCGGTTGACCTGGCACCGACCCCGGATCACTCATCACCGATCACTGGCTTGCGCCGCTCACATGATCCGATCCGCCGTCACCGTCTCCCTCGTCCCTGAAACCCGACAGGGCCCCTTTGTTTTCCATGACGACCTCGCCGCCGCCTGTCGCGACGCCGGGGCGCTGGGTTTCGATGGCATCGAGGTCTTCCCCCCGCACGCGGATGACCTGGACGGATTGCAGGTGCGGGAATTGCTCCGGGAACACGGGTTGGTCCTGGCCGCCATGGGGACCGGCGCAGGTTGGGTCCGGCGCAAGCTTTCCCTCACCGACCCGGATCCGCACGTGCGGATTTGTGGACGCGATTTCATCGGGGCTATCGTGGATTTTGCCGGTGGTTTTGGCGCATCGGCGATCGTCGGGTCAATGCAGGGACGGGTGGCCGAGGGCGCGAACCGTGAGGAAGCCCTGGCCTGGCTCGGGAAGGAACTCGATCAGTTGGGTCCGCGGGCCCATGCGCTCGGAGTGCCACTCTTATATGAGCCCTTGAACCGCTATGAGACCAACCTATTCAACACGGTCGATGATGCCGTGGAGTTCCTGGGCACGTTGCGGACCCGGAATGTCCGCCTCCTGCTCGACCTGTTCCACATGAACATCGAGGAAGCCGATCTCCCGGATGCCATCCGGCGCGCCGGCCCGTTGGTGGGTCACATCCACTTCGCCGACACCAACCGCAACGCCATCGGCATGGGCCATCTTGACGTGGCGCCCATCGTCGGGGCCTTGCGACACATTGATTATGACGGGTGGATTTCGGCGGAGGTGCGGCCCCGGCCGGATTCACTGACGGCGGCGCGGACGACAATGGAGAGCTTTCAACGATGGTTCCGGTGAGCCCCTGTGTGGCGTGCGACCGTTATTTCAACCAGTCATGAACAAATCCATAGGTGATGAGGCCCCGTATTGGGGGCGTGGTATGGCTCTCGGCCTCGGTCTGATGCTCGTTGGTGGGAGTGCCATCCATCTGGCGGGAGGTTTCGATTTCAACCTCTGGCTCCTGGATCTCCGCCTGCTCCCCGCCCGTGCAGCCGACGCCCTCGGACTGTTCGGTGGCGGATTGTTGGTGGCTTGGGGAATCCGACCCGGCGCCGGACCCCTTCGCCAAGCCGCGACCATCGCCCTCGCCGCTACCTTTGCGGTCGTTGCCTTGGCGAATGCCGTGATGTTCTGGTCGTTGCTGGGCCGTGGCCTGATCCATACCCGGGTGCCGGTGCCGCTTTCCGGAATCCTGGCCGCAGTCTTCGGTGGCATTGTCTGGATCGCATCGGGGAAAAGGGAAGTCCTGCCGGATCGGAACGCGGCCTGGCGCACCGCTGCCACTGCTTTGGGGATCTTCGCCGTGTTTCCCGTCCTCCAAGTCTTCGCTTTCGGGCACACCGATTACCGGCGGGCCGCCGATGTCATCATCGTGCCCGGAGCAAGGGTCTATGCCGACGGCACGCTTTCCATGGCGGTGGCGGACCGGGTGCGGACGGCCTCGGAATTATATAAATCGGGTTGGGCCCGGCATCTGGTGGTTTCGGGCGGGCCCGGTGATGGCGCGGTGCATGAGACGGAGGCGATGCGTGCCTATGCGATTCGCCTGGGGGTGGCGCCCGGAGACATCGAGTCGGATCGGGGCGGATTGAACACGGCGGCGACGGTTGCGGATACACTGCCCGGATTGCGTTTTGGCGGGCGGACGCAACGGGCGCTGGTGGTGAGCGAATTCTATCATCTTCCACGGCTGAAACTGGCCTATCAGCGGGCGGGAGTGGAGGTGTTCACGGTGCCCGCAACACCGGGACATTGGCTTCGGTATTGGCCCCTGCGTTCGATCCTGAGGGAAATCCCAGGCTTTTGGAGCTATGTGGTGCGTCCGGGGATCACGGAGCGCACCACCGTCCCGTCCCGGCCTGAGGCCTGATCCCTTCTCCCATGCTCAAACATCAACTCATCCATCCGGAAATCAACGCGATCCTGGCCCGGGCCGGACATCATTCCCGGATCCTGATCGCCGACGGAAACTACCCCGCCTCCACGAAAAAGGGTCCGAACGCGAGGTTGGTGAGCCTGAACCTGTCGCCGGGTGTCGTGACCGTCGCCCAAGTCTTGCGCGCCGTGCTGAGTGCGGTGCCGGTCGACGAGTTGAACACCATGGGCATCCCGGCGGAC
>JANYCC010000077.1 GCA_025360495.1 Verrucomicrobiota bacterium | reverse complement strand
CGGCGAGGTGCAGGTGATGCGCGCCAACCCGCTCACCCGCCACCGCTCGGAACCGGTCTGCGGATCCAGGCCCTTGAGCCAGATCGTGCCCGGAACCACAAGATCGGTCGCGCCGTCGTGGGTCCACACCAGGGGCGTTCCGAAGCCGCGCCGCATCTCCGGTCGTTCCACCCGCCACGCGACTTCACCCGTGGCCCGGTTGAGCGCGACCAGATGGGAATCGCCGTCTTGATCGAGCAATTGGACGACATTGTTGCCCACCAGCACCGGCGACGAACTGGCCCCGTATTCGGTCTGGGTGAGCGACATCGGCCGACGCCAAAGTTCCTTCCCGTCGAGGTCATAGGCCAGGACGCCGACCGATCCGAAATGGACATAAACCCGGTCTCCATCCGTCACCGGGGTTGCGGTCGCCGGATTGCCCAAAGATTTGTGGACCTCCTCGACCTTTTCCGGGGCCACCTCGCGCCGCCACAATTCCCGGCCGGACTCGCGGTCGAGGGCGATGGTGAGCAGTTTTCCGTCGGTGAAAGCCGTGAGGAGGATGCGGTGACCCCAGACGATCGGTGACGAATTGCCGGAGGGCGTCGCGACCTGCCACGCGACGTTGGTGCCCGGGCCGAATGTCACCGGCGGATGGGCCTCGGGTGCCGCGACACCAAGTCCTCCGGGCCCGCGGAATTGCGGCCAGTTGGCGTCCGCGGCCCGGGTTTCCGGTGCGATCACGGTGCCAAGGAGCAACGCCACGGCAGCGACGACGGGGACAGGATTCACGGGGGCATGGACGCACCGGCGCAGTCCCGAGGCAAGCCCGACATGGAAGGAGACCCGCGTTTGGCCGGATCCAGCCGACAAGAGGCGCACGCGAAGCCACGAAGCCACGAAGAATCAAGGCGCATCGGACATGGCCAGTCACGGCAGATGGATTCGACGAGTGAATCGGTCCAGTTTGTGGCATTAGATTTTCGCTACACAAAAGCGCAGCAAAAGGGCTTCCGAAACCTCTGCTCCCTCGGGCCAGTTTTGCGTCTTATTGCGTTCTTTGCGGCTAATCTCCCCCGATCATCCATCCGGGATTCCCGCGCTTCACCCCGGACCCCAATTGCGGCATCATCCCTTCTCCTCGATGAAAAAAGGGTTCCTTTGCCTGGCCTTCCTCGGCCTTCTCCCCGCCCTTTGCGGCGCACCCCCACCCCTGCCCAAAGGCCACGATTACTTCGAACTCCGCGACGGCTTGGGCAATTCCCAGACTAAATTCGAACGGGAGAAAACCGGACGCGTCGCCTTCCTCGGCGGCTCGATCACCTACAACGGTGGCTGGCGTGACGACCTCATGCGCCAGCTTCGGGAGCGCTTTCCCGGCACCACCTTCGACTTCATTCCGGCCGGCATCCCCTCCGTCGGTTCCAATGGCAATGCGTTCCGACTGGAACGTGATGTCCTGGCCCGCGGCCCGATCGACCTCCTTTTTGTCGAAGCCGCCGTCAATGACGGAACCAACATCCCCCTCCAACCCGACCTGATGTTGCGCGGCATGGAGGGGGTCGTCCGCCATATCCGCAGGGTCAACCCGATGGCCGACGTCGTCCTGATGCATTTCGTCATGCCCGAGGCGATCGCCGCCTATGACGCCGGCACGGTGCCGGTCGCGGTGGCGCAGCACGAGCGGGTCGCGGTGCATTACGGATGTCCGTCGCTCAACCTCACCTTGGAAGTCACGGATCGGATCAAGGCCGGCCAGTTCACGTGGGCGGAAGATTTCAAGGATGTGCATCCGCCGCCGTTCGGGCAGCGACTTTATGCCGCCAGCATGATCCGGATGCTCGACGCCGCCTTTGGTGGAACCCCGACACCGAAGCCGCACACTCTCCCGGGAAAGCCACTCGATCCTTATAGTTTTGGCCACGGTCGTTTCGGAGCGCTCGGGGAGGCGAAGTTGGGCAAAGGTTTCACGCTCGATCCGGCTTGGAAACCCAGCCGTCCCTCCGGCACCCGCGAAGGATTCGTCAATGTCCCGGCCCTGACCGCGTCGGAACCGGGATCCGAATTCACCTATGACTTCCCGGGGAGCGCCATCGGGCTTTTTCTCGCGGCCGGGCCCGACACCTGCGTCTTGGAATTCAGCGTGGACGGGGCTGCGTTCAAGCGGATCGATCCCTATTCGCCCTGGAGCGGCGGGCTCTATCTGCCGTGGCCGGTGATGCTCGAGGACACGCTCAAGCCCGGTCGGCACACGGTCACCATCCGCACCACGGATCAGGCGAAGGACCGGACGGGATTGCACATCATCCAGTTGCTGATCAATCCCGACGGAAAACGGTGAGAGAACGGGGACTCGTATAACTCGTCCCTCCGAAAGGACCACCCCATCACTTCTTGGCGTCAACGGTGGGCGCCGCTCCCACCGCCCGGAGGACCCCGTACTGCGCCTTGTTGAACTCCGCCACCACGGTCACATAATCCAAGCGCGCCCGCGTCACGTCCTGCTCCGCCTGCACCTGCTCCAAGACCACCCCGACCGCAAATTCCTTCCGCTGCACCGCCAGTCGGATCCCCTCCTCCGCCGCTTTCACCGCGTGGCCCGCCGTGGCCAATTGATCGGACCAGGACCGGAACCGCGCCACGGACTCCACCACTTCCGCGGTGATCTCATCGGACAGTTTGTCGCCGCCCAGTTGCGCCAATTGCAACCGCGCCTCCCCGGCGCGCACCCGGCCGCGGTCGAACAACCCGCCCGGACCAATCCGCCAACCCACGGTGAATTGATAATCCTCCGATTCGCCGAACCGGCCCGGGGAACCCTGGATTCCCCCGCCCAACCCGCCCGCGAACACCTGGGCCCCGAGACTCGGGACCAACGGACCGTACCTGGCGCCATCGCGGACCTGCCGCGCCGCTCCGACCAACGCCCGACTGCGTTTCACTTCCGGCCGCGCCGCCAATGCCTGGACCACGAGGGCGTCCAAGGCGGCGTTCGTGGCCACCAAAGAAAGCGGCACCAGGTCGTTGTCCGAGGCTTCCAGTTCGACTCCGGATTCCAAGTGAAGGGTCCGCACCAATCTTGCGGAGGCCACGGTGACCTGCTCCCGGGAGCGTCGGAGAAGCAGGCGGTCGCGGTCGGCCTGCACCTCGGCGCGGAGCGCGTCCCCCTTGAACGCGATGCCGGCACCGACCGCCTGCCCGACCTGCGCGGCAAATCCCTCGGCGATGCGGACCGATTCGCCCGCCACCGCCACCGAAGCCTGCGCCCTGGCGAGGTCGAAATAACCAAGGACCGCCAATAGCACGCTGTCCTGCCGTTCGCTTTCGATCCCCGCCTCGGCCGCCATCACGCGCTGTCGGGCCGCGAGTTTTCCGTAGATGGCGTCGCCGAGGTCCAGTTGCGCGGCGAGGGTCGGACCCACCGTATAAGACTCCTTGTGGACATCGATGATGTTGCCTGCGACGTCCTGGATCAGGTTATCGTGCCGCCGGTAACCGAATCCGGGAATGATGGCCGGAAAGAATTGCCAGGCCGCGCTTTCGTTGGCCGCCTTCGCCTCGACCACTTTTTCCCGCGCGATCCGGACGTCGAGATTGCGCGCGCCCACCAACCGCAGTGTCGCCGGCAGGTCGATCGTCAACACGCGAGGGCCAGCGACGTGGGCGGGGGACGAGTTGGTGGGATCCGCACCGATCACGGAACCGATCCCGGACAGCAGCGCCCCCATTAGGACCAAGGAGTGCGCCCGGTTCATTTGGCCTCCGCGCGGTTCACCGGTTGTCCATCCGTCAGGGGCAACCGCCCGGTGACAATCACCTGTGCCTCGGGGGAAACACCGTCCAACACCTCAAAGGAAGTTCCGTCCTCGAACCCCACTTTCACGGGGACTTTCTTCGCCTTGCCATCCACCAGCAGGAACACCGAGGTGCGCGCCTTTTCGACCACCAAGGCCGCGGCGGGCAGGAGCGGCACATCCGCTTTCTGGCTCACGGCGATCCGGGCCGTGGCAAACATTCCGGGGCGCAACGTGCCGTCGGGATTCGCCAATTCAATCTCGATCGGCATCGTCTTGGTGGCCTCGTCGAGCGACCAAGCGATGCGCGTGACCGGGCCGGGAAACGTCCGGCCGGGCAATTCCTCCACCTTCACCTCCGCCATGAGACCGGGCTTGAGCAGGGGCGCCTCCGGTTCCGGGATGAACACCTCGACGCGGACCCGGCTGAAATCCATGAGCGTCACGACCGCCGCGCCCTGCGGTGAACTGGTGGCGGTCGCGGCCGGGATGAGCGCGCCGACATCCGCCCAGCGCCGGGTCACGACGCCGGGGAACGGGGCGATGATCTTGGTGAAACCGAGCAGGGTCTCATTGCGTTTCGCACCGGCCAGCGCCATCTCATAGCGGCCCTTGGCGGTTTCCACGGTCAACGGCACCACGAGGTCGGGCGCCTGCTTCAACGCCGCGGCCAACCGTTGGTAATCGGACTGCGCCACCGCGACCTCGGCCTGGTATTTCGCGGTGTCGGCGAGCAACTCCGGGGCCTCGATCTCCGCGAGCACGGCGCCGGCCTTCACGGAGTCGCCGCGGTCCACGGTGATCTCCCTGAGATAACCGGCGACCTTGGCATAAAGCGTCGCCTGTTGGAGGGCCCGGATGTTGGCCGGCAGATGGATGCTCCGCGTGATGGGCCCGCGCCGGACCTGGGTCACCGGCACGCTGAGGGGCGGGACGGGCGTGGGTGCGGCGGACTCCGGAGGGGTCTCGCGGCAGCCCGTCACCAGCCCGGCGCCCGCCATCGTCGCGAGGACGACATTATATAATCTGAAACCGGGGTTCTTCATGGGGGGGACGATGCGGGGGAAGCCGGACGGGGATGGTGCCGGCTCTCCGGGTCGTGGGGATCGAGGGAAGCGGAATGGCGGCCTGCACGGCCCTGGACGAGTGCGAACACCGCGGGCAGGAGGGCGAGGGTGGCGAACGTCGCCGCGGCGAGCCCCCCCACGACGGCCCGGCCGAGTGGCGCGGATTGTTCGCCGCCCTCCCCCAGCCCGAGCGCCATCGGCAGCATGCCCGCGATCATCGCGAGGCTGGTCATCAGGATCGGGCGGAGCCGGCTGGACGCCCCGGCGACCGCCGCATCGGCGGCCGTGGCGCCGGCCAGACGTGCGCGTTCGGCGAAGGTGACCAGCAGGATGGCGTTCGCGACCGCCACGCCCACCGCCATGATCGCGCCCATGAACGACTGGAGATTGAGGGTGGTGCCCGTGAGCCAGAGGGTCAGGCCGACCCCGGCCAACACCGCCGGGACGGCCGAGACGACCACCAACGACAGTTTGACCGATTGAAAATTGGCCGCCAACAGCAGGAAAATCACGATGACCGCCAGCCCCAATCCCGTGCGCAGGCCATCGAGCATCTGGATCATCGGCGCGATCTGGCCGCGGACATTGAGGGCGACCCGGGCCGGCGGCGCACCGACTTTGGCCAGTGCGGCATTGATCTTTCGCGAGACGCCGCCCAGATCCTCACCCACGACGTTGGCGTTCAGGCTCACCTGACGCTGCATATTATACCGGTCATATTCGCCGACCGCAGTCCCCTTCTGCACCGCGGCCACGCTGCGCAACAGTTGGGGGTCGCCGGCCTGGGTGTTCACCGGGATGTTGGCGATCGCCTCGATGGAATCCATCCGGGCCTGCGGGATCTCGACCTGGATCTGATACGCCACGCCGCTCGCGGGATCGGCCCAATACACCGGTGCGGTGAACCGGCTCGAGGACGTGGCGGCCACCAGCGAACGGGCCACGTCCCCGACCGTGACGCCCACCAATCCGGCCCGCTCGCGGTTCACGTTCACCTCGACCGTCGGGTAATCGAGCGCCTGCTGGTAATGCAAATCACGCAGGGACGGGATCGTCGCCAATGCCCCGCGCACCTTGTCGGCATAATCGCGGTTGGCCGCCAGGTTCGGCCCGCTGACGGTCACCTCGACGGGAGCCGGTGAACCGAAACTCATCACGCGGCTGATGATGTCGCTGGGTTCGAAGGAACATTCCACCTCGGGCAACGCCATCGCGAACCGCCGGCGCAACCGCTCTTTCAAGGCCTCAATGCGCACCCCGGAACCGGTCTTCAACTGCACCTGCAGGACGGCTTCCTCGGGTCCGCCGGTCCACAGATGGATCGTGTTGATGGGAAATGACGCGGGCTGCACCCCTACAAAACCAAGGGTCACCTCGATGTTCGTGGCCCCGACTTCGGCTTGGATGAGGGCGAGCGCGTTGGTGGCATAGGCTTCCGTGCGCTCGATGCGCGTGCCGGTCGGGGCGCGCATCCGCAGTTGGAATTGTCCGGAATCGACGGTCGGGAAGATCTCCGTGCCGAGCCGCCCCAACGACCACCAGACAATGCCGGCAGCGACCACCAACGCGAGCGGCACCATCAGCCAGCGGATCGTGACGATGAGGCCGACCCCCTTTCCATAGACGTTTTGCACCCGGCCGAAAAAGCCGGGGCCATGGCCATCATCCTTGTCCCGCGGATGCGTCTTCAGGAGCCACGCCGAGAGCACCGGCACGAGGGTGGTCGAAAGGATATAGGAAGCCGCCATCGCGAAACCGACGGCGAGCGCCAGGGGCAGGAAAAGCGCGCGTCCGGCCCCGACCATGAAGAAGGCCGGGATGAATACGGCGACGACGCTCAACATGGCGAGGAACCGCGGACCGGCGGTCTCCAGCGTGGCGTCGAGGGCGGCCAGTGCGACCGGTTTTCCCTGCGCCAGTTGGGTGTGGATATTCTCAATCGTGACCGTCGCCTCATCCACCAGGATCCCCACGGCCAGGGCCAGTCCGCCGAGGGTCATCAGGTTCACCGTCTGGCCGGTCAACCAGAGCCCGATGACGGAGGCCAGCAGCGCGAGTGGGATGTTGATGACGACGACCAGGGCGGTGCGCCAGTCCCGGAGAAACAGCAGCACCATCAGGCCCGTAAGCACCGCGCCCAAGGCCCCTTCCATGGCCAACCCGCGGATGGCGCGGATCACATAGGGGGATTGATCGAACTGATAGGACACCCGCATCCCGTCCGGAAGGGCCGCCTGGAACTTCGGGAGGTTTTCCCGCACCAACCTCACCACGCTCAGGGTGGAGGCGTCGGACCGTTTGGTGACCGGGATATAAACCGTGCGCCGGCCGTTCACCAAGGCATAACCCGTGGCGATGTCCGCCGCATCCTCCACCGTGCCGAGATCCCGGATGAACACTGTCGGATTGCGCCCCGCCGGCACCGCGACGTTCTCCAATTCCTTCACGTTCCGCACGACGGAGTTCAACGGGACCATCGGGATCTGGTCCCCGATGCGGACATTGCCCGACGGCGTGATCGTGTTGGCTGCAACGAGCGCCCGAACCACGTCATCGGGCGACAGGTTATGGGAGCGGAGACGGTCGGGATTGATGCGGAGAACGATTGCCCGGGCGCTGCCCCCGAACGGCGGCGGTGCGGAGACCCCGGGCAGCGTGGCGAACAGCGGGCGGACCCGGTTCAGCGCGGCATCCTGCAGTTCCCCCACGGTGTGGGTGTCGCTGGCGAAGACCAGGTTGCCGACCGGAACGCTGCCGGAGTCGAAGCGCATGACGAAGGGCGGCACCGTGCCCGGCGGCATGAAGGCGCGGGCGCGGTTGACATAGGCGATCGTTTCCGCGAGCGCCTGGGCCATGTCCGTGCCCGGATGGAACTGCAGCTTGATGAGGCTGACCCCCTGGATGGACTTCGATTCCACATGCTCGATGCCGGTGACATAGAGGAAGTGATATTCGTAATAATAGGTGAGATAACCCTCCATCTGGGCGGGATCCATGCCGCCATAAGGCTGGGCGACATAGAGCACCGGGACACCGAGGGTCGGGAAGATGTCCCGGGGCATCTTCTGCAGGGCGAAGAGTGCCAGCATCACGACCGCAATCACTGCAACCACGACGGAGAGCGGCCGGCGCAGGGCGGCGGTGACCAGGTTCATCTGGGGGATGGGACGGACGGCTTTTGCGGCGTTGGCAACGCGTTCATCTCGATGGGGTCAAACCGGGCGTAGCAAGAGGTCTTTGGATCGTTGACTCAACCCAAAAACCGGGAAATGTCGTACCCGGTAGCCGAGGTACGAGGCGGATCTGCCATGCCTGCCCGGATCCGCCTCATGACTTCG
>JANYCC010000074.1 GCA_025360495.1 Verrucomicrobiota bacterium | reverse complement strand
GGGCGAGGTTCCACCCGAGCCGCCTGGGAGTCCGTGGCGGGGGCAGTGCCAAAAAGCGCCCAGCGGCCGCGAATGACCATAATTTCATTGATTATCCCGGTATAATCTTTCACACTTATTATGTTCACCGGGTTGGAATGGATGCTGGTGGCGCAAGCGTCCTGCCTGCACGTCAGCTATGTTTCAACCCCGGGCGGCCCACCCAAAGGTCCGGCCCCTTTTCTTGGGGCGAACCCACTACCGCCATCCCACCTCATCCCTAAGAATCCTTATGAACAAGTTGAACGTTCGCACCTCCTCCCGTCATTTCCTTTCCGGAGCCGGGATCGTCGCCTTGGCGCTGCTGGTCCCCGCGCCCTCCGCGGTCATGGGTGCCGACGGTGACGGCAAGCACAACGGTCCGCCGCAGTCCCAACTGCCCACTTACGCCGCCCTGCAAACGGCGCTGAAGGCCGTCGTCACGGCGGGTGATAACGGCGGATTCGGGCTCAACATGTGGGCCACGGTGGTGAACCGGGACGGGGTCGTGACTGCGGTGACCTTCTCAGGGGACGAGCGTGGCGACCAGTGGCCGGGAAGCCGGGTCATCTCGGCACAAAAAGCCAACACAGCAAACGCCTTCAGCCTCAAAGGGCTGCCCCTCTCAACCGCCAACCTCTATTCGGCGGTGCAACCCGGCGGCAGCCTGTTCGGCCTCCAGGAAAGCAATCCCGTCGACACCTCGGTCGCCTATAAGGAGCCTTCCACCCATTACGGCAAGGCGAACGATCCCATGGTGGGGAACAAGATCGGCGGCATCAACGTCTTCGGCGGCGGCCTGGCCCTTTATACACCGGACGGCACCCTGATCGGGGCGATCGGCGTGAGTGGCGATTCCTCCTGCGCGGATCACATCATCGCCTGGAAGATCCGCCACGCATTGAACCTGGATAATGTGCCGGGCGGGGTCAGCCCGACCGGTGATGACAACATCGTGTTCGACATCGCACCGGACGCCAATAGACACCCGGTCAGTGCCGGTGGTTGGGGACATCCGAGTTGCAGTGATGCGGCCGCGGCGATCGGCACGGCCTTGCCCGTGACCCATCCGACCGGCCCGAATCCCTGACCGCAGCCGGAAAACCCCGCAAGGTTTCACCTGTTTGGTTCATGCCCAGCCAACCCGGCCGTTGTCTTACAACCGGCCGGGTTGGGTGGACCGGGAGTTCCACCGGGATTGGCCCGGCAATAGTTGCCAGCAACGTCAACCATCCTGGACATGAACATTTTCGACCTCTCGATCCTCGCCGTCGGAGCCTTTGGCTTGGTGTTGTGGATCCGGGGTGTCCGGCGCGGTTCCCTGGGTGATTCTGTGCTCGGCCTGTCGCTCGGGATTTCGGCCTGCGCCCTGTATGGTTTTCTTTTCAGCCTGACCCGCACGGCCTGGCTGGCCTCGATCATCATGGGCGCTTTCCTGGCGAGTGTCCTGCCTTTCCAGCGGATGTTGCAGGGTTCAAGCGGACGGATCCTGGCCGCCAGTGTCGTCGTCCTCACTATCACCGCGGGAATTGTCGAGTATCGGTATGTCACCGCCGGGAACGCCCTGTTGGTGATCGAACCGTATCGTGCAGGCAAGACATGGGCCTTTGATGAGCCCCGTTTGAGATTGAAAGGGGAGCCTTTCGTGCAGGGCATCCCCGAGATGATCGACCGGTTGGTCAAGGGGATACCGGGGTCTGAAAGGAGCGTTCGTCTGATCTTCTCCCAACGGTCTTTTCCGGGTGCCCAACTGCAGCTGGAACGGCGCCGGGAACAGGACGGTGGGAATTGGTATCACAGCAGTGCGTACGGGATGGATGGATGGCTGTGTCCCGCGCTCTTCCGGTTCTTCCCGCGGGCCCCCCGGCATATCTATATCAGGGCGGAGGAAAAATGATCGGGTCGGGCCGGAACTCACCTTTGAAACGACGCAGGCAGGGATTGCCGGCTGCCGACTGGGCGCCCATCCTGAGCCCATGAATAAACCGCCGGAATCATTTTTCGATCTGGACGATTTCGTGCCGGGCCTGCGGCAAGCCTTCGAGCATCCCCGGTTCGATCCTTCAAGACTGTTACGGGCTGCGGTTCCGGTGAAGGATCCCGAGCAAAAACCCTTGGTTCCGGCGGGCAGTCCCCGCACCTCGATGAAGTTCACCGACGGCAAGTCCGCCTGGTCGTGGGAGACCGACTCCCTGCGGGCGTTGTTCCGGGGAGACAAACAACCACCGCATCTGGGCGATTATCCGAACGCTTACACAAAGTCGTTCACCCTGTTGGATCTGCACGTGCTGGAAATCAGCCAGTTCTTCGGCGACCGAAAGGATGCCGAGATGCTGGAGATCTACTCGGTCCTGCGGCGGCGGCCGGACGGAAAGAGCCTCGGATTCGTCCACGATTACATGTGGCAGGCGGCGGCGCTCATCCTCGGCACGCAGCCCCTGAGCCAGGCGGAATTTGAGGCGATCCTGGCGAGATTGGAGCGATCCTGCCGGACTTTTGACATGGGCCACGGCTCCCACAATTATGTCGACACCCTGAGAACGACCCTTGGCCGCTAGGCGCGATGTGGCGAAAGTTCGGAGCGATGGGAAGCACGAGCACCCCGAATCCATGACAGCGCAATTCTTATCCAAGATCCCGACGACAAAAAGGCCCCACGACGAACCGGGTCCTCCCCACGTGGCGAACGGGATGACCGCACCGGCCTGGCGAACCCTCCTGCTGGCCGGCCTGGCCTTCGCATTGACCGGTTGCAACACCACCAAGATCACCGAGCCAAAACGGTCGATCACCGAGCAACTCTTATTGAGCTCGGCCGCCGATCGCGCGATCGAAAAGGCCGATCTCCACCTGTTGCACGGGAAAAAGGTTCATCTTGAGGAACGCTATTTCAAGAGTTACGACAAACGCTATGCGCTCGGGGCGATCCGGGAACATCTGGCCCGGAACGGCGCCCTGTTGGTCCGTACGGAGGACGAGGCGGAGGTGATCGTGGAGGCGCGCAGCGCGGGTCTGGGCATGGACACCCGCGAATCCCTGGTGGGCATCCCGGCGCTCAGCCTGCCGGTCCCGTTGGCGGGATCCCTGCAGACCCCCGAGATCAGCCTCTATAAAAGCATGAAGGCGGATTCCGCCGCCCGGTTCGCACTGTTTTCCTATGACCGGAAATCGGGAGCCTTCGTCGAATCGACGGGCGGGATCTCCGGCGCCGCCTATTTCCATCACTATAAGTTCCTCGGTTTCTTCGACTGGCGGCGAACCGACATCCCCGAGTTGGATCCGAAAGTGAAGGAACGCCTGAGAAACGCCTCAAAATGAACCCGTCGTGAGTTCCCCCTCCATTCCCATGGCATCGCTCCGGTTCAATCCCGCCAGAACCATGATTCTCCGGGGACCTGGTACCTGACCCCCATCTCCGGCGTATCGACCGGCGCATTGCGGTAAAAGGATTCCACACCGGCCAGCACCATACCCGACGTCAGCAGGGTCCGTTCGACCGGGTAAGGCTGCACGTTTTCCACCACCATCCGTTCGATGTGTCGGACCAGCGGATTGAAGAAATCCGCGGTGGTGGACCCGTGCGTGGGCATGGGCAGATACATCTGGCACGAGAAAACCCGGCCCGATTGACCGTCCAGTCCGGCATAATTGAAATCCCGGATATCGAGCATGAAAAGGGTCGTTTGGAATCCGTCACGATGCTCGATGAAATAAGCCCAACCCAGGGGGAACGTCTTTCGGGCCCAGTCGAACGTGACGGCATCGCTCGGATACCCGTCCTTCACCGGAAGGTTGTGGCTGCGGGTCAGCGCGGACACCAACAACCGGCGCGTGCCCTCCCTTTGCGCGGCGTATTCCCACATCTTCGGCCCCTTCAACGCCAGCACCCGGCGGATCCCCACCTCGCCGCCCTGACGACGTTCGGACATGCACTGGGCGGTCTCGATTCCGTGAAAATCATAACTGTCCATGCCGCCATACCCGACGCACACGCTTTCAACCAATGGCGTGCCCATGGGGATCTCGATCGACGGAATGCGGCGCGTGACCGGAAGCGACGATCCGGCCATGAAGGGGAACTTGAGGCGCCGCGAATCCTCCACCATCTCCACACACTCGCGCCAGTCGGTGGACAGATGCTTGTCATTGAAGACGGGAACGCTGCGGCCCCCGGTCTCGAACACCTTCACCACCTCCTTGAAGAACCGGTGCCGGGGATAGAGTGTCTGCCCCTTCTCATTGCGCCGGTACCTGCCGTGCTCACCGATGATCACCACGCCATCCACCGCCAACCGGGATGTCCCCAGCGTGAGGGCGTCAGCGATGGTCCGGTGGATCGGCACACCGTGTCGCCGGGCGATGCCCCGCGCCAGATCGTCCTTCGGGAACTGGTCGATATAAAGCGAGACCAAGTCGACATCGGGCCGGCGCCAACCGCCCTCCCAGCCATAGCCGAGCAGGAAGCGATCGATGAAATGTTGGGCGTGGGAATGCAACCGGACCTCGGTGCCGATCAGGGCGATTCTTTTGCGCGGCTCCGTGGCGGCGCCAAGCGGGGAGAGGGCGGCCGCCGTGCCGACCGCCCCGGCAACGAGGAACGCGCGGCGCGACAGGAGAGGGGTGTTCATGGGGAGATTCTGAAAGGTTGGCCTGAAACGAGGCCGACGGGGAAGACAAGTCTTCAACGGGCACGCACACCTGCCGGCTTCCACAACAAGGCCAGCGGGACCAGTGCGAGGAGGGGCAACAAACCGGCCAGAGCGAGTCCTGTGTCAAAGGAACCCGTGCGGTCGGCCAGCACGCCGAACCACTTTTGGGCCTGGGCCGGAACGAGCCATGCCGCGACGCCGGCAATGCCCGTGATCTTCCCTTGATGTTCCGCCGGCAGGTCCTGGGTGAAGGCGTGGTAAAGCGGGAAGACGCCCAGCGCACCGGCCGCCACCAAAGCCAGCGCGACCAGCAACGGCGCACCTTTCCCGAGCCATGGGACGAACACCGCGGTGGCGCACAGGACCGCGCAACCGGCAAACACCAGCACCCGGGATCGGTGCACCGCGAACCCCCGATGCGCGAGGGCGGCGGCCAGCGCCCCGGCAACGAGACATCCCAAATCGGCAGCCGCGAACCAAGCCGAGTTATAATAGAGTGCATCCGCCTCCGCATAGCCGCGCCCTTCCTGCAGGAACTTCATCAACCATGCCCGCAACACCTGCCACGTGGTGTTGATGCACGCCACCACCCCGAACACGATCAGCATTCTGCGACTGGTGATGACTTGGAGCAAACCCACCCCTCCCGTCCCGGCGGAGCCCCCACCCGCAGGTTCCGCGGGCAACGGGGGGAGATCCCGATCCCGCACCAGCAGCAGCCAGGGAATCACCCACAGCAAACCCGCGACGCCCACCACGAAAAACGGGGTCCGCCATCCGCCCGTGCCCGCGCCCATGAGGACCCGCAACACCAACGGCGTCAGGATCGCCCCGAGGGATGCGCCACTTTGCAGCAACCCGTTGCCCATCGAACGTTGTCGTTCATCAAGCAGCCTGCGGGTCGTCCGGATGGCGCACGGCCAGTGCCCGGCTTCGAAAAAACCCAGCAACGCCCGGCAGGCCAGCAGTTGCCCGGGGGTTTCCACAAAGCCCGTCGCGAATCCGGCGCACGACCACAACACCAGCACCATCGCATACAGTCGTCGCACCGCGAAACGATCCGCCAACCACCCGAATATCAACGAACCGACCGCGAAGGCATAACCAAAGATTTCCTCGACGTGCCCATATTGGGACTGGGAAAGCCCAAATTCCCGGGTGATGCGGACCGACGCACCGGCGAGCGTCTGGCGGTCCATATAGTTGACGGCCGACGCCAACAGGAGGAGACCGCAAATCATCCACTTCCAAGAAGGGGAACGCGCCGGACGGTCGGGGGAGTCAGTCATTACCGCATCATCCCTCCCACGACTTTCCGTCCCAACAGATCACGCGTTCGAGCAACGATGTGACATCCGCCGCGAACACGCGGAACAGGTGTTCGCCCTTTTCCGATGAGGCGAGATGGGGCCAGCCAATGTGGCCGGATTCGCTCCGGTCCTCCGTGATCCAACCACGGATGGCGGGCGCGAAGGCCTTCCCGGGTTCGACTGGGGCTGTGGAACGAAAATCCCCGACGAGGTTCGGTGCGAGGCGCAGGATCATCGAAGTCTCCCATTCGCAGGCATGACCCATCTCGCGTTGGTGGAGGGAAGGATCCGATTCCCACGGCTTCGCCCCCAGATTCCAATAGGTGCCCAGCAGGAATAAAAGATCGTCCCGTTGCCGGTAC
Source organism: Verrucomicrobiota bacterium (assembly GCA_025360495.1). Classification (GTDB taxonomy): domain Bacteria; phylum Verrucomicrobiota; class Verrucomicrobiia; order Limisphaerales; family UBA9464; genus UBA6176. Next base: position 20,041 of record JANYCC010000074.1, on the reverse strand, counting down.
CGCTGTCGGAGTTCGAAGACCGCCTGTCGTCCGGGAACATCGTTTCCGCCGTGGCCGTTCACGAATACGACGCGGCGAAAACCGTGTTGCACGAAGTTGTCCGCAAGCCCCGCCAGCAGGTCGAGATAGGTTCGGGGCGGGGCCGAAAGCGTGCCGGCGAAGCCCAGGTGATGATCTGAATTCCCGAGCCACGTCAGGGGCGCAAACAGGACCCGTTCAGCCACGGATTCCTTCGCCCTTCGGACGACCTCGCCGAGTAGGAGGCTGTCCGTGAAGAGGGGCAGATGGTGTCCATGCTGTTCCAAGGCGGCGATGGGGATCACCACGGGGGTGTCCCGGGGCAGGGCCGCCACGGCCGGCCAGGCAAGATTGGCGAGTTCCATCGGAGTCGGAGGAGCGTGCCGGGTCAGGTGAGGAGTGACCAGTCATGAGTGTTGTTTCCGTTGTGAAGCGGGGCATCGGGGCATCGTGGGAAGGCGGGTAGGAAAACCCGCCCCCCCGGAGCTGTCGCGACCGCCCTGGGAGGGCGGGTTTTCTTACCCGACCCAGCTTCTCCAATGGCTCGGTGGCATGCCCGATGCTGGACTTAGGGCATAAGTCATCCCATTAACTATTATGAAAACCATCCTTCTCCCTCTGATCACGGTCATTACCGTCCTGACGACCAGCGGATGTGTTGTTGCAGAAGAGAGACGCCCATCGCGATGGCGGCACGAAAGGCATCCGGAAGTCAGAGTGGTGGAACCGGAGATCATCGTGCGCCCGCCGGAGGTCATCGTACGATAGTGCCCCTCACTCCCGAACGGTGACGCATCACTCCCGTCGACGACTACGGTCATTGGGGTGGCGCCAGAAAGGCGGTGGACGAGTACTTCCAGAAGCAGGGCCACCGCCCCTTCCTGCAATACACGGACTACACCGGCCGGGTCGGCGTCAAAGTCCAATAGCATACACGAGCGCGAGCAACTCCTCGGCCGCGCCCGGATCACTCAACCGTCCGCGTTGAAGAATCGCGCTGATATCACCCATTCCCCGGTGTCTTCACGGCTTCACCCGGCATCGCCAACCGAAGCCCAGGAGCCCGAGCAACCCCAAGCCCAGCAGTCCCGCCGACGACGAGGCATCCGGCACCGTGCCCGACAAGGTGAACGTCCCGTTGAACGTCGGCGGCGCGCTGCTCCCCACGATGTCGGTCCCCACCCGCAACCAATCCGGGTCCAAATCCCCGTTGCGAATCCACTCCTGCAGGTCGGGGGTGATTGGTGAACCGGGGGGAAGAATCGGCCTGGGTGCCGACAGCCAGAGAAAGTCGCCGGGGCTGCCCAACAACACTTGGGGCACGAAGAAATAATGGTCCGCTGGCAGACTCAGCGGCGTCGTGAACGCCACGTCGATCTGAACCTCCTCCCCCGTCGCAAAACCGTCGCCGCCCGTTGCTTGGTTGGGGATCGGGTGGATGCCATTGACCACGGAATTATTGACCGTGAAACTGGCCCGCAGGAGCCCGGCATTGAACGTTAATTCCGAGGCGGCGCTGTCCCGGGTGGTGAACGCAACGTCGGACGGCGAATTAACCCGCGTCGGCACTTTCCCATCCGCCGGGAAGTTGGAGTCCTTTGGAAACACCCGGTAAAGCTCGATGACCACCTGACTGATGTCGCTCAGCGACGCTCCGGTCGGCAGGAGTCCGGTGAAGCTCGCGTGGTTGATGAGCGTGGGATCGTTCAGGATGAAGTCATCGGCGGACTCAATCTCCAGGTTGCCCGGCGATCCCGGCCGGGAAGCCGTGCCCATCTTGCCGTCCGGATCACCCGTGCTGAAAAAAAAGGATCCCGCCTTCGCCGGACTCACCGTCGCCCAGCCCAATCCGAGAACCGACGCCCAGCCGAGGATCGCCCGGATTTCCCGACGCCAGGATTGGGGAGGACGGGATGAAGGACACCGGAATGGACTGGGTGAATCCCCCAAAGCCCGGCTGGCAGCGGACGATTTCATGTCAAAACGGTCGATCCGTTCGGGACGCGTGGGCAGGTCGTTGAGCATGGTATGTCTGGCGTCCCCTTGGAGTACGCACGCCAGTTCCTGCAAAAACCAGCAACGGACATGCCAAACCCTTATGATGATCCTAAGGTATTTATATCAGCACAGTTGTGTTATGCTCGGGAAAGCAGGCCGTTTTCCGGAAATGTAAGGCATGCCGACGGCTTCGGCTGACCCGGGTGACCGCACGGCTTCGAGTTTCTCATACGGGCTTCTCGGCACCAAAGACTTACCTGTCCCAAGCCTCCTCGTTGGTGACGTGTAAGGGAAACGGTGGGTCGCCGGCCGAATGAACGAACGTTCCCGTGGCGCAGGGGCGCATCTTTGAAACGTGGGTGAAACGGGCCAGGGAAGATTGAACAACAAAGGGTGCCAAGGGTGCCAAGTCCACGAACCCGTGAAAGATTGGAGGTGTGGAAATACAGCATCTGCACGCCGCCGCGGGGGGAGGATATTGTTTATTGAGGAGACATTTTCGCGCCCTTTGCACCCTTTGTTGTTCAATATCCCAGCGGTCTTCCCACCCACAACTCGGAAATGCGCCCGTGGCACCGAGCCCCAACCCCCGGTCTCCCCGCCGACACTTCCCCTTTTCCCTCCGAGTGACTACGGTCCGATCCCTCGATCTCATGCAGACCTATCAAAACTTCATCGGCGGGCAATGGGTGTCCGCGGCGTCCGGCAAGACTTTCGCGACCACGAACCCCGCCGATAGCCGGGAGACCGTTGCCAACTACGCCCACGGGGGTGCCGCCGATGCCACCGCCGCCATCGCCGCAGCCCGCGAGGCGTTCCCGAAGTGGGCCGCCCAAACGCCGGTGTTCCGGGGCCGGATCCTCAGCAAAGCCTCCCAAATCCTGGAAGCCCGCAAGGCCGAACTCGCCGGACTCCTGACCCGCGAAGAAGGCAAGACCCTCGCGGAAGCCACCGGTGAAGTGCAGCGCGCCGCCGACATCTTCAGGTTTTATGGCGGCATCAGTTACACCCTCGGCGGCCAGACGTTGCCCCACGAACTTCCCGGGAACCTCCTGCTCACCCGCCGCGAACCCCTCGGCGTCACGGCCCTCATCACCCCGTGGAACTTCCCCATCGCCATCCCGGCTTGGAAAATCGCGCCGGCGCTGCTCTGCGGCAACGCCGTCGTCATCAAGCCCGCCTCCCTGGCCCCGGCGATGACCCTTGAGCTCGCACGGATCCTGAACGAGGCCGGACTCCCGCCGGGTGTCCTCAATGTGATCACCGGCGAGGGACGCCCCTTTGGCCAGGAAATCGCCACCAACCCCGCCGTCCAGGCCCTCTCCTTCACCGGTTCGCGCGCCGTTGGTTCCTCCCTCTACCAGGCGGTGGCCCCGCGCATGATCCGCACCCAATTGGAGATGGGTTCCAAGAACCCGACCCTCGTGCTCGCCGATGCCGATCTCGACCTCGCCGCCCGACTCACCGCGATCGCCGGATTCGGTCTCACCGGCCAGGCTTGCACCGCCACCAGCCGGGTCATTGTCGAACAACCGGTTCTCGCCGCGTTCACCGAAAAGTTGGTCGCACTGGCCCAATCGTGGAAGGTCGGCCCCGGTCTCGCGGCCGGCGTGCAGATGGGCCCGGCGGTCAGTGAATCCGAGCTCCAAGGCAATCTCGATGCCCTCACCCAGGCCCGTGCCGAAGGTGCCGAACTCCTCTGGGGTGGCGCCCGGCTCACCGACGGCGATCTCGCCCACGGCTGGTTCATGCAACCCGCGGTCGTGGGCGGCGTGCGTCCGTCCATGCGGATCGCGCAGGAGGAGGTTTTCGGGCCCGTCGTGGCGATCCTGGCGGTCGACAGCTTCGACGAGGCGATCACCGTTGCGAACGGCGTGGAATACGGTCTGAGCGCCACGTTGGTGACCCGCGATTTCAAGAAGGCGATGCAGTATTCGGAACGGATCGAGGCCGGCGTGGTGAAAGTGAACCAGATCAGCACCGGGCTCGCCTTGCAGGCCCCGTTCGGCGGCGTGAAGCACAGTTCCACCGACAGTTTCCGCGAACAGGGCACCGCCGCGCTCGATTTCTATAGCCGGACCAAGACCGTCTATCTCGATTACTCAGCCTGAAGGCGACCCTCCTATAAAACGTAGGAGCGGACGGCAGGACGCTCAAATCCCGCCCGACGAGCCGGTCGGGTGCACACTTGAGGGAGGTGAGCCTTGAGAGAGAGAAATGAGCCTCCTGCCGTCGTCTCCCACCTTACGGTCCCCATTTCTCGGAGAAAAAACCCGCCTGCTCAACCACCGGCGGTGCGCCCTCACGCAGTTTCCACACCGCCCAGTCCGGCAGTCGCGGGGTCTGACGCGCGTTCGTCCCTTCCCAGGACGCGAACGTATGCCCCGAGTTCACCACCACATAATGCGCCGGATTCAGCGGGTTCGGCGCGATGAAGGACGGCACATGTTCAGCCACTGCAAATTTCGCCTGACCCACCGCCAACGTCCTCCGGCCCCAATCCACCGGCAGATGCCCCTGCATCCGTTGCAACAACCGGTTGCTGTCGGGATCGCCCCAGACAATCATATTATAGGCTGCCAGATCGTCCGGTGTGACCTCGACATCACGCTTGATCCGCACGTCGCCACGGAACTGCGCCCGCCAGTCATTGGTGAATTTCCGCCACCCTCCCTGCACCCACGCGTCCACCGCCGGCAACCGCGATCGTCCCGTCGGCACCACGACCAGGAACGGATCCATGAACGCGTCGTCGATCGGGCCCTGCAGTCCGGGTCGCTTGCCCGTCGCCGGCGTCGCTGACGCCAATCGCCATCGGCCGTTTTGGCGCTCAAACCAGAGTGGACCCGGTCCCGCCTCCCGACTGACTTGGGCTCCATCCACCGTGACCCCCATCCATCCGGAAGCCGGCAGGTCCGGTCGCAGTGAGAACGCGGTGACGTTCTCGGTGGTCACATCGAATTGTCCCGGAGCCAGGCGACGCGCCCGCAAACGCGCCCGTTCCCAATGGCGTCCCAAGCCCTCGAACCGGGCCCAAACCCGACCTTCGCCCGCCGGGTATCGCAGCGTGAAGGTCGTCAGATCCAACGACTCCAACTCCGGTGCAGGGGTCGCCATCCACCCATCGAATCGCCGGGCCAACTCGCGTTTCGCACCGGGTTCGTAACGATGCTCCACGCCCGGTCCGATCACCTGGTCGAGAGTCATTCCCTCGGCGACCAGCGCCTGGTCCATCATCCGGGCTGCCTGACGTTGCGGGTCGAGTTCGCCGGAATACGCAAGCAAGGGGAGTTGCCGGAGATTCGCGGCATAATCCGTGGCGTCGTACCAATGCCAGAGGCGGCGCTCCCACTCCGGGAGTCCGGGCTCCTTTTCCAGGATATGGGTGTATCCCGCGGTCTCGGCAAAGCCCGCTCCCGGTGCCGCCGCCCGCCAGAGTCCCGGATGATGCACCGCCAGATGCCAGGCGCCGGCACCGCCCATGGAGAATCCCCGGATCGCCAACCGGTGGACGTCGGCACCATAGGCTTTCACCGCATGCGTCATCGCCTCGAGGACGTCGGTCTCGCCCGCGAATTTGAACGCGTTGCAATAGCGCCCATACGGATGCACCACCAGCGCGTCCGCGGGCGCGAATTCACCCGGCGACCGCAGGCGCTCCCCCAGGAAACGCAACTCGGTCAACCGATCGTCCCGACCATGCAGCCAGACGTCCAATCGTCCCCCCCGAATCCAACCCGGTGGCACGACCACGCCATAGGGCTGGATCGAACCATCCACCCGCGACACAAAACCGCGGACCACCAATCCGGTCGCCATGGGCCAACCCGGCCGGCCGGCGCGCAGTTCGGCCGCCCGGGCGAAACCCAGGTCCAACAACCGTCGCGCCACGGCCGGCTCGTTGGTGCTTTGAAATTCCTCGTGAACCAACGCCCACGCGACCGCCTTGTGGAGCACTTGGACATCCGGCAACAGCGCCCGGCCTTCCGGAGGCAATTCGATCCCAAGACGCGACAGTTCGTCGCCCAAGCGCACCACGCCGACCGACAACGCCGTCTTTTCCGGGTCGGGGATCGGCAATCCGTGGGCGGGTTCGATCGGCCGGGCAAAGACCCACGCCGCACCCGCCAGCCAGAGTGTGAATGGGATCCAAGCCGAACGCATGCCCCGGTGATGCCTGAAGTCGGTCTCCGCGGAAAGGGCCCCGTGCAGATTCAGGCTGGGCGCGTCCCGAGGGGGCCTCCGCCAAAGTGGGCAACCAAGGGTGCAAAGGGCACGAAAACGCCCCGAACAAAGAACAATCCTCCACCTCGGCGGCGTGCAGGGCGATGTGATTCAATGTCTTCCATCCTTCAGCGACTGGGTGGACCTTGCACCCTTTGCTCCCTTTGTTGTTCCAACCTCCGGGTCCGTTCTGCCCCTGTTTCAAAGCTGTACCCAGTCAGGCCACCGCTGACTTTCCGCTTCCGCCAAACCCGCCTGTCCCCTTCACTCCGCGGAATGTTCAACCGTGCCTTTGTGGCCCTGCTGGCGTCGGCCGGCATCCTCCTCGCCGCCCCCGGACTCCGCGCGCAGGACAATGATTACCAGCCCGGTCCGGACTCAAAATACAATGCCGCCGTCCCGCACGGCGCGGTCACCAAGCACACGTTCCTGGCCGGACCGAAAAGTGCCTTCCCGGGCACCGTCCGCGACTACTGGGTTTACATTCCGAAGCAATATGACGGACAAAAGCCGGCGGCCCTGATGCTTTTCCAGGATGGGGGCGGTTATATCGGCACCAATGGCGCCTGGCGCGTGCCCATCGTCTTCGACAACCTCATCGCCCGCGGGGAAATGCCGATGACCATCGGGGTTTTCGCCAATCCCGGAGTCCTCCCTTCCGTCCATGGCACCAACGCCCTGCCCCGGTTCAACCGCAGCTTGGAATATGACGGTCTGGGCGATGATTATGCCCGTTTTGTCACCGACGAACTCCTTCCGGATGTCATCGCCCAAACCGGCGTGCTGCTGACGCCCGACCCGAATCTGCGAGCCATCGGCGGGTCCAGTTCGGGCGCGATCGCCGCTTTCACCGTGGCTTGGGAACGGCCCGACCAATTCCGGCGCGTCTTCAGCACGATCGGGACCTATGTCGGTCTTCGCGGCGGCAATTCCTACCCGATCCTCGTCCGCAAATTCGAACCGCGTCCCCTGCGCGTGTTCCTGCAGGACGGATATAATGACCAGAACATCTATGGCGGCAATTGGTGGATCGCCAACCAGGATATGTTCAGCGCGCTCGCCTGGGCCGGTTACGAGGTGAAGAAGGAATGGGGCACAGGCGGCCACGATTCCAAACAGGGCGGCGCGATCCTCCCCGACGCACTGCGCTGGTTGTGGAAGGACTGGGCCGCGGGCGTCAAAGCCGGAAACAATCCCGCCTCACCCGTCGGCCAGGTCCTGATCCCGGGCGAGGAGTGGCAATTGCTGGGCCAGGGCTACAAACTTCCCGGTGGCCTGTGCGCCAATGGCAAGGGCGAGGTCTTCTTCGCCGATTATAAACAAAACCGCGCCTACCGCATCGGCCCTGACGGTGCGGTCTCCACCCTGCGGAATGAGACCAGCGGCGCCCAGTCCCTCGCCATCACGCCGGAGGGGGCCTTGGTGGCGACCCAACCCGATCAACGCCGGATCGTGCTTTATACCGGCCAGGATGCGGAAAAATTCATCGCCAATGGAACCGGTGCCAAGGACCTGGTCGTGGCCAACAACGGGCTCACCTATTTCACCGACCCGATGAACCACGCGGTCAGGATGCTCGATCGGAAGGGCAAGGTCACCGAACTCGACACCGAGATCGAATTCCCGAGCGGCCTGTGCCTGAGCCCCGACCAAAGCCTGCTGCTGGTCAGTGATCTGGTGGGGCAACTGGTCTACAGCTTCCAGATCCAGGCCGATGGGTCGCTCGCCTACCGGCAGCGTTACTTCCATCTGCACCTGACGGATGACCCGCGCGGTTCGGGTGCGGACGGGATGTGCGTCGACACCCAGGGCCGGCTTTACGTGGCGTCCGCGGTGGGCGTGCAATTCTGCGACCAAGCCGGGCGCGTGAACGGCATCCTGTCCAAGCCCGAGCCTTCCGCCTGGGCCACCGACGTTTGTTTCGGCGGGAAAAACCTCGACGAACTGTACCTCACGGCGGGCGACAAGGTCTGGCGCCGCAAGACCAAGGCCCGGGGCGTGCTGCCGTTCCTCGAACCGGTGACCCCGCCCGCACCGCGCCTGTGACCGTCGGCGGGCGGGGGGCGGCGATCAGGGGTCAGTAATCAGTATTCAGTATTCAGGCACCGACGACCGACGACCGACGACCGACGACCGACGACCACTGACCACTGACCACTGACCCCTGATTACCGGACACTGCCCCCTTGACACCGGATGCCCGACCGCGGGAGCTTCTTCGCATGAACGATTCCCCGTCCGTCCCGGTCACGACCCGTCGTGACTTCCTCCGGAGCACCGGCACTTTTGCCGCCGCCTCCGCGCTCGCCGGTGTGGCCCTTCCCTATGTCCATGCCGCCGAAAACAACACCATCCAGATCGCCCTCGTCGGCTGTGGTGGCCGCGGCACCGGCGCCGCCGCCAACGCGATGACCGCGCAGAACGGCCCCGTGAAACTCGTCGCCATGGCCGACGTGTTCGAGGACCGGCTCAAGGGCAGTTACAAGGGCCTGGAGGGCGAGTACGCCGCCAAGATGGACATCCCGGAGGATCGCAAGTTCATCGGGTTCGACGCCTATAAGAAGGCGATGGACGCGTTGCGTCCGGGCGACATCGTGATCCTGACCACGCCGCCGGCCTTCCGTTGGGTCCACTTCACCTACGCGATCCAAAAGGGCCTGAATGTGTTCATGGAAAAGCCGGTGACGGTGGACGGACCCACCACCCGGCGGATGTTCAAACTGGCCGATGAGGCGACCGCCAAGAACCTGAAGGTCGGCGTCGGCCTCATGATCCGGCATTGCCGCATCCGGGCGGAATTGTTCAAGCGCATCCAGGACGGACAGATCGGCGACATCCTCGCCATGCGCTGCTATCGCATGCATGGCCCCACTGGTTCGGCCTTCTCGCCGCCGCGGGACAAGGACAAGGACCCGAGCGAGGTGCTCTGGCAGATCCGCCGGTTCCACAGTTTCATCTGGGCCTCGGGCGGTTGTTTCAACGATTTCTACATCCACAACATCGACGAATGCTGCTGGATGAAAAACGCCTGGCCCGTCCAGGCCCAGGCCTCGGGCGGCCGGATGTATCGCGGTGCCGACGTCGACCAGAATTTCGACAATTACTCGGTCGAATACACCTACGAGGACGGCACCAAGCTCTTCCATTACGGACGGACCATGCCCGGCGTCCATGATGAGTTCGCCAGCTACGCCCACGGCACCAAGAGCCTCGCGGTGATCTCCTCCGAAGGCCATTACCCCTCCAAGGCCCGCATTTATAAGGGCCAGAAGCTCGTCAATTCCGACATCACCTGGCGGGCCCCGAAAGAGGGCGCGGACCTCGATCCTTATGTCCTGGAATGGAGCGACCTGCTCAGTGCCATCCGCAATGACACCCCGTACAACGAGGTCAAACGCGGTGCCACGGCCAGCATGATCGCCTCGATGGGCCGGATGGCCGCCCACACGGGCCAGATCATCACCTATGACGACATCCTGAACAGCGAACACGAACTCGCCCCGAACGTCGACAAACTCACGGTGGACGGCCCCGCCCCGGTGGTCGCCAACGCCGAGGGCAAATACCCGGTGCCGATGCCGGGCAAGAACAAGATGCGCGAGTACGGGACCGTCTGACCGGCCTCTACCTTCGCCAATTTCGCCGGCCCCGGGATTCGCCTCCCGGGGCCGCTTTCTTGTGTGCCGGTCCCTCCCCGTGAGGCCCGAGCGGGGAGAGAGCCGGAGAGCGGGGTTTCCCGAGATCGGACGCCGCCTCCCGAGTCCCTCATTCCACCGAACGCACACGTCGCCCGATCCACAGCGTCAGCAATGCGGCCCCGACCGCGAGCCACCCCAAACGTTCGAAATGTTCCAACCGCCCGTCGACCGACTTCGTCACCATCCATCCTCCGAGACTGGAAGCCAACCCCGCGGCGAGATCGCGCACGCAACCGCTCAGGCTCATGAAGGCACCACGATCATGGCGGGTGACGGCCAGCGACTGGATCGTTTGTGCGGGGACAAAACGACCGCTGCCGAAGACGAAATAGGAACCGCCCAAGGTGAGGATCGCCCAGACCGGCAACCGCGGTGCCAGGGCGATCCCAAGTGACACGGCACACGCCACGATCACCAGTCCGGCATACACCCGGCCGGGACCGACGCGATCGGACATCCTTCCCAGCAGGGGCCCGGTGAACACCGTCAGGACCCCGCCGACGAGATAGACCAGGAACAGGCGTTGGTCCGGCATGCCGAGATCATTGACGAGATGCGGTGCCAGCAGGGGGATGAGGGAGAAATGCCCGAACACCAACGTCGCCATGAACCCCAGTGCCCAGGCGGCGTTGCGGTTCTGCAACAGCCGCAGGAACCGACCAAACCCCGGCGGCGGCCCGGAATCGAGATGCCCGCGCACCGCCGGCAGGAATCGCCAGAGCAGGATCCAGTTCACCGAGGCCATTCCCGCGAGCAGAAAGAACGGTGTCTCCCATTGGAAACGCTGGGCGAGATACAGTCCAAAGGGCACGCCCAACGCTGCCGCCGCCGAGAAGGAGGTCATCATGATCCCCATCGCCGCGCCGCGCCGTGCCGGGGGGACGATGTCCCCGACGATCGACATCACCGCCGTGCCGGCAACCCCGCCGAAGAGGCCGCACAAACCGCGTGCCAACAGCAGCGCCCCGACGGAATGAGAAAGCGCGCAGGACAACGTGGCCACGGCAAAACCCGCATAAAACAGCAGGACCAACCGTCGTCGGTCATACCGATCCACGAACGGCGCGATGGCCAGGCCGGCCAATCCCGACACCACGGTGTAGGCGGACACCAGATGACTGAATTCGGAAGGGCCGATCCCCCAGAGGCGCATCAATTGCGTGCCCAGCGGCATCATGATCATGAAATCCATGATGTGCGTGAACTGCACCGCCGCGAGCAGCAGCAAGAGGAAGCGTTCTGAGGGTCCTTTCATTCCCGGACCGCGGACTCAATCACAGATCCGGTCGTGCGGAAAGGCGCGCCGTTCACGACGACAGGTGCCATCCGGTTTGATCCCCCGTCTTCCCTCCGGGGACGGCATCCGGATGGCTCCGCCGATGAACAATCTCGGAAAACGCTCTCGCCCGGGTCGATACACCCCTCCTAACGTCACCGGGATAACGACATGAGGGACCGGGACCATTTGGACGGACTGCTGGAACGGGCGATTGTGCTGCTCGTCCTGGGTGGGACCGTATTCGCCAGCATCCTGTTCGGGGCCACCCGCGCCACCGAACTGGCCGTTGTCACCGGGATGATCGGCCTGGCCGCCGTGCTGTGGCTGGTGCGATTGTGGATCAATCCTTCGCACCGATTCCTGCTCCACCCGGTGCTGATACCGGTCGCGGGGTTCCTCGCCTATGCCGCCTGGCGGACCGCCCATGCCGAGGTCCCCTATGTCGCCCGCCAGGAACTATGGCTGCTTTCAGTCTATGCCCTCGCGTTCGTCGTAGTCCTCCAAAACCTGCATGGGCAGGACGTGTTGGTGCTGGCGATGCATGTGCTCGTGGCGCTCGGCACCGTGCTGGCCGTGTACGCCATGATCCAATATCTCGGCCATAGCGAGCGCGTCCTTTGGTTGCCCCAGCCGGTGCAGTATTTCCGACGGGCCGGTTCAACTTTCGTGAACCCGAACCATTTCGCCGGCCTGCTGGTGATGTTGCTGCCCCTGGCCTTGAGCCAGGTTTTCCTCGGCCGGGACCGGGGTCCGCTCCGCATCGGTCATGGATATGGCGCCGCCATGATGGCCGCGGCCCTCGCCACGACCATGTCGCGCGGCGGTTGGGTCGCGGGGGGCATGCTGCTGTTCCTCTTCTTTTTCTGGCTTCTGGTCCGACGCCCCCAATTGCGCATCCCCGCATTGGTCGCCCTGGGGCTGCTGGTGATCGCCGGCGTCGGCTTCTTCGGAATCAGCGACAAGGCCCAGCATCGGATCGAAGGCACCGCCAGCAATGCGGTCGCTGATTCGGCCGGACGCACCCACCTTTGGCGGCCGGCGCTGGCGATGTGGCACGAAAACCGGTGGCTCGGGGTCGGGCCCGCGCATTACGACATCCGTTTCCCGGCGTTCCGCGAGCCCAACATCCAGGTGAGCCCGGGCTATGTGCACAACGAATACCTGAACACCCTGACCGATTACGGGGTCGCGGGCGCGGCGTTGGTCGGTGCGGGGATCGTCCTCCTGGTCGGCAGCGTCCTGAAGTCGCGGAAGTATGTGGAACGGGTGGCCAGTGATCTGGGGGCCCGCAACAGCAACCGGGGCAGCAACCGCACCGCGTTCTTCCTCGGTTCGTGCCTGGGAATGCTCGGGCTGGCCCTCCATTCCGCCGGGGAATTCCTGCTCCACATCCCGGCCTTGGGACTGGTCGCGGCGCTGCTCTCGGCCCAACTCGCCTCCACCCTCCGGTTTGCCACCGACGATTTCTGGGTGACCCCGCGTTGGTGGAGCCGGCTGGCCGCCACGCTGGTCATCGGCGTCGGCCTCGGATTCACCGGCCCCGTCGCGATCGCTTATGCCCGCGAAGGCTGGCATCTCAACCGCGCGGCCACCTGTCCGACCGTGTCCCCGGTCCTCCTGAAAGACCTCCTCAGCGCCGCCGCCATCCAACCTGGCAACCCCCGGACCGCCTATGAATTGGGCGAGGATTACCGGCGCCTCAGCTGGCAGGGCGAGGGCCCGTGGCGCGAAGAGGCCACCAATGCCGTCACCTGGTTGGAGACCGCCGCCCGCATCAACCCGCGCGATCCGCACCCCCATCTGGCGCTCGGCCTCTCCTGGTATTGGCTGGGGGAGCCAGCCCATGCCCGACGCGAATTTGAGCGGGCCGTGGATCTCGGACCCAACGACATCGACGTCCACAATCACTACGCATGGAACCTTCTCATGCAGGGCCGGGTCGCGGCCGCCCGCGCAATTTTCACCCAGACCTGGGAATGGAACTGGTGGGACAATTGGTTCGCGCGACGTTACCTCGACGAGATCGACAGTGGGGTGTGGAAAGAGAAGCCTTGAGACGTGGTACGTGAAACGTGAAACGTGAAACGTGTGACGTGTTACATGTCACGTGTCACGTGCTGCGTGAATCCCTCACGTCATGAATGACAACCTCCTCGGTCAAATCGCAGACGGTCGCACCGACCTGGTGTTTGATCACCTTTCCCTCGGCCGTCCCGCCACTTCCACCGACCCGGGCGGAATGCCCATCATCCGCTGGTGCGCGTATTACGGCGATGTCAGCGCGATCCGGCACCTGCTGAACAATGGGGAGTCACTCCAGACGCTGGGGGACAACCTGGACCTGAATGGGGCCGCCTTTCACGGGCATTGGCGGCTGTGCCAGTTCCTGGTCGAGCGGGGCGCCGATGTGAACAAGCCCCTGTCTGACACCGGGGAAACGCCGTTGCATGCCGCCCTCTGCACCACCCAGCGACTGGCCCACGACCTCGTGATCCGGGTGCTCCTCGCCAAGGGCGCCCACCCGAATTGCGTGACCAAGCCGTCGGTTGAGACGGGGGGCTTCATGCGGGATTGTCGGACGAAGGGGGAAACGCCCCTGCACCGGGCCGCGGCCTTTGGCAGCGAGGAAACCATCCAAATGCTGCTCGATGCCCAGGCAAACCTTGAGGCCAGGGATATGAACGGGGATTCCCCTCTCACCTGGGCGAGCTGGCATCTGCGTCCTGATCCCATCCTCAGGAAACTGTGTTATGACGGGTTCAAAATCCGCGCAGAAAGGCGTTCGATGGCGGCTTACCTCCTGGGGGAACCGCATGCCTAGGGCGGCGTTCAGCCGAAGATCTCCGCCGGAATGAAGAACCGGTTCACCTCAAGTTCCGCGTTTTCAACGGAGTCGGAGGCATGGGCGATGTTCCGCATGCTGTCAGTGCCCAAATCCCCACGAATCGTGCCCTTGGGTGCCTTGCGGGAATCGGTCGGACCCAGAAGATCCCGCACCTTGGCCACCGCCCCATCGCCCTGAAGGATGAGGGCGAGGACGGGTCCCGCCTTCATGAAGGTCAGGATCTCGGGGAAAAACGGCCGGTCCGCGATGTGCGAATAGTGTTCCGTCAGCACGGCGTCATCAAGACGTATGAGCTTGGCGGCCACGGGGCGGAGTCCGGCGGATTCAAAGCGGCGGAGGACCTCCCCGGCGAGGTTCTTGTCCATGCAATCCGGTTTACAAAGTACCAACGTACGTTCCATGCGGCGCGGAGTGTGACCCAAGCCCGCCCGGTCTGGGAAGCGGGAAGCTCACTTGAGATCCTTCTCCTCCAGATGAAATCCGCCAACGATTGCCTTTTGCGCAACCTTCCGTTCTCTTTCCCCGACCGCGGTCCATGCCGACGCGGAGGGCGAGTGGTGAAATGGCAGACACGAGGGCCTTAGGAGCCCTTGGCGCAAGCCGTGCAGGTTCAAGTCCTGTCTCGCCCACCAACCCCCTTGGAGCGTTCGGAACGAATCTTGATTCTCGACGTTTGCCGGGCTTCGGCCATCAGAATGGCCCATGCACCCTTGGGTCCGACTCACCGCGACTGCCGTGGCACTGCTATGCTTCACGGCCACGCCCCTCCCCACCCTCGCGGCGGCCGCCAAGAAGCGGATCGCCTACGTCACCAACGGCGTCGATCCCTTCTGGGACACCGCCGCCGCCGGCGTGCACGCCGCAGAAAAGGAGTTCGGGATCAAGTGCGACATCCTCATGCCCCCGAAAGGCATCGGCGACCAGAAGCGCATGATCGAAAACCTCCTCGCCCAAGGCGTGGACGGCATTGCCATCAGCCCCATCGACGCCAAGAACCAGATCGGGTTGATCAATGAGGCGAGCCGGCAGGCCAATGTCATCACCCACGACTCGGATGCGCCCGGGTCCAAACGATTGTGTTTCGTCGGCATGAACAATTACCGGGCCGGACGTGCCGCCGGAGTGCTCGTCAAGGAAGCCCTTCCCGATGGCGGCCAACTGATGATCTTCGTCGGACGGCTGGAGCAATTGAACGCCCAACAACGCCGTCAGGGGGTCATCGATGAATTGCTCGACCGACCGGAACAGGACTTGGAGAAGATGAAATTCGATCCGCCCGGGAAGGTGGTCGGCGGTGGCAAATATGGGATTCTCGACACCCGGACGGACAACTTTGATTATGCCCGGGCGAAGGCGAATGCGGAAGACGCCATGGCCGCCCATCCCGAGCTCACCGGCATGGTCGGTCTCTTCGCCTATAACACGCCCAAGTGCCTCGAAGCGGTGCGGGAGGCCGGCAAGCTCGGGAAGATCAAACTGGTCGGATTTGATGAGCAGGACGCCACCCTTCAAGGCATCATTGAGGGCCACATCCAGGGGACGATCAGCCAGCAGCCCTATTATTATGGCTATCATTCGGTGCGCATCCTCAATGCCCTGTCGAACGGCGACAAATCAGTCCTCCCGAAAAACGGGTTTTACGAGGTGCCGATCGTCCAGGTCCGCAAGCAGAACGCCGAGGCGTTCCGGACCGAGCTGAAAAAGCTCCAGGCGGCCGGCAAATAGGCTTGTGACGCCCGCCCCACCCCCCCTGTTGGAAGTCCGGGGACTTTGCAAAAGCTTCCCGGGGGTCCGGGCGCTCCGCAATGTGCACCTCTCCCTCGCCCAGGGGGAAGTGCTCGCCGTCGTGGGCGAAAACGGCGCCGGCAAGAGCACCCTGATGAAGATCCTCGCCGGGATCGAACAACCGGACCAAGGCGAGATCCTCATCGGGGGAAAACCCGTCCGGCTGGGTTCGGTCCGGGAAGCCGCCCACCAAGGCATCGCCCTGATCCATCAGGAACTCAACCTCTCCGACAATCTCGACATCGGCGCCAACATTTTCCTCGGCCGCGAGCCCACCCGCTTCGGATGCATCGATCACGGGCGGATCTGCCGCTCCTCCGAAGCCCTGCTCGATGAGGTGGGCCTGCGCCAGTCCCCCTCCACCCTCGTCAGCCGCCTTTCCATCGGGCAGCAACAATTGGTCGAACTCGCCAAAGCCCTCTCCTGGGAGGCGCGCGTCCTCATCATGGACGAGCCCACGTCCAGCCTGAGCCAGGGCGAAACCGAACAATTATACCGGGTCATCGCCCGGCTCCGTGACCGCGGTGTCAGCATTATTTATATCTCCCACCGCCTGGCCGAGGTCCGCGAACTCGCCGACCGGGTGATCGTCCTCCGCGATGGGGCCAATGCCGGGGAACTGGCCCGTGCCGAGGTCAGCCATGACGCCTTGGTGCGGCTCATGGTCGGACGGGACCCCTCCGATTTCTATCCCCGCACGACCCACACCCCGGGAAAAACCCTGCTGGAAGTCACGGATTTGCGCACCACCGCACATCCCCGCGCACGGGTCAGCTTCACCGTGAGGGAACGCGAGATTGTCGGGCTCGCGGGATTGGTCGGGGCGGGCCGGACGGAGGTTCTCCGCACCCTGTTCGGCATGGATCGAAGTCTCGGCGGGACCATCCGGATGGGCGGAATCCACCTGCACCGACACACCCCGGGGGACGCGATCGACGCCGGATTAGCGCTGGCACCCGAGGATCGGAAACAACTGGGCCTGATCTTGGAAATGGCGGTGGGCCAGAACCTCAGCCTTGTCAGCCTCGCCCGGGACCAGCGCCTGGGTTTCCTCAACCGGGCGGCCGAAACACGGGTCGCCACCGAGGCGGTCGGGCAACTCCGGGTGAAAACCCCGTCGCTGGACCAGCCCGTGTTTTTCCTGTCCGGCGGGAACCAACAGAAGCTGGTGCTCGGCAAATGGCTGGCGATGAAACCCCGACTCCTGCTGCTGGATGAACCGACCCGCGGCATTGACGTCGGCGCCAAGCAGGAGATCTACCGGCTTATGGAACAATTGGCCGACGCCGGCATGGGGGTTCTGTTCGTCTCCAGCGAGATGGAGGAGATCCTCGGGATGTCCGACCGCGTCCTGGTGATGCACGAAGGCCGGATCACCGGTGAATTGGACCGCTCGGACCTGAGCGGGGAGGCGATCCTGCACCTCGCGACCGGCAATGCAGCGCAGTGATATCGGACCCATGAAGAAAACCCTCGGAATCCTCGCCCTCCTGTTCGTGGTGTGCGCCTTCACGGCGATTTATAACCCCAAGTTCCTGAGCGCCTATAATGTCCTGAACACGCTGCGCTGGACCTCCCTTTTTGGAATCGTCGGGATCGGGGTTTCCTTGGTGATCATCACGGGCGGCATCGACCTTTCCATCGGATCGGTCATCGGATTGGTGGGCTCCACGCTCGCGGTCCTGCTGACCCAGAAGCATTGGGGCGTCCCCGCGGCACTGTGTGCGGTCCTGGCACTCTCGGCCGCCATCGGTCTGTTCCACGGCCTGCTGATCACGCGTTTGGGGCTCCAGCCTTTCGTGGTGACCCTGTGCGGACTCCTGCTCTATCGCGGGATCGCCCGTTATGTCACCGACGACCAAAGCCTTGGGTTTGGCTCCGATTATGAAGGCCTGCGGGTCCTGGCGATCGGCAAGGTTGCGGTCCCCCTTTCGGGCGGATTCCAATTCCCGGTCCCGTTCTTCATCACCGGCGCGATCGCGATCCTGGCCGGGTTGTTCCTGCACCAGACAATTTATGGGCGTTATCTTCTGGCTCTGGGACGCAACGAACTGGCGGCGAAATATAGCGGCATCGACACCGCAAAGATGAAGCTTCTGGCCTATCTCGCCTGTTCGCTGTTGGCGGGCATCGCCGGGATCCTGTTCGCCCTGGACCTGAACTCGATCCAACCCTCGGGCCTCGGGGAATTCTATGAGCTTTATGCGATCGCCGCGGCGGTGTTGGGAGGGTGCAGCCTGCGCGGCGGCGAGGGCTCGATCCTTGGGGTGCTGATCGGGACCGCTCTTCTGCGCGTGCTTTATAACGCCATCAACATCCTCAACATCCCGACACATCTGGAATTTGCGATCATCGGCGCGGTGATCCTGTCGGGCGTCGTGGCCGACGAGGCGGTGAAGCGGTTCTCGGCCCGGCGCCGTGCCGTGCGGGCGGCCGCACAGGCGTGACTCAGGCCTACTTCTGCGGCTGTGGATTGCGCCATTCCCGGCCATCGCGGGCAAGCAGTTCGTCGGCCGCAAAAGGGCCCCAGGTGCCCGCCGCATAGAATTCGCGGTTGGTCAGGTTTTTGCCGACCCAGGCATTGCGGATGGCATCCACGATCCCCCATGCCGCCTCGACCTCATCCCGGCGGATGAACAGCGTGGCATCGGCGGCCATCGCCTCCAAGAGCAGGCGTTCATAGGCCTCCGGCGTATAGGCCCCGAACTCCGAATCGTAGCTGAAACTCATGCGCACGGGCCGGAGTTCCGTGGCCCCGCCAGGCACCTTGCCGTTGACCCGGAGCGTGATGCCCTCGTTCGGTTGGAGGCGGAGCGTGAGGGAATTGGCGTCCAGTTTCCCACCCTTGTCCGCATTGAACAGGATGGCCGGGGCCGACTTGAAATGGATGCGGACCTCGCTGGCACCCAGCGGCAGGTTCTTCCCCGTGCGGAGATAGAAAGGCACGCCGGACCAGCGCCAGTTGTCGATGAGCAACCGCATGGCGACGAAGGTCTCCACATTCGACGTGGGCTTCACCTTCACCTCGCTGCGGTAGGCGGGACGGAGTTCCGCATCCACCACGCCCGCAAAGTACTGCGCCCGCACGACATTCTCCGCCACCTGGGCGGGGGTCATCGGGCGGATCGATTTCAGCAGCTTCACCTTTTCGTCGCGGACATTCTCCGCCTCGAGCGAAACGGGGGGTTCCATGGCGACGAGTGCCAGCACCTGCAGGACGTGGTTCTGGACCATGTCGCGCATGGCGCCCGCCTCCTCGTAGTACCCGCCGCGCGCGCCGACGCCGAGTTTCTCCCCGACCGTGATCTGCACGTGGTCGATCGCTTCACGGTTCCACAACCGTTCGAAAATCGCGTTGCTGAACCGGAACGTCAGGATGTTCTGGACCGTCTCCTTCCCGAGGTAATGGTCGATGCGGAAGATCTGTTTCTCGTGCACGAACCGGGTCAGTTCGGCGTTCAACTGCTGCGCGCTCGCGAGGTCGTGACCGAAGGGCTTTTCCACCACCAACCGTTCGGACGTCATGCCGTTGTCGCCCCGGGTGAGGAGACCGACGGCATTCAGGTGTTCGGCGGCCTCGGAGAACTGGCTCGGGCTGGTGGCGAGGTAAAAAAGGAGGTTCTTCCGGAGCTTCTCGTCCGGAAAACCGGCGATCAGCGCCTTGAGCTTTTCGTAGCCGGCGGGGTCGGCCATGTCGGCCTGGCAGTAGTGGATGTTCGCCGCGAACGAAGTCCAGACGTCATCCCGGACCGGTTTGGTGCGCGAGAACTGGTCCAGGGCCTCGCGCAACTCCGTGCGCCACGATTCATCGGTCTTGTCCCGGCGCGCGAACCCCACGATCCGGAAGGGTTGGGGCATCAGCTTTTCCAACGTGAGATGGTAAAGCGCGGGGATCAGTTTCCGCGCAGTCAGGTCGCCCGAGGCGCCGAAGATGATCACCGTGCACGGTTCCACCGGGCGGCGGGCCTGGTCTTGGCGGGAGGCAAGGATCTCGTCGAGGTTCTGCACGTCGTTCATATGGCCGGCCAAACATGGTCGGTCGGGCCCGCCCCGGCAACATCGGCCTTGCCGGGGAGGGTCGGACGGGCGCATCCGGGCATCGTGGGAAGCCGGGCCATGGGGGAAGTGGGGCGGGTAGGAAAACCCGCCCTCCCAGGGCGGTCGCGACAGCTCCGGGGCGGCGGGTTTTCGTAC
>JANYCC010000069.1 GCA_025360495.1 Verrucomicrobiota bacterium | reverse complement strand
GGGCGAGGTTCCACCCGAGCCGTCTGGGAGTCCGTGGCGGGGGCAGTGTCAAGATACGCACCGTGCGGGGTGTCACCTCGGAAATGCCTTGATTCCAGAGACGGGCCTCAACAGCCTTTCATCCGTTGTTTGCCCCATTATCGCATCGATCCGGCCTGCCCGGCAGCGAGCCATCGTTGCCGGCAGGACGGTGGCAGCCCCGTTTTGAGTTCCGGTCCCCGATGAAGCCCCTTTCCCTGCACCGCCCCGACCACCGTCCCCGGATCCACGCCGGAATCCAGCGCTGAAATGGCGTTGCGCACACGGCTTGACGGACTGCAGGCGCTCCGGGGTGTCGCCGCGGTGTTGGTGGTGTTCGCGCACGCCCGCGAGGTGAGCGACCCGGTCACGGGTGTCCTCCGCCAGGTATTGCCGGGGTCCTTCGGATATGCGGGGGTCATGGGGGTCGATGTGTTCTTCGTCCTCAGCGGGTTCATCATGTATTACATCCATCATGGGGACGTGGGGCAACCGGGCCGGGCGGCGGAATTTGGATGGCGTCGGTTCAGCCGGATCTATCCCTTCTATTGGGTCATTTGCGCCGTTGATCTCCTGACCCGGATCTCACCCTGGAGAGCGGACGGTGTGCCGGGAATCAAGGTGATGTTCCTTTCGGTCACCCTGCTTCCCGACTCGATCCCTCCCTTCGTCCGGACCGCTTGGACCCTGCGACATGAGGTCCGGTTTTATGCCCTGTTCGGACTGCTCTTGCTGCTGCCCGCCCGCGTCGCGCTCGCCGTGACCCTGGCGATCGCGACGGTCGCCGCCGGATTCCTGGGGGGTGATATCCTCAACGTCCTACCCACCGAATCGAAGAGCGCCCTCTATCTGGCGGTCCTCTACCTGTTTCATCCGTGCACCTTGGAGTTCGCGGCGGGGGTCCTCTGCGCCCACCTCCACCTGACTGGAAAGTTCAACCGTTGGACCGCCGGGGCGGCCCTGCTGTTGGGATTCGCCGGGGCCTTTGCCGGAACGCTGCTCTACCCGTTTGCGGTGGGCGAAACCCACATCCGATATGGCGCCCTCATCACTTTCGGTCCGGTGGCCGTGATGCTGATCCACGGGGTCACCTCCGCCGAGAGTCTCTGGAATCTGGCCGTCCCAGCCTGGCTGGTGCGACTGGGTGATGCCTCGTACTCGATTTACCTGGTTCATCTCCCCATCTTCGCCGTCGCCGAGCCGTTCCTCTATAAGGTTCCCCTGCCCGACCTCGTGCGTGCGGGCCTGCTGATCGGGATCTCGATCGCGATCGGGTTGCTCGCTCACCTCCATATCGAACGCCCCCTGATGGATTTCTGCCGGCGGCTGAGAAAGAGTTGGGGGCCGGCGCCCGTGGCGGCCTGAATCACAAAACCGCCCTTCCGCACCAGATCCACCGGTCTATCCTATCGCCCGATGCCTGATCCGACCCTGCTGACACTGGAACTCCCCGGCCTGACCCGACTGAAATCGGGGAAGGTCCGGGAGGTGTTCGACCTTGGCGACCGCCTGCTTTTCGTGGCGACCGACCGTATTTCGGCCTTCGACTGCATCATGCCGAATGGAATCCCACGGAAGGGGGAGGTGCTCACGCAAATCTCCCATTTTTGGTTCGACCTGACGGAGGCATGGCTGCCGAACCACCGGTTGGCGCGCGCGGGGGATCCGTTGCCGACGGTGTTGCAGCCGTATGCGGCCCGATTGGCGCGGCGCAGCATGATCGTCCGCAAGGCCCAGCCGTTGGCGATCGAGTGCGTGGTGCGCGGCTATCTGGCCGGATCGGGTTGGAAGGAATATCGTGCCTCCCAGACCGTGTGTGGGTTGCGGTTGCCCGCCGGGTTGAGGGAATCCGCCGAGTTGCCCGAGCCGATCTTCAGTCCCGCGACCAAGGCGGAGACGGGACATGACGAGAACATCAGCTTTGAGCGCGCGGGCGAGATTGTGGGACGGGAGATCGCGGAGGAGGCGCGCGCCCTGAGCCTGAAGTTATACGGGTTCGCGCGGGATCATGCCCGGAAGCGCGGCATCCTCATCGCCGACACGAAGTTTGAATTCGGTCTCCACGAAGGCCGGTTGATCCTGATCGACGAGGTGTTGACGCCGGATTCGTCGCGGTTCTGGCCGGCCGACCGCTATGAGCCGGGCCGCGGACAGTCGAGTTACGACAAGCAGTTTGTCCGCGATTACCTCGAGACCCTGGATTGGGACAAGACGCCGCCGGCACCGTTTCTACCGGACGAGGTGGTGGCGCGGACCCAGGCAAAATATCTCGAGGCGTATGAAAAGTTGACCGGGGGAAGGCTATTCCCGTGAAGTCCGCAGTGGTCAATCACAGGGAGGCTTGGAGCCGGTTGAAGCTCATCTACCCGGACGACACGTGGTTTGGCGGGACCCACCTGGAGGAGAACAAGCCGCGGTTGATGCGGATGCTGGGTGACATTGCTGTCTGGCATCCCCCGGGAAGCCGTGCGCGAGTCATGGACGTGGGCTGTTTCAACGGATTCATGCCCTATCTGCTGGGCCAGTTGGGTTATGAAACAGCTGGCATCGACGCCCTCAGCCTGAAGCAGGTGCCCGAAAGAACCCGGATCATGGGGGAGGCGAATGCCCCCTTTTATGAGGCGAACTTCAACCGATTGGATCCCTTCGACGCAATTCCCAAGGGAACCTACGACGTCGCAATCCTCGGCGAGGTGATCGAGCACATACTGAACCATCCGGTCGGACTGGTCCGATCGATCGGCGGACTGCTCAAGCCGGGCGGGCGGTTGATCCTTACGACGCCGAACCCGAGCACCTTGGGAAACAGCCTGCGGGTGCTCCGCGGCCAGCCGATTTCCTGGGCAATGCCGAGTTTGCCTCCATGCCGAAGTTGGATGGCGGAGGCGGGGTCATTTCGTACGAGGGGATCCACTACTGGGAATATGCACTTGAAAACCTGCTTCAACTGATCCGGGAGGCCGGATTTGACGTTGAGCAGCACGGTTACGTCGGAACCGGTGTGGCCCGGAACCAGCCTGCCTGGCGACGCGCCATCAAATCCCTTCCTGGTGTGTGGGATTTGCTTTCCCGACAGCGTCTGTTCGGGTTCCATCATTATGTGGTTGCACGTTGGCCGGTTGATCCGGGCCGGTGAGATCGTGGTGGTCGTCATGGAGGGGGCAAATCCTTTTCGCGCTCTCCGCACCCGGTTCTCAATCTGACGGACATCGAATGATATGGCACAGGCGTGGCCGGTATCCCGCAGAATCCTCGTCGGCGTCTTTCGCCAAATGCTGAACACCTTGGCTGGTGGGGGTG
>JANYCC010000199.1 GCA_025360495.1 Verrucomicrobiota bacterium | reverse complement strand
CGCGTCCCTGCAGGCTGGACCCGAGTCCATCCTCCACCGTCCGGGTCACGCTCCGCGGGGTGATTCCGTGCTCCTTGTTATAGGCGATCTGCCGGCCCCGCCGATACTCGGAGACGGCCATGAACTTCTGGATGCTCTGGGTCATCACGTCGGCATATAAGATCACCCGCCCGTTGATGTGCCGCGCCGCCCGTCCCGCGGTTTGTATGAGACTGGTCGCGCTCCGCAGATACCCCTCCTTGTCGGCGTCCAGGATCGCCACCAACGACACTTCGGGCAGGTCCAATCCCTCCCGGAGCAGGTTGATCCCCACGAGCACATCACAATCCCCGCGGCGCAGGGCGCGCAGGATCTCGACCCGCTCGATGGCGTCGATCTCACTGTGGAGGTACCGCACGTTGACCCCGAGTTCGCGCAGGTAGTCGGTCAATTCCTCCGCCGTCCGCTTGGTGAGCGTGGTCACCAGCACCCGCTGTTTGTGCTCCACGACCCGCCGGATCTCCTCGAGCAGGTCGTCCACCTGGCCTTTCAACGGTTTGATCACGATGGCGGGATCGATCAAGCCGGTGGGCCGGACGATCTGTTCCGCCACGTTGTCCGGTCCCGCCCAACCGAGTTCCAAGGCACTCGGCGTGGCGCTCACGCAGACCACCTGGTTCACCAGGCTCCGGAATTCCTCGAAGTTCAACGGACGGTTGTCGAGTGCGCTTGGGAGGCGGAATCCATAATCCACCAGCACCTTCTTGCGTGCCAGGTCGCCGGCGTGCATCCCGCCGATCTGCGGGAGCGTCGCGTGGGATTCGTCCACCACCAACAGGTAGTCGGCCGGGAAAAAGTCCAGCAGCACACCCGGTCGCGATCCCGGCGGACGGGCGGCGATGTGCCGGGAGTAATTCTCGATGCCTGAGCAAAAGCCCATCTCCTGCATCTGCTCGAGGTCGAATTCGGTCCGCATCTTGACCCGTTGCGCCTCCAGCAGCTTGCCCTGCTTTTCGAACGACGCGATCCGGTCCCCCAATTCCTCCCGGATCGAGAGCATCGCCCGGTTGATCTTTTCCTGGGGGGTGGCGAACTGTTTGCACGGAAAAATGTTCAGCGCCGTCAACGATTCCAACGCGTCGCCCGTCAGGGGATCAAACCGGGTGAACCGCTCGATCTCCTCGCCGAAAAACTCGATCCGCACGGCGTCCTCGGTATAGGCCGGATGCAATTCCACCACGTCGCCCCGCACCCGGAACCGGCCCCGCTCCACGGCATAATCATTGCGGCTGTACTGCAACTCGACCAACCGGGACAACAGCGGGTCCCGGCCCACCGACTGCCCCACCCGCAACGGGATCACCATGTCCTCGTAATCCTCCCGGCTCCCGATGCCGTAGATGCAGGACACACTGGCCACCACGATCACATCGCGCCGTGACAGCAGGCTGTTCATCGTGCTCAGGCGCAGGCGCTCGATGTCGTCGTTGATGGCCGAATCCTTCTCGATGAAGGTGTCGGTCCGCGGGATATAGGCCTCCGGTTGGTAATAATCGAAGTAACTGACGAAGTACTCGACGGCGTTGTTGGGGAAGAAGTGTTTGAACTCGGAATACAACTGTGCGGCGAGGGTCTTGTTGTGGGAGATGACCAGGGTGGGCCGGTTGATGTGGGCGATGGCGTTGGCGATCGTGAAGGTCTTGCCCGAGCCGGTGACGCCCAGCAGCACCTGGTGTTTCCGTCCCGCGTCCAACCCGCGCGACAACTGTGCAATCGCCGCCGGCTGGTCCCCGGCGGGGGAATATTCCGAAACCAATTCAAAGCGCCCGGTCATCGGGTCGGACCGTAAGGGCCGGCCATCCGGAGGCAAGCGGGTTGGCTGCCGCGGTCCCGCGCCGAGACGGCAGGCTTCCAGCGACACTTGCATCCCATCGGGAACCAATCGAGTATGGGTGGCCATATCATGAAGACGACCATTGAGATCGCCGACGACCTGTTCGGGCGGGCGCAGGCACTCGCGCGCCGGGAGAAGACGACATTTCGCGCCCTCACCGAGCAGGGTCTGCGAATGGTGCTCAAGGAGAAGCAGTCCGGGCCTGCGAAATGGAAGTGGAAACCGGTCGTGGTTCACGGCGGGGGCTTGACCGAGGGATTCAAAAACGCGACTTGGGACCAGATCCGTGATGAAATCTACCATGGCCATCCCAAATGATCGCCATCGACACCAATCTGCTGGTCTTTGCCCATCGGGGAACTGCACCGGACCATCAGGCCGCCCTTGCGGCCTTGCGACCCCTCTTCGAAGGCGCATCCGCCTGGGCTCTTCCCTGGCCTTGCGTTCACGAATTCATCAGCGTGACGACCCACCCGAAGATCTATAAACCCGCATCAAGCCTCGCGCAGGCGCTGGGTTTTCTTGATTCGATAATGGCCTCGCCCGGCCTCCAGCTTTTGTCCGAAGGCCCCGGCTATTTCGCCAGGCTCAGCGAATTGGCCATATCCGCGCAACTGGCGGGCGCCCGCATTCACGACGCCCGGATTGCCGCGCTCTGCCTTCACCACGGCGTGGGCGAACTTTGGACCGCAGACCGCGACTTCTCAGCGTTCCCGCAACTCAAGACACGGAATCCCCTGGTGGGAAAACCATGATGCCGGACCGCTGGGGACCCGAGACCGAACTCCTTCCCCACCGCTCCTCCTGGAGCCTTCACAATCTGGCGGGACTCCACCCGTGCCGATCCGAATCGCCCGTTTCCGTCGGGATCACCCATTCAGAAACTCCGGGCCAAACGGACGGCGAACCCCTTGGAATCCCCCTCCAGGCTCACGTCCCAACCATGGAACGGCCGGGTGAAGATGTAACTGCTCAGGATGCCGATGCCGGCTCCGGCCATGACATCCTGCAGGTGGTGCTGGCGCGATTCCAACCGGCTGTATCCGACAAACGCAGCCGCCGCATAGGCCGGCACCCCGTATTGCCAACCGTAGCGTTTGCGCATGAATTCCGCCGCGGAGAAGGAAATGGACGTGTGCCCCGACGGGAACGATTCCCCACCGCCGTTCGGTCGTGGCTCCTGGACGGTGTATTTGAGCGCGTAAGTCACCCCCATGGTCAGCGCCAATGACTCCCCCAACTGCAAAGTTCCCGTGCCGTCCCGGTGGGCGAGGGTGAGTCCCCCCGCCGTGACAGGCAGAACGTATTGCAGGATATCGCCCGCCGTCTGGATGCCGTCGGCGGCCGCCAGAGGGCCGGTGACTGGCGCCATTGAAAAGGCCATGGCGACGCCCAGCGCCAACCCTCTCCCGTTGATCCACGGATTCGCGTACCGGATCATGGCATTCCCAAAGTTGAGTTATCCGCACTTCTGGCAACCCACCGAATGCACTCTGCTCCCACCCGGTTCCGCCTTGCGACCCACTTCTTGGCAGATCTTCACACCCGGTTGCCCGCCGGTCGGGCGTGGGTGGCGTCCGGGTTGCGAGGGGAGTTCCCAAGGGGCCGGAGGGCGCATCTGGGCATGGTGGGAAGGCGGGTAAGAAAACCCGCCCCCCCGGAGCTGTCGCGACCGCCCTGATAGGGTTTTCCTACCCGCCCCGCTTCTCCCATGGCCCGGCTTCCCACGATGCCCAGATGCGCCCGGGGCCGGATGGAAGCCCGTCCTGCGCCCGTCCTGCGCTTGTCAGCGGCACTTCCGGTTCCTAGCCTATCGGGGTCGATCCATCCCTCCATGAAAGCAATCGCCTTCCCGCTCCTCATCGCCTCTTCCCTTCTCCTCGGTGCCCGGCTCCCCGCGGCTGAATTCAAGCTCTCGGGCACCAACACCGTGGTGAAGTTCATCGGCACCAAGAAAGATGGCCACCATCTGGGCAGCTTCCCGAAGCTCACGGGCACCCTTTCCGTGAATGGCGACGCCACCCAGGCGAAACTGCAGGTGACCATCGACGTCGGGTCGATCACCACCGACACCGAGAAACTGACAGCGCATCTCAAGTCCCCCGATTTCTTCGACGCCAAGCGCTTCCCGGAAGCCAGGTTTGTGTCCACGGGCATCAAACCGGCGAAGGAGGGCTACCTCGTGACCGGTGACCTGACGATGCACGGCAAGACCCATGCGATCTCGTTCCCGGCACGGATCGATTTCGTGAACAATGTCCCGACGGTGGTGTGTGAATTCATCCTCAACCGCAGCGAATGGGACATCACTTACGGCAAGGACAAGGTCAACGAGGAGGTCCAGATGACGATCGAAGTGAAAGGTAAGTGACCCGGGAAACGACCGCATGCCTCCGTTGCCGCCGTGGCCCCTCGTGCAGTCGCTGCTGGTTTCCCTGCTGCTGCCCAGTTTCGTCGCCGGCGGGGTGTTGATGGCGGGCATTGGCCGGGTGACCCCCTCGGCCAGGGCCCGGATGGCGGGGACGGCGCTGGCCCTCGCCGCCGGATTGGCCGCCGGGAATTTTTTCCGTGAACTGTTGCCTTGGGGATCGTTAGAACCCGGATGGTCCAGTCTGTTTCCCGCCTCCCTGTTGACGCTGGGCGGCGGGGTTTTCGCGCTCTTGTTTTCCGCACGGGCGGGTGGACGTTGGGAACTCCCCATCCGGGTGGGCACCGCGGCGCTCGGCGCGGCGTGGCTGACCCCGGGCGGTCCGATCCTGATGCGTCTGGGGACCGTCCTGCTGCTGGCGGCCGTGACCGTTCTCAATTGGGAGGCGTTGCATCGTTTGGGAAACAAGGGGGTCCCTCCGAGCCCACTTTTGGCCTTGGTGATCCCGTGGGGTGGCGCGGCGGCAGGGGTGCTGATCTACGCCCATTCCGCGCGATTCTCGGATCTGGCGGTGCTGATGACGTCGAGCCTGTGCGGGGTGGGGGCCGTGGCGATCCTCCGGAAACTGGACCTGATGGGAGTCTGCGGGGCGCCGGCGCTTTTCTTCCCGGCGCTGCTGCTCGGCGGCGCGACCAACACCTTCAGCGAGGTCCCAAATGCGAGTTTCGCCTTGGTCGCCCTGGCCCCCTGCGCCCTGCTGCTCCTGCGCGTCCCACCCCTTCGTCACTGGTCCGGCAGCACCCATCCGGCAGCCCCGGTCGTGGCCTTGCTGGTGCCTTGTGCCGTGGCGATCGTCCTGGCGATGCGGGCCGAATCCCTGGACTTTGGGGGTTGAGGGACGATCGGGAAACGGTACAGGGACTGGCATCCAAGAATTGCACCCTTCGTCCCCTTTGTTGTAAAAAGTCCCCTCACTCGCCACTCGCCATCCGCAACCCCAATTCCCTACCCTGCCCTCCCGTTTATGGCCAAAAAACAGATCCGCATCGGGCTCATCGGCTACGGCTTCATGGGCCGCGCCCACTCCAACGCCTTCACCAAGGTCGGCCACTTCTTCGATTCCGACCATGAGATCGTGCTGCAGGCCGTCTGCGCACGGGACTTGGAAAAGGTCAAGGATTTCGCCACCCGCTGGGGCTACAAATCCGTCGAGACCGACTGGCGCAAGCTGATCGCGCGTGAAGACATCGACCTGGTCGACATCGCGGTGCCGAACAACCTGCATGCGGAGATCGCGATGGCGGCGGCGAAGGCCGGCAAGATGATCCTGTGCGAGAAGCCGCTCGCGATGAACCCGAAGGAGGCGGAGAAGATGGTGGCGGCGGTCGAGAAGGCCAAGGTGGCCAACATGGTCTGGTATAATTACCGGCGTTGTCCGGCGGTGGTGCTGGGCAAGCAACTCATCGACGAGGGCCGGTTGGGCCGCATCTTCCATTACCGGGCGAACTTCCTCCAAGACTGGACGATCAGCCCCGAGTTGCCCCAAGGCGGCACGGCGTTATGGCGACTGGACGTGAAGGCGGCGGGTTCGGGGGTCACCGGCGATTTGCTGGCCCATTGCATCGACACCGCCCTCTGGTTGAACGGCGGGATCAAGGATGTCACGGCGATGACCGAGACCTTCATCAAGGAGCGCAAGCACACGCTCACCGGCAAGGTGGAGAAGGTGGGGATCGACGACGCGTGCGCCTTTCTGTGCCACTTCAACAACGGCTCGCTCGGGCTGTTCGAATCCACGCGCTATGCCCGGGGGCACAAGGCGCTGTACACCTTGGAAATCAATGGTGAAAACGCCTCGTTCCGCTGGGATTTGCACGATCTGCACCGGCTCCAATGGTTCGATCACAAGACCGAGAGCCGGGTGCGGGGGTGGAATTCGATCCATGTGTCGGATGGCGATCATCCGTACCTGAAGAACTGGTGGGTGCCGGGACTCCAAATCGGGTACGAGCACAGTTTCGTGCACCAGGTGGCGGATTTTCTGCAAGGCCTCGACACCGGCAAGGCGGCCCGACCGAACTTCCGCGACGGCCTGGCCACGGATTACGTCGTGGATGCGGTGTTGAATTCGGCGAAGTCGGGTCGGTGGACGAAGGTCAAGCCGGGGAAACCGTGACGGCTGACAGCTGACGGCCGCGGGCTGAGTCCCGGGGGGCGGCCCGCGTGGCTCCATGGCCGGTCGCCCGACCGGCCTTTTTTTGCTGACGGGAGGCTCGGGGTTTCCCCGATCCCCTCCCGGGACTTGGGACGCCCACAATCAGGGTTCATCCGAATATCAGGAGGGGAGGGCTTAGCGTAGTTTGGCTTCCGTCAAAGCAACAAAGGTTCACCCCATGACCTCGAAAGATAACGTGATTGAAACCCTGACCAACTCCAAGCTCTACCGCGAGTACGAGCGGGCGTTCGGGGACGCGACCGGTTTGCCGCTCACCCTGCGATCCCCGGACGCATGGCAGGTGGCCCAGAAGGACAACCCGCACCGCAACCCCTTCTGCGCGCTGATGGCGGCCCAAAGCCGCAGTTGCGCGGCGTGCCTGCAGGTGCAGCAGGAGTTGACCGGGAAAGCCGACGGCAACCCCTCGACGTGCACGTGTTTCGCCGGACTCTCGGATTCGGCCGTGCCGGTGAAGCTGGGCGACCACATCATCGGGTATCTCCAGACCGGACAGGTGGCCTTGCGACCCCTGACGAAAAACGGGTTCAACAAGGTCCGGGCCAAGCTGGACGATCTGAAAATCCCCGGGGATCGGGACCAATTCGAGAAGGTGTGGCTGAACTCGCCGTGTGTGGCGAAGAAGCAATACGAGGGCGCGCTGCGCCTGCTCAACACCTTCGCCGAGCAATTGGGGAATGCGTCCAACCAACTCGCGATCCGACAGGCCAACGCCGAACCTCCCGCGATCGCCCGGGCCAAGCTGTTCATCGCGGAACATCTGACCGAGGAACTGTCGTTGGGGGACGTCGCCAAGGCGGTCAACATGAGCCGGTTTTATTTCTGCAAATCCTTCCGCAAATACACCGGGCTGAATTTCACCGACTTCGTCGCCCGACTCCGCGTGGAACGTGCGAAGGAACTGCTCCTCAATCCCAACCTCCGGGTGAGCGAGATCGCCTACGAGGTCGGGTTCCAGTCGCTCACCCACTTCAATCGGGTGTTCCGCCGGATTGTCGGCAAAGCCCCGACCGCCTACCGGGGCAGGCTGGCGGTCGGTTGAACCGCGCCCGACCGAAAGTCGCCAGACCGGGCTTGCCATCTCACCGTCCGCACGCCATTACCCGGGCCGCCCGGTGGCCGCAACCGGATCACGGCCCCGGCATGAAGAAGCGCCCCCCAGCTTCAGAGGACCTCGCCACGCTCCGCGAAAGCGAGGCGCGTCTCCGCGCCATCTTCGACACCGCCGTCGAAGGCATCATCATGATCGATGAAGGCGGACTCATCGACGCGGTGAACCCCGCGGCGGAGAGAATGTTCGGTTGGACCGCCGCCCAACTGGCCGGGAAGAACATCAAGACCCTGATGCCGGAACCGTATCGGGGGCAGCACGACGGTTACCTCTCCCATTACAAAACCACCGGACAACGCCGCGTCATCGGGATCGGGCGCGAGGTCTTCGGACAACGTCGTGACGGCACCGTCTTTCCCATCGATCTCTCCGTGGGCGAATTCTCGGCGGGCGGGCGCCGGCTCTATGCCGGCATCGTCCGCGACATCACGGCCCGTCGACGGCTTCAGGCCGAAGTCCTGCGCGTCAGCGAATCTGAGCAGCAGCGGATCGGACGCGACCTGCACGACGATCTTTGCCAGCAATTGGCCGGGATCGAATTCCTCAGCCAGACCCTGGCCCAGCGCCTGACCAAGGCCCGACGCACCGAAGCCGCCGCCGCCGATGAGATCGCGCGGCTGATCCGTGAAGCCACCGAACACACCCGCGATCTTTCGCATGGGATGTCGCCCGTCGGACTGGAACCTGACGGGCTCATGTCGGCTCTGGAGGAACTCGCGGTGCGCACCCGCCGCCACTTTCAGGTCGGGGTCGAATTCCGTTGTCCCGGCCCGGTGTTGGTCGAGAACAGCGAGATTTCGACCCACCTGTATCGGATCGCCCAAGAGGCCGTGAGCAATGCCTTGAAGCATGGCAAGGCCGATCGCATCGAGATCGGCCTCATCGGCACAGGCAACCACATCCACCTGTGTGTGCGGGACAACGGCCGGGGATTTCCTGTCCGACCCAAGCGGAAGCATTCCGGAATGGGACTCAGCATCATGCAATATCGTGCCGGCGTGATCGGAGGCTCCCTGGTGGTGGGCAACGAACCTGCGGGAGGCGTCACCATCGGCTGCTCCGTCCACCTCCTTTCCGGTTCCGGCCTAGCGACCCAATCCCATCCCAGCAATGAAACGTCCGCACCCGAAAAACGCCGCCGTCCGCCGCATTCTGCTGGTCGATGACCACCCGATCACGCGCCAGGGGCTCGCAGCGATGATCGCGCTCGAGGCCGACTTGGAGGTCTGCGGCGAGGCCGAGACCGCCGCCGCTGCCAGCGCCGCGATCGACCGCCTCCAACCCCATCTGGTGCTGGTCGACCTGAGCCTGCCCGGGCGCAGTGGCCTGGACCTCATCAAGGACCTGGCCGTGTCCCATCCGACGGTTCCAACCCTGGTGCTCTCGATGCATGACGAGGGCCTCTATGCGGAGCGGGCCCTTCGCGCCGGAGCCCGCGGTTACCTGATGAAATCCGCCGGTGGCCGGGCCGTGATGGAGGCAATCCGCACCGTCCTTGCCGGCCAGATATCGGTGAGCCCGACGGTCAGCACCGAGATCTTGGAATCCCTGGGTGGCCGCACTTCCCGATCGCCCGGGCCGAAGGTTTCCGGCCTGAGCGACCGTGAATTTGAGGTGTTCCGATTCATCGGCCAGGGACTCGGCACCCGCGAGATCGCCGGGCAGATGAACCTCAGCATCAAGACGGTCGAAACCCATCGCGCGCACCTGAAAGAAAAGCTTTCGGTCAAGGATTCCCCCGGATTGGTCCGTGAGGCGGTCCGCTGGGTCGAAAACCAGCAACGGGTCTGAACGGAATCGGTTCCGTTCAGGAAAAACGGTCATCGGTCCAGGGATCCGCAGTGTTCGAATAGCCGCGCACCTCCCAGAACCCGAGAATGTCGCGATCGAGGAACGTGATTTCCCGGATCCATTTGGCGCCCTTCCAGGCATACCGCTTGGGCAGGATGACGCGGGCCGGACCCCCGTGTTCCACCGGCAGGGGCTGCCCGTTCCAGGAATGGGCCACCAAGACGTCGTCATCCAGGCACGCGCCGATCGGGTTGTTCGTGCTATAGCCGTCGTGGCTCTTGAAGAACACGTGCGTGGCCGAGGGCTTCGGACGGACCAAGTCTGCGAGCGTGAAGAAAGCCACGCCGTCCCAAGCCATGTCGTACTGGCTCCACGTGGTCACACAGTGAAAATCCGAGACATCGCGGAATTGCGGCAACGCGAGAAAGTCGGACCACCGGAGCGTCACCGGGTTTTCCACGTGACCACCGATCCGGAGTTCCCAGCGGTCGGTGGGAATCTCGGGTTTGACGCCGAGGTCGAGCACCGGCCAGTTGAACACCTGCCGCTGGCCGGGCGGCAAACGATCCTCGGAACGCACCAGCGGTTTCTCCTGGCCCGCCATCTTGCGGGCCCAGCGTTCCTTGGCGGCGATGTAGGCTTCCTTCATGGCGGGGCCAGCCTACGGCACCAGCGTGGGACGCGAAATGGCGACCTTGCCGGCAATTGCCGAACGGCAGGAACGGCAGAACGGCGGAGCTTCAGAGCCTCAGAAGATCAGAATGCCGAGGCTTTTCGCCATCCGGGAACCCCGGCCGCCGATCCACTCGCCGGTGAATATCTGACCCCTGACCCCTGACCCCTGACCACTGCGGCTCTGCAGCTCCGCAGCTCCGCTGCCCCCAGCGGCCTCCATTGCTTTGGCCCGGGGCAAGGCGCTAGGATGTCCCATGGCATCTCCGCGCCCCCGGCGCCTCGATCAATTGCTTTCAGCCTGTGGTTACTGCAGCCGACGCGACGCCCGCGTCTGGCTCAAGCGCGGCCGCGTGACCGTCGATGGCCAACCCATGCACAGCCCGGACGAGCGGGTCGATCCCGCCCGGATCCTCATCGACGGCGAACCCCCCGACCAACCGGACGGGATTGTCGCCCTCTTCCACAAACAGGCCGGTTACGTGTGCAGCCATGACGAAGGGGATGAACAGACGATTTACGACGCCCTGCCGCGTCGTTGGACCGATCGCAACCCGCCGGTCACCTCGGTCGGACGGCTCGACAAGGACGCCACCGGATTGCTGATCATGACCGATGACGGGGATCTGGTGCATCGCTGGACCGCGCCCCGACAGCATGTCCCGCGGATTTACGAGGTGACGGTCGATCAACCTTTGGACGCCCTGCTGGTGGAGCAATTCGCCAGCGGCAAGCTGTTGCTCCCGGGTGATGACCGGCCGTGTGCCCCGGCGAAGTTGGAGCTCACGGGAACCTGCACCGCCCGATTGGAACTCACGGAGGGGCGTTTCCACCAGGTGAAGCGGATGTTCTCCGGCCAGGGTTGGCTGGTGGTGCGGTTGCACCGGGTGCAATTCGGCAGCTACGAACTCGGGGATCTGGCGCCGGGGAAATGGCGGTTTGTCGATCCGCCGGCGAAGGCTTGAAAGTGGCCACCTCCTACCAGGACGCGACGCTCGTTTTGGTCGGGCATGGTTCGACGATCAACGCCGATTCAGCCGCACCCACCCATCAGCATGCCGACGAACTGCGACGGCGCGGCGTGTTCGGCCAGGTGCTGGAATGTTTCTGGAAACAGGAACCGGGGATTTCCGGGGTGTTGCGCGGTGCCTGGCTGCCGCGGGTCTTCGTGGTCCCGCTGTTCATCAGCGAAGGCTACTTCACCGAAGAGGTGATCCCCCGCGAACTCGGCCTGTGCCAGACCGGTGAGACAGACTTCCCACGCGTCCAGCAACGGGGCGGCCAAAAGATCCATTACTGCGGACCCGTCGGCACCCACGACTCGATGACCGGTGTCTTGGAACGTCGGGCGGTCGACATCGTGCGACAACACCCGACGCCGTCCGGAGCGCCCCGTCCCGGCGAGGTTTCGTTGTTCATTGCCGGGCACGGCACGGGCAACAACGAAAAATCGCGGCAGGCAATCGAACGGCAGGTGACCTTGCTCCGCGGGACCGGCCGGTTCCACGATGTGCATGGGGTGTTCATGGAGGAGGACCCGCGGATCGGCGACTGCCATGCGCTGGCCCAGACGGGAAACATCGTGATGGTGCCCTTCTTCATCAGTGACGGCTTGCACAGCTTTGAAGACATTCCGGTCATGTTGGGCGAACCGGTCGAAACCGTGCAGGCCCGGTTGCGATCGGGTCAACCGACCTGGCCCAACCCGATGCGCAAGCACGACCGCTGGGTGTGGTACAGCCGCAGCATCGGGAATGAACCCCACCTGCCCGACGTGATCCTGGAGCGCGTCGCTGAGCGGGCCTGATTCGGGCCTATACTCTGGTATTGCCTTGGTCATCATGGCCCCGTGATTCCGCTCTCCCAGGTCGCCGTGCGCCTGCGTCCCGAAGACGATGTCGCCGTCGCGAAACAACCCATCCCGGCCGGCACCGAGCTCCAGGTTGACGACGGGACACTCACGTTGACCCGTGACGTGGGGCGGGGTCATAAGGTGGCCGTCCATGCGGTTGCGGACGGCGCGCCCGTCCGGAAATACGGGCAGATCATCGGCTTCGCCCACGGCCCGATCCTTCCGGGCGACCACGTCCACCTGCACAACCTGATCGTGCGCGATTTTGAGCGGGACTATGAATTCGGCACCGATGTCCGGCCTCTGCCACCCCTGGCCACGGACGTCGTGCGGACCTTCTCCGGTTTCCCCCGTCCCGGCGGCCGGGCCGGCACGCGGAATTATATAGCGATCATTTCCAGCGTGAACTGTTCCGCGTCCGTCTCGAAATATGTCGCCGAACGATTCCGCGGGCCGGAGCTGTCGCGTGACTTCCCCGGGGTTGATGGCGTGGTCGCGTTCACCCACAAGAGCGGTTGCGCGATGCCGGACAACGAGCCGACCCGGTTGCTGCAACGCGTGCTGGCCGGTATCGCACGGCATCCGAACATCACGGGTTATGTCCTCATCGGCCTCGGTTGCGAGGTGAATCAGACCGGACGGTTGGTGAAGGATTTCCAACTCGACCAACTGGCACCGGACGAACAGGCACCAGCGGTCATGAACATCCAGACCCTGGGCGGGATCGGGCGCACGATTGATGCCGCGGTGGCGGCCGTGGTGAAGTTGTTGCCGGCCGCCGCCGCGTTGCGCCGCCGACCGATGCCTCTGAGCAGGCTGATCCTGGCGATGAATTGCGGTGGGTCGGACGGGGCCAGTGGGATCACCGCCAACCCCGCACTGGGCGTGGCCAGCGACGAATTGGTCCGACACGGCGGGGCGAGCGTGCTGGCCGAGACCCCGGAGATCTATGGGGCGGAACACCTGCTGACACGCCGCGCACTCACCCGTGAGATCGGCGAGAAACTGGTCGCACAAATCCGGTGGTGGGAGGCGCACGCCCGTCTTCATGGTGCGTCGATCGACAACAATCCCAGTGTGGGCAACAAGGTCGGCGGGCTGACCACGATCTATGAGAAGAGCCTGGGTGCCCTGGCGAAGGGCGGTCAGGCCCCGCTGAGCGCCGTGTATCAGTATGCCGAACCGATCACCGCGCCGGGATTCGCCTTCATGGACACGCCGGGGTTCGATCCCGTGAGCATGACGGGCCTGGTGTGCGGCGGATGCAACGTGGGCGTTTTCACCACCGGCCGTGGCAGCGTGTACGGATGCAAGCCGATGCCCTGTATCAAGGTCGCCACCAACACCACGCTCTATGACTGGATGCGGGACGACATGGACCTCAATGCCGGCACGATCCTGGATGGCACAGAGAGTGTGGAGAAGGTGGGTGAGCGCATCTTTGAGGAGATCGTGGCCGTGGCGGGGGGCCGCCGGACCAAGAGCGAGCTCCAAGGGTTGGGCGACGAGGAATTCGCACCCTGGATCCTCGGACCCACGCTTTGAGTCGGAGATCGGAGATCGGAGATCGGAGATCGGAGATCGGGGTTCGAAGATCGGGGTTCGAAGATCGGAGATCGGGGTTCGAAGATCGAAGATCGAAGATCGGGGTTCGGAGACAGCTTGGATTCGGCCGATTGTTTCCAATCTATTTCCGATCTTCGATCTCCGATCTCCGATCTCCGAATCCCGATCGGAGCACCTCCACCAGGTACCGCAGCTCCTCCGCCACGGCCGGCACATCCCCCACGGTCTGGGCAATGTCCCGTCGCACGAGTTCGCGAAAACGACGGCGGAAACGATGGACCGCCACCTTCAACGCCCCCTCGGTCATCCCCAATCGTCGGGCGGCGTCCCCTTGCGACAAGGCCTCGGTCTCGCCCACCAACCACGGTTTGAGCACGTCGAACTGCTCCGGGTTCACGGCCCCGGCGTATTCCGCTTGGAGAGCCGACAACGCACGCGCCATGACGGCCAACGCCCATTCACGATCGAAATAACTGTCAGGCACGACCGCCGAATGATCGGGCAATTGGAGGCCGGGCGAGGTGTCGGTCCCTGCGTCCAAGGATTCCCCGAGGTCGCCGCCACCACGCTTGAGACGGCCCTCGCGTCGGCGAAGGTCGGCCAGATAATGCTTCACGGCCCCGAGCAGGTACGTCCGGAACCGGCCGCGCGCCGGGTCCGCGGCATCGATGTCACCGCGCCCGAGCAAATGTGCGAAGAAACCCTGGGTCAACTCACGTGCCGTATCCTCATCGCGCCCCTCGCGACGGAGGAATCGGAACACCGGTTGCCAGTAGGCCTCGCATAATTCACTGAGCGCGGCCCGGGCCTCCGGCGTCGCACCCCGCGCACGCTGCACCAACGTCCAGCGCGTCGGGGCGAAGACGGCGTTCGGCGTCGGCCGGGGTGTCGGCGATGAGCCGGTCATCGGGGAATCAGCCAATTGCCGGTGATGATGTTGGTGGAGTCCGGGCTGGTGTGATCCTTATACCGCCGA
This sequence comes from Verrucomicrobiota bacterium, assembly GCA_025360495.1. Classification (GTDB taxonomy): domain Bacteria; phylum Verrucomicrobiota; class Verrucomicrobiia; order Limisphaerales; family UBA9464; genus UBA6176. The sequence goes on along the minus strand of JANYCC010000199.1, from coordinate 17,521 downwards.
CTCACGGTGACCGGGATCTTCACGCCCGGTTGCAATGGCAACAAATCCGAAGTCTTCACCCACACCCACTCCGATCTCATGTCCGATCCCCCGGCAAAATGGTCCAGCCAGATATCATAGAGTTCGAGTCCCCCGTCCGGCGGCCACAGGGAACCCCCCGCCGACTGTGCTTCGCTGAGCTTTTCGGCGTCCCGACAACGGGCGGCGAAAATCGCTTTCAAGGCCAGCAAACGGCGATCGAGATCCCCTTTCATTTCATAGGCGGAATCATCCAAACGGAAGAGCAGTCGCCCTTCCCGATTCGCCAGGGCCTCGGGCATGAGCTCGTCGAGGGCGGCCAGGGCGCCCTTGTAATCCTCTTTCCGGGCCAACCGAAAGGCGGCGGCGAGGCTGCCCTCTGAAAGCAGGGCGGCACTGCCCGTTTTGGGAAAGATGATCGTGTGTCCCGCCTCGATCAACTTCAGGTGCCGAAGCCGATCGATCGAGGTTTCCCCGGTCCGTCGGTCGACCCAATACGCGGGCTCGATGTCCACACTGACACCCCATGCCGGGTTCACGGGCGGGTTAGCCGGCACGAGGTCATGGAGCACACCGGCCGGGAGGTAGAGCCAGCGACGGAGCCTCTCACCCGGGGCGGAAGCAATGTCCTCGCCCGTCGCCACGCCTTCCAACACAACGTCGGGCGGCGTCACGAGGCGGGCAGCGGTACCCGTGGGACCGATGCCGGGAAGGAGGGCGGTGGAAAGTTGCCAGACGCCGGGCTCATCCCCGCGCTGGAGTTCCCAATTGATCGTCTGAGGGGCGACGGCGGCCGGCCTTCTGGATCCGATGAGCGCACCTTGCCCCGGCAATGCCACCGGGACCCCATTACTCCAGAATATCACCGTCAGATAGGTGAGTTGGCCCGGTGGTGGTGCGACTTGGATCCAAGAGATTACTGACTTGATTGGCACGGGCTTCACCAATCCTGAGGGCACCGTCTCCTCAATCGGAGTCGGCGCCTGGGTGGTAGCAGCGATGATCACCTCCGGTTCGGGCATCGATACCAGGTCATCGGCGGGATGCCGGAGAAAGAGCAGGGCGAAAAACGAGAACAGCATCAACGCCGCCAGGCCTCCGATGATTCCGCGCTCCAGCAACTGCCGCCGGGGTTTTGGAAAAGGCAATCCGCACGCCGTACGGAAATCGGCCCGGACGAGCAGCCACAAAGCCAGTGCGAACGCCGCGCTCTGGGCCAGACCGAGTCCGGCCGCCAGCACGCCACTGTGCGGAATCCCCGGGATGCCATAAGACCAACCGGGGGGCAGCAGACCGTGCGAGGCGACCACCACCACATAGAGGTTGGAGAAAAAGCTCTGCGCCAAACCGAGGGCGGCGGTGAACAGGCCGATCCGACGCCAGAGCGGACGCTGCATCAAGAACGCGATGCCAGAGAACAACAACAGGGTGCCCGAATGGAAGACCCGCATCTCGGACCGCCAACTCAGGATCGAAGGCACAATCGCCACGCCCCCGGCGAGCAGGAACCAGAACCCCGCGCGCCGCATCCAGGGTTGGGCCGCCGCGGCAGCGATGCCATCCGGCAGCGGATCGTTGGCGTGTCGCCGCCCCGGCAGGACGAACACGAACCCACCGACCAGGGCGACCAGCAGCAGGAAGGCAAACTCGGGGCCGAAAACGCGGGCCAGCGGAAAGACCACTCCAAGGAGCAACTGGCCGATCAGGCAAAAGGCCAGGAGTGGAATCCCTGCTGCGACCAGATATCGCAGCCAACGGTCACCGCGCGTCGGCAGATCGGGACCCAATCCCAAAGGCACCAGGAGAAGCTCGCGCCGTCGCCAACCCATGCGACTTAAGGCCCCGACGGCCAGCACACCGCCCACGATCACGGGCACCGCAAGAAATCCTCCTCCCCGCAACATTCCGCGCAGGATCCCCCCCAGTTCCACCAGCATCGCCACCAGGGAGGCGGCCATCACGACGATTCCCACGCCCAGACCTATGAACACCAGTGGTTTCATGTCCGGATTGAGCCGGGCGAGAATCCCCGATGGGGTTGCCGGAGCGCCGCCGGCTTCGACGCCCGTTTCGCCAACGAACGGCGGCGTGGAGGACGGCAGCGGGGTGTTGATTCCCTCAACTTGGGTTTTCACTTCACCGGCGCTCTGTTGACGCAATTCCCGGCGCTTCGCCAAGGCCCGGAAGACCACTTCGTCCACCTTCGGATCCACGGACGACATCGTCGACGGTGGCGCGAACCGGCCCAGCGGGAGTTCGCCGGTGAGGAGTTCGTAGAAGACCACGCCCAGGGAAAAGATGTCCGCGCGATGATCCACTTCCGACGGTCGCTCGATCTGTTCGGGCGCCATATAATGCGGGGTGCCGAGCCGCGCACCGCTGGCCGTGAGAGTGAGATCCGTCCGCTCGTCCCCGACCAGTTTCGCGATTCCGAAATCGGCGATCTTCACTCCGCCACGGGTGTCGAGCAGGATGTTTTCCGGCTTGATGTCGCGATGCAACACGCCCTGGTCGTGGGCGAACTGGAGTGCCTCGCAGATCTTGGGCACGAGCGCCAGGGCGGCGGCCGGGGAAAAGCGACCGGCGCGCATGGCCTGCCGAAGGTTCACGCCATCGACGAATTCCATCATCAGCCAGCAGAAGTCCCCGGATTGGCCGAAATCATAAACGGCGACGATGTTCGGGTGGTTGAGCCGGGCCAGAAACCGTGCCTCGCGGTGGAATCGTTCGGCAAAAGCCGGATCGGAGCCGGGACGGGTGGGCAGGAGTTTCAGGGCCACACGACGGTCGAGCTTGGGCTGACGCGCCTCGTAGACGAAACCCATGCCGCCCGCGCCGATGAGTTCCCGGATCTCGAGTTGGGGAAACGCCGCGGCGACGGCTTCACGGGACGGAGGATCCAGGCGCGGGGCGGTGGTGCGCCCCCCCTCGGTGGGGGTGGCGACATGGGCCAGGACGCAATGCGGACAAAGGCCCAACGGCGCTTCGGCCGGGATCACGGATCCACATTTCGGGCACGGATCGGTACCGGGAGTCATGTTGCCTGCTTCCTGCGTCTTCCTCCCGGTGAGGTTACACAGATTCTGCAGGCGACGAAGACCGGAGTCCGATCATCGCTCCAACCGGAAAAACGTGGCGGTGCTGGCGGTACCCAATGTGACCTCGTTGGTGCCATTCACCTGGGCCACCGGCAAGGTCACGGTCAACCATCCGTTCGTGGCCACGACGCTGTTCATGAAAAGGCTGTAACCGGTCGCCGTCGTGGGCCAGGAGACGACGACGGTCTCACCGTCCCGGCGGATGTTGAGCCGGGGCGATCCGATGACCTTCGGGCGGGCGCCCACCCGGAGGTTTTCCACCCGGAGGCCGGTGGCTCCCATGACCGCATCACTGTTGTTCACGAGGAATTCCAGGGTGTTCGTGCCCGGCTGAAAACCGGTGTTCAGGATGAACGGGGTGAGGCCGGTGAATTGGACGGTATTGATCAGGCCCGTGCTGATGCCATTGAGTTTCAGGTCCGTCCCCAGGTTATCCGTCGCCCACCCGCCCTGCAGCACGACCGTCGCCAGATCAAATCCCGTCAGGTCAAATTGGGTCCGGTAGGTATAATCACCCCCGGACGCCGTGCTGGAGTCGGTGATCGGGGCAATCCACTTGGATAGGTTGCCATTCGGGAGCCAAGGTCCCGTGACGATTGGAAACACCGTGGAATCGTGGACAAAAGCACTCGCGGAGGTCGGATCCGTGGCGTTCTGAGTGAGGACATAATGGGTATCCACCACCCCGTCGGCCAAGGGTGCCCCGGTGTCGTCCACGCCGGTTCCGAAAACCCCGGCGACCCGGTCGAGCACGACGACGGTGGCGATGGCGGAGTTGGTCGACCCGGCAACGTTGGTGAACTTCACGGTGTAATCACCCGCGTCCGCCGCGGTGACGGCGGTCAGTTGAAGGGTCGGATCCGTCTTCCCTGGCAAGGGCTGGCCATCGCGACTCCATTCGTAGGACAACGGTTTGGTGCCATCGGCCAGGACATTCAGGGTAAAGTTTTCCGCGACCAGCAGCACGCCACCCACCGGTTGCGAAACCAATCGGGGAGGTTCTTCCGGAGGGCCGGTCTTCTTATGGGCTCCCGCACGGAGTCCCTGGACCCTCAATCCCGTGTATCCCACCGACGCATTGTTCACCGTGAATTCCAGCAGGTTCGTCCCGGACAGGAATCCGGAGTTGAGCACGAAGGGATTCAGCGTGTCGAAATTGCCGCTGTTCACCACCCCGGTCAGGATGCCGTTCAAACGGACGACCCCGGCATTGTCGGACGTCCAACCACCCCGGACCAGGACCGTGGTCGGATCATAACCGGTGAGGTCGAGAATCATTCTATAAACATAATCCCCGCCGGCCGCCGCGGTCGTGTCGAGCAGCGGCCCGATCCATTTGGATTGCTCGGTCTCCGCCAGCCACGGTCCGGCGACAATCGGGAAGACAGTCGAATCGGCCACGATGGAGTCTTCCGCACCGGAATCAGGATTGGTGACGAGTTTATAATGGGGGTCGACCGAGCCGTCGGCCAACACCACGGCTGCCGAATCCACACCGGTGTCAAAGACCCCCGGAACCACATCCAACACACTGACCCGGGCGCTGGCGATCGCCTGGCCCGAGCCATTCTTCACCGTGACGATGTAGTTGCCGTCCTGGCTCGCCGTGATCGGATCCAGGACATAGGTGGCGTCGGTGGCACCGGGGATGGTTTGATCGTTGAACTTCCATTCGTAACTCAAAGGCGGAGTTCCGTCGGCATCCACCGACAACGTCACCGCGTCACCGGCGATCACCGTCTGGGCCACGGGGGAGGTGAGGATATGCGGGGGTTCGCCCGCCAGTTCAACGGTGCCCCGGAGCTCGGCGCGAAAACCGGTGGGATTGATCCCCGAAGGCGCATTGTTGACTTGGAATTCGAGCGTGTTGGTTCCGGCAACAAACCCTTCCGTGATCGAGAAGTCCGAGAAGGCCCCGAATCCCGCACCATTCGCCAGGCCAAGGCTCACCCCGTTCAACAGGATGTCGACGCCGGTGTTGTCCACCGCCCATTTGCCGGTGATGGTGGCTTTGGTCGGGTCAAACCCCGTCAGGTCAAAGGTCGTCTTGTAGGTGTAATCGCCCTCCTGGTTGCCAGTGCCCTGTTGGGCGCGCGGGGCGATCCAACGGGAGGCCGGGCCTTCCGCCAACCACGGCCCCACGGGGAATCCCGCGACCAGGGTGCGGACTTCCGGTCCGGGATAGGTGGGGTCGGCGCTCGCGGTGAGAGTGTAGTGCGGGTCGATCTGGTTCGCCTCCAGGAGGGTTCCATCCTCGTTGACCCCGGTGTTGTACAGTTTGGGAATCGAGGCAGCGTGGCCCAGTCGCGCGCATCCAAGGACGATCAAAAGCACGATTGGAAGGCCCGGCACCATCGGGTGACCGAATCGGTGTAGCGTGGGAACTTTCATCGGAAGTTGTTTTGAAGGATTCAACTTTCAAATACCCCGGTCGCCACCCCGTCGTCAATTTGGAGGGGGCGGGTCGGTGGATGCCCACGAATGGCTTGTTGGGGAGACCCTTTGTTGAAACGATCCGGCCATGTTGCCGACTCGGCGTGGTTCGTTCCGGTTGTTTCACTTCGCCGGGATCGATGTGTTCCTGCACTATTCCTGGCTGCTGGTCGCGGTTTATGGGATCCAGCAGCGGCAGGGCCATTACACCACGATGATCTGGCCGGTGCTGGAATACCTGGCGCTGTTCGTCATCGTGTTGATGCACGAATTTGGACACGCCCTGGCCTGCCGCCAGGTCGGGGGTCAGGCGAGTGAGATCGTCCTCTGGCCGCTCGGGGGTGTCGCCTATGTATCCCCGCCGCAACGGCCCGGGGCGACCCTGTGGAGCATCGCGGCCGGTCCTCTGGTCAACGTGGTGCTGTTCCCGATCCTGTCGGTGGCGTGGTATGTGTCGAATTCCGCCGGGTGGGAAGCCTCGATGCCCAATGCCTACCATTTCATCGAGGCCGTCTGGTGGATCGATCTGGGTCTCCTGATTTTCAACATTCTCCCGGTGTATCCGCTGGATGGCGGCCAGATCCTGCGCTCCCTGCTCTGGTTCTTCCTGGGGCGGGCCCGCAGCCTGATGGTGGCGGCCTCCATTGGGTTTGTCGGGGTGGCCGCTCTGGCGGTCGTCGCGTTCATGCTTCGGGATCTTTGGGCCGGGGTGATCGTGGCCTTCATCGGGTACAATTGCTGGCAGGGGTTCCAGCAGGCCCGTATGCTCACCAAGTTGGCCCAGTTGCCGCGGCGGAAGGCCTTCGCGTGCCCGTCCTGCAAACAGGCCCCGATCATCGGACCCCTTTGGGTTTGTCATAAGTGCCAGACCCGGTTTGACACCTTCGAGACCCTGGCCACCTGCCCGGGCTGCGGGGAACATTTCCCGGCGACCACCTGCCCGGAATGCGGCCAGGCCCGACCTCTCATGCAATGGGAGTCCCCCGCCCGCCCGTTCTGAACTCCCGAACCCGGCGGATTGGGCCGCATCGCCGGAGCGTTCGCCTGTCGTGCGTTCTTACGATTCCCGGCCGGGGGCAGTGAAAAACAACCCCGTGCCGGTCAACGCCTTGTGCGCGGCTTGGAGTCGTTTTCCGACGCGTTGAGAGACCTTTCGTCGGCAGAACTTACATTCCCTGCCCGACCGGGATGGGTGGCCGCCCCGCGTGGTGAGAATAAGCATTTATTCTAAAATATTGATGCTGAAATGATTGCAAGATGCCTGTCCGGCCATTTTCGACGACCGTATCCTCCATGGCACGGCTCCCGCTTCCCTCGCGGATCGTTGGTCGGATCGAGCGGGTGAAGCGTCAAAGCAGCAATCAGGATCAGACCGGCAGCACAGCAACTTTTTCAACTCCATCAGTGGAAGCGCGGCCTTGGGAGGGTTTCCTCACGTTCCATCTGAAGTCAGTTGTTCCGGAAAGAATGTCGCAATGAGGCCAGATACGCAGCAAATCGTGGATACATGCGCTCGGCGCCGACTGACCCTGACCGAGGCGATCAGTCTGTTACGAGCTCACCGACTGGTGTCACGGACCTGCCGCTCGGTGGATGAAATCGCCGGCAGCGAGGCACCGGGAGTCCTGGCGTGGTTGAGACGCTTCACCCGAGGCGTGGGAGCCAAGCCGGGGCCTCCGGTCAGTAGGGGTGGACTTGGTCGGGCGGGCTTCAGAAAGCGACCCTCCCCGGCCGCGCCCCGTCGATCCAAACGTTAGTGACGGCGTTCTCATCCCGGCATTTGATCCGGGTGTTCTGCTCCCGGGGTTCTTATCCCGGCGCACCTCTTTCAGTCCGACGGCGCCTTGGCCGGGGCCGCATCGGCCTGGATCTTCAGCGAGTGAATCGGGGGCTTGACGGCTTGGGAGCGTGCGTCACAGCTTTGACGACCGACTGTCGCTCAAGACGCCGTCCCCCCGCCAGGCAGTGAGGGAATCCCTCCCGGTGGCTGCCATGGGGTGGTGGATCGGGTCCGGCATTCTGCGGGGACAGCCGTTTGATCATGTCATTCATTCCAGTGTCCTTGGGCAGATTCGCTCCCTGGAGGGTGCTCGCAGGGGTGATCTTGGGCATGAACCTGTCGGCCGGAATGCCGGCGGCGGAACCGATCCCGGGAGCAGGCGCCCGCACCACCCAGGATCATTGGGCGTATCGGACACCCCAGCGACCGGCGCTGCCGTCGGTAAGGAACCGGAGCTGGCCGAAGAATGAATTGGACCGTTTCATTCTCAGCCGCCTGGAGACGGAGCACCTCAAGCCCTCGCCCGAGGCGGCACGACACACCCTCATCCGACGGGCGACGCTGGACCTGACCGGGTTGCCGCCGACGGTGGCGGAGGTGGACGCCTTCCTCGCCGACTCCCGACCGGGCGCGTATGAGAAACTGCTCGACCGGTTGTTGGCGACGGCGGCCTATGGCGAACGGATGGGGCAACAATGGCTGGATCTGGCCCGTTATGCAGATTCCGACGGGTACCATGCCGACAATTCGCGGTCCATGTGGCAATACCGGGACTATGTGATCCGGTCTTTCAACGCGAACAAGCCGTTCGACCAATTCACGGTGGAACAACTCGCGGGCGACCTGCTCCCCAACCCCACCCCAGAGCAGCGCATCGCCACCGCTTTCAACCGCAACGGCATGAGCAGCACGGAAGGTGGCGCCGACCCCGAGGAGTACCTGAACAAGTATGTGACCGATCGGGTGAACACCTTCGGCACGGTCTATCTTGGTTCCTCCATCACGTGTTGTGAATGTCATGACCACAAGTACGACCCCTTCACGCAGCGGGAATACTACCAGCTTTACGATTTCTTCAACCGGATCCCGGAGAAGGGCCTGGACAGTGACCCGGCCCCGCCTTTCATCCAGGTGCCGACCGCCGACCAGACCACGGAACGCCAGCGGTTGAAGGAAGAGATTGCGACCTGGGAGGGACGTCAGCGGGCGGCGCTGGAACGTTCGGACGAGGGGTTGGATCGGGAGCAGGTGCGGTGGGAACAGGAACGTCGCGCCGCGTTGCAGACCCACTGGGAGACATTGGAACCGATGCACGTGGGAGCGGCACAGGGCGCGGTGTCCAAGATCCTGGAGGATCAATCGGTCCTGGCGGGCGGGACGGCATCCGAGCGGGAAACCTATGAAATAACCCTGAAGCCCAGCCATCACGAACTGACCGCCCTGAGGCTCGAAACTCTGCCGGACCCGAGCCTGCCGCACCAAGGTGCCGGCCGGGGTGCCGACGGCGGTTTCATCCTGACCGGGATCGAGGTCCAAGCAGAGAGCGCGAACCCGGCGGGCGAGCCGCCCGTGGGGGAAACCGGGTGGGGCAAGTGGTCGCTTCTGGGGGCTTTCAAGGCCGGTTCGGCGAACGAGGTGTTCGAGAAACCCTTCATCAGCGAAGGTCAGTTTGATCCGGCGAAGACTTATGAGGAGGGACGGCTGAAGTGGACGGAGGCAGCGGCTTGGAAGGACGGCGTGGCCCAACCTTTATGGGGCGAGAATCTGGTCACCTATTTCCACCGCATCGTGACAGTCCGGACGGCGCGCCAGATTGCCCTGAAGCTCGGCAGTGACGGCGGGATGCAGGTACGGCTGAACGGGAGCCGCGTGGACGGAGGGCAGGTCCGCCGCGGCAAGGCGACCGAACCGGAGTCACTGCTCGTCCGACTGTCGGCGGGTGAAAACCATCTGTTGCTCAAAGTGCATCATGGCAGCGGTGCGGGCGGTTTCTATTTCGGATGGAGCGACGAACCGGTGACGCACCATGCGGTGGCGTTGGCCGCGGCATTCGCCAACTCCCAGCGCAAGGATTTCCCCATCGCGGCGGCGATCGACGACAAGCCCGACACCGGGTGGTCGGTGGACGCACCGGCCAGTCCTGGTCGGGCGGTTTTTGTGTTCAAGACGCCGGTGTCGTTTGCCGCCGGGACGGTCCTGAAGGTCCGCCTGAAATGTGAGTCGCCGGCGAACCAACAGTTGCTCGGACGCTTCCGTCTGGCAGCGAGCGATCACCCGGGCGGTTGGGGCACGATCACGACGCTTCCCGCGGACATTCACGCCGCCCTGTTCACCGACCCGGACGCGCTCACCCCCGCGGAACGGACGGCGCTGAGGAACCATTATCGTGGCGAGTTCGACCCCGGGTTGAAGTTGGCGAACGAAAAACTGGCCGCCGTCCGCAAGGCGTCCACCGATCTCAATGGCCGCATCGCCACCCTTCGCGTGATGGAGGATCAGACGGAGCCGCGCACCACCCAAATCCGGATCCGGGGCGACTATCGGAACCATGGGGAAACGGTTCGCGCCGGAGTCCCCCGCATTCTGCCGCCGCTGCCGGCCGACGCGAAGCCCGACCGGCTCGCACTGGCGCGTTGGCTCGTGGATCCGCGGCATCCGCTGCTCGCCCGGGTGACGGTGAACCGGTATTGGGCGATGTTTTTTGGCACGGGCCTGGTGAAGACGGGCAACGAGTTTGGCGCGCAGGGCGAGGCACCGTCCCATCCGGAATTGTTGGATTGGCTGGCGCGCGACTTCATCGACGGCGGCTGGGACATCAAGGCGCTGCAAAAAAAGATCCTGCTGTCCGCGACCTATCGGCAGTCCTCGAAACCCACCCCGGAATTGCTGGTCCGGGACCCGAACAACCGTTGGCTCGGGCACGGGCCGCGTTTCCGGATGCCGGCCGAGATGGTGCGTGATTGTGCCCTGGATTATGCCGGGCTGTTGGATCGGAAACGGGCGCCGGGCGGGCCGAGTGTGAAGCCCTATCAGCCGGCGGGACTGTGGGAGGAAAAGATGTTTGGTGGGAACAAATATGAGGAGAGCCAAGGGGCGGACCTCTATCGACGCAGCTTTTACACCCTGTGGAAACGCACCGTGCTGAACCCGACACTGATGACTTTTGACGCCCCGGACCGGGCCTTGTGCACCGAACAGCGCGGCATCACCTGCACCCCGTTGCAGGCATTTGTAACCCTGAATGAGAAGGGGTTTGTCGAGGCGGCCCGCGTGTTCGCCGAGCGGATCCTTCGCGAGGGCGGTCCCGACACCGGACGGCGGCTCGACTTTGCCTATCGGACGGTCCTGGCGCGGCCACCCACCCCGCCGGAACGGAAGATCCTCATCGGGATCCACGCCGACATGGTCGCGAGCTATCAGAGAAATCTGAAGGGTGCCCTGGACCTGATCGGAACCGGGGAATGGAAACGGGCTGAGAATGTCAATGAGATCGAACTGGCGGCCTGGACCGGGGTGGCCAATGTGCTGTTCAACCTCGACGAGACAATCACCAAGGAATAGGCGATGAACCCCTCCGAAGAAGTGCTCCGTCAATTGACCCGACGCCATTTTTTTGGCCGTTCCGCCCGGGGCTTGGGAGGCCTGGCCCTCGCCTCCCTGTTGAATCCTGCCGTGTTTGCCGGCGGATCCAAGACCCCGGGATCGGCCACCGTCCAGGGACCGACCCCGCGCGGCATTCTCGACCCGCTCCACTTCGCACCACGCGCCAAAAGGGTCATTTATCTCTTCCAATCGGGCGCCCCGTCCCAATTGGATCTGTTCGATCCCAAGCCCCGTCTGATCGGGTTGAACGGGCAGCCGATGCCGGAAAGTTATACCAAGGGCCAGCGGATCGCGCAGTTGACAGGTCAGAAACTCACCTGTGTGGGTTCGCGGTTCAAATTTGGAAAACACGGGAAATCCGGTGCCGAATTCTCGGAGTTGCTGCCGCACACGGCCCGGATCGCCGACGAGATCGCCATCGTCCGTTCCCTGCACACGGAGGCAATCAACCATGACCCGGGCGTCACCCTCATGCAGACCGGCACGTCCCAGGCCGGCCGGCCGTCGATGGGATCTTGGATCTCCTATGGCCTGGGCAGTGAGAACGCGCAATTGCCGGCGTTTGTGGTGCTGACTTCCGGCTACGGGCAGGATCAACCCCTGCTGTCACGGTATTGGGGGAGCGGATTCCTTCCCAGCAACCATCAGGGCGTTGAGTTCCGGTCCCAAGGCGAACCGATCCTGTTTGTGTCCAATCCGAAGGGGATGGACGCCACGGTCCGGCGCCGACTGCTGGACGGGATCCGGGATCTCAACCAATTGAAGTTGGAAGCGGTCGGTGATCCGGAGATTCACACGCGGATCCAGGCCTATGAGATGGCGTATCGGATGCAGACGAGCGTGCCGGAGCTCATGGAATTGAAAGGGGAACCGGCGAAAGTGCTGGAAGCCTATGGAGCCGAGCCGGGCAAGTCATCGTTTGCCAACAACTGCCTGCTCGCCCGGCGCCTGGTGGAGCGCGGCGTCCGTTTTGTGCAGCTCTATCACCGGGGCTGGGATCATCACAACAACCTGCCCGGCGACATCGCCACCACGTGCCGCAATGTGGACCGCCCGTCGGCGGCCCTGATTGAAGACTTGAAACGGCGGGGCCTGCTGGACGATACCCTGGTGATCTGGGGGGGTGAATTCGGGCGCACGCCGATGAACCAGGGCGACATGTCCAATGGCAATTACGGGCGGGACCACCATATGAAGGCGTTCTCCATCTGGATGGCCGGTGGCGGGATCCGACCCGGGATGACCTTGGGCGCCACCGACGAACTCGGCTATGGCGTGGTCGAGGACGCGGTATCCGTGAATGACCTCCAGGCAACCCTTTTACATTGCCTCGGGGTCGATCACGAGAAGCTGACCTATAGATTCCAAGGACGTGATTTCCGGCTGACCGATGTGGCTGGGAAAGTGGTGACCAAAGTCCTGGCTTGACGGGTGGCCGTCCCGGCAGAGCATCGATCGGCAGCATCGGGCGACGCCATTCCATTCCCTTTCCCTGAATCTCATGAATGATCTCCGTGTTCGGCTCGCCGTCCTGACGATCCTTGCGGCACCGGCCGTGTCATTGGCGCAGGTCAGCCTGTCGCCCCTGACGTCCTTTGGTGGCGGCGATGGCTGGCTCGCCCCGGGCGAAGGCGGCTATAAGTTCCTCGGCACCGGCACCCTTGAGCGCGGCCTGGCCTTCGGGAATGACCATCTCTATCTCGTTTCGCGACAGGAGGGCACGAACGTCCGGATTCTCGATCCCCAAACGGGCGCCGACTTGGGCGGATTGAACGTCACCGGGGTCGCCGGCGGCACCTTTGCCGCCAACATGGTCGGCGTCGGCGGCGACGGGGCGATCTATGTTGGCAATCTTACGACCTCGGCGGCGAGTCCGTTCAAGGTCTACCAATGGGCCACCGAGGGTTCGGTGGCCACCGTCGCCTATACCGCAAACCCAGGCCTGCCGCGCATCGGGGATTCCTTCGCCGTGACCGGGACCGGCGCGAACACGGCGATCGTGGCCAGTGGCAGCGGTTCCAGCGGCTTTGCGTCGATCAACCCTTCCGCGGGCACCGGCACGGCGGTCACCGTGAGCGGCACGGCAGCGGGCGCCTATCGGCTGGGGATGACCTTCGAGAACCCCAAGACCGTGGTGGGCAGCCAGGGAGGATCCTGGCAGGTGACCGAATTCTCCGGCGCCACCGGAACGTTGCTGGCCAGCGTCGCCACACCGTCGGCCAACGAACGGCTGCTGGCCTATGACGTGGTCGGGGGAACACCGCTTTTGGCAACGGCCAACACGCTCACGTCGCAGGTCCGGATTTACGACTTCAGCAGCCCGACCGACCCGAAGTTGGTGGCGGTCGGGAACAACACTTCCGGGGTCCTGGCCGCCAACGGCACCGGCGTGGGCAGCCTGGCCTGGGAAAACATCGATGCGACCACCGCCCGGCTTTATGTCATGAGCGCGAACCAAGGCATCCAGGCCTTCACGGTCAGCAACGTGCCCGAGCCGGAGACTTATATGATGTTCGGCGTGGGCCTGGCGTTGACCGTCGTGGCGCACCGCCGTCAACGCTGCGGATGATACTCGATCCGGACCAATTGGGTGTCGCGATTACCGGACCAGGCTGAGCCGTTTTCCAACACATAGAGGCAGCCATCCGGCCCGAGCTCGAGATCCATCGGGCGCATGAAGGTCATCCCGGGACAGAATTTCTCCATCCGCAGGGAGCCGTCGGCGTTCCGGGCGATGCGATCCTGGGCATCCAGGTGCACTGCCATGATCCAATTCCGGGACCATTCATAAAAGAAGAGCGTGTGGTCGAATTCGCGCGGCAACCTGACCTCGGATTTCAACCGTTCGTCATAATAATAGACCGGACCGGCACAGGCGGTGCGGCCGCCACTGGCCAACGCCGGGAATTTGGTGGAGGGGCCGTACGGATACCAGATGAACGCCGGTTGTGCCGGAGGCAGTTCGCGCGGGCCGGTGTTGAGGCGGGATTCGTTCAGCGGATGCGCCGGATCCCAGGGTTCGCCGCTCGTCTTGGTCGCGAAATCATAATGGCGATACGCCTTGTTATCCCCGGCGAAGAACGGCCAGCCGAAATTGCCCGCCGCCCGCGCCTGGTTGACCTCATCGAACCCCGCCGGTCCCCGCGTCTCATTCGGCCCGCCCGCATCGGGTCCCACTTCGCCCCAGTAAAGGAACCCGGTGCGCTGGTCCACCGCGATGCGGAACGGGTTGCGGTTCCCCATCACATAGATCTCCGGGCGGGTCTTGGGTGTGCCCGGGGGAAACAGGTTGCCGGAAGGAATCGTCGCGGTGCCGTCCGCCTCGGGATGGATCCGGAGGATTTTTCCGCGCAGATCGTTCGCGTTGGCGGCGGATTTCTGGGCATTCCATGGCCCGCGACCCTCCCGTTCATCGACCGGGGTGTAACCATCGGATTCTCCCGGATGCGTGTTGTCGCCGGCGGACGCATAGAGATTGCCCTGGGCATCGAAGGCGAGAGACCCGGCTGAATGACAGCACTGTTCCCGCTGGGTCGCGATGCGCAGCAGGATTTTTTCGGACGCCAGGTCCAGGGTGTCGCCCCGAAGCGTGAAGCGGGCGACCCGGTTCTCCCCGATCTTGCCGGTGGCCGGATCGTTCCCGGTCACGGGGTCGGAATAGAACAGATAAATCCAGTTGTTCTTCGCGAAATTCGGGTCCAACACGATGCCCAGCAGCCCGTCCTCGAGTTCCTTGAACACCTTCAGGGAACCGGCGGTCACGGTCGTCTTGGTGTCGGGTTTCCAGACTTTCACCACGCCGGCGCGTTCGATGGAGAAGACGCGGCCATCCGAGGCCACCGCGATTTCCATGGGATCGGCGATCACGTCATCGATCTGTCCATCGCCATCGAGGTCACGGTCGGCTTCAAGGATGACCTTGCGGAACGGGCCGTCGGATTGCGGGCCGGACGGTTTTGGGGAAGGTTTGTCCTCAGCGCGAACAGCGGGGTGGAGGGCCAGAAACAGGGCCATCGCACCGGACCACCCGGCGCGACGCAACAAGAGGGGGGACATGTGCCTTGAAGTGAAACGCAGGCACGGGCACAGGGCACGCGCATTTTCGCGAAGTCTAAGGAATGCCGGGTAGACCGCCCCGGGCACCCGAAGGCGCAAGGCGTGGGCGGGGGCGGGCCCGCGTCTTGGGGTGCGCGTGTCCTCTCGCGCTCAGGAACCGGGCGTGGACGTGACCGGTGCCCGGGCTTGCGCGATCCGTGGGTCTCAACCACCCTTGCCACATGGGCAGCTCCAAAAAGCCAGTAAAGGCGCTCCTCCTCGGCGTCGGGTTGGATTCGGACGGTCATAAGCGTCTGACGACGGGCAAGAATTTCGCCTTGGTGGGCGGCTCGAAGGAGACGCACGAGGAGATGACCGAGAAAGCGCTCAAGTTGAATGAGAAACTGACCCAGCGCGGCAAGGAGTTGCACGAGGTGTCCCGCGATGAGTTTGACGATCTGGCGCAGGAGATCGGATTGCGTCGCCCACCCCAACCGGAACGCAACTGAAGCCGGCTGGAACGGAGCTTGTAGGCCGCCGCCGGGACGTCACCGTGGCGGCACGGATATGGCTATGCTTCCCCGCTTTTTGCTGGCCGGTGTCGGATGCGTCCTTCTGGCCGGTCTGCCGGCTTGGTCCGCGTCGGTTTCGGTCGCCGAGTTGAACTACCACCCGCTCAACAGTTCCGACTACGAGTTCATCGAGCTCATCAATTCCGGCACCAGCGACTTCGACCTCACCGGGTGCCGATTCACGGCCTCCGTCACCTACACGTTCGGTTCCCTGGTCCTGAAGCCCGGCGACCGGACCGTGATTTGTCGGGACCGGGGGAAACTGGCGAGCCTTTACGGCAACATACCGAACCTGGCTCCCGGCGCTTACACCGGGAAATTCTCGGACAGCGGGGAACAGGTCACCTTCACCACGGCGGGTGGGGCGATCCTGTTTTCATTCAAGTATGATTCCGGAGGTCAATGGCCTTCCCGCGCCGACGGATTGGGCAGCAGCTTGGAAACGATCGATCCGAACGGCGACCTCAGCGACCCGTTGAACTGGCGTTCGAGCACCGATTACCTCGGCAGCCCCGGTCGACCCGGCAACAGCGGGCAACGCACGCTGGTCATCAACGAAGTCCTCACCCACACCGATCCCCCGATCGAGGACGCCCTGGAGCTTTTCAACCTGACGGGGCAACCCATCGACATCGGCGGCTGGTATATTTCCAATAACCGCGCCACGCCCAAGAAATACCGGATTCCGGCGGGAACCTTGGTCCCGGCGAACGGGTATCACGTCCTCTACGAATACCAGTTCGACGCCAGTTCCCCCAATCCGGGCGACATCCCGTTCACGTTCAATTCGGCACATGGCGACGAGGCGGTGATCATGTCGGCCGACGCCAGCGGCAACCTGTTGTTGTGGATCGACTCGGTCTCCTTCGACGCGGCGCAACACGGGATCAGCTTCGGGCGGTATCCCAATGGGACTGGCAAGCTCCGGGCCATGTCGAAGCTCACGCTGGGGACGTCGATCACGCCCGATGATCCCCCGCAATTGATCACCGAATTCATCAAGGGGACGGGGGCGAGCAACGCCTACCCGAAGGTGGGCCCGGTGGTGTTCAACCGGATCATGTACCGCCCCCCGGCCGGGAAGGACGAGTTTCTTGAGTTGCTGAATTCGCTGCCCGGCCAGACGCCCCTGTTCGATCCCCTGCACCCGGAGAACACCTGGCGCCTGCGTGGGGGAGTGGACTTCGACCTTCCCATGGGCGTCGTCCTGGATCCCGGCGAGAAAATCCTGATGGTCGGCACGAATCCGCCGGCATTCCGGACGAAATACCAGATCCCGGCCACCATCCGGATCTACGGGCCGTACACCAACAAACTCGCCGATGCCGGTGAGACGGTGCAACTCTACAAGCCGGATCCGCCTCAGGAACCACCGCACCCGGACGCGGGTTTTGTGCCGTACATCCTCGTCGAGGAGGTTTCCTACCTGCCCACCGCGCCCTGGCCAACGGAGGCGGACGGCGGTGGGGCTGCGCTGCTCCGGCGTGATCCGGCCCAATTTGCCGATGACCCGGCCGCGTGGACCGTGGATACCGCCCCACCCAAGCTGGCTCCTCCCCTTCACGCCCTTTGGACGGGGACCCAGGTGCGACTGGGATGGAATGGGGTGGTCGGCACCGCCTTGGTTTTGGAAGACCGTGCCGATGCCATCTCCGGGAGCTGGAACCTGGTGGCGAATGTGCCGGCCCCGGCTGCGAACGGCCCCCAGACGCACGACGTGACCCCTTCGGCGACCCAACGGTTCTACCGGTTGCGCGTTCCTTGAGCATCATGCCGCCGCTCCCGGGTGCGGACCCCAAACCCGATTCCCAATCTTCCGACGGGATTCCGACGCCGGGCGACTTCGAACTGGTGCAGGTCGCCAGCGGAGCATGGAGTGTCCGGTCCTGCCGAGACCAGGAGACCTTCCATCCGGTGGTGGGACCGGTGGCCGAGGCGCAGGCATTGTACGTACGACAACTCGACGTGGTGGCGCGGGCCCG
>JANYCC010000198.1 GCA_025360495.1 Verrucomicrobiota bacterium | reverse complement strand
TGCTCGACCACGGGGCCGAGGGCCAGGGCGGGGATGAAGGTGAGGGCGCCGACGAGCAGCACCGTGCCGACGAGCAGGCCGACGAAGAGCGGCGTGTGGGTCGGCAACGTGCCGGCGCTCGGGGGGATGGACTTCTTGCGCGCCAGCGAGCCGGCGATGGCCAGCACGGGCACGATGACCCAGTAGCGACCGACCAGCATGCAGACGCCGATCGCCGTCGCGTAGAAGAAGCCGTTGACCGTCAGGCCGCCGAAGGCCGACCCGTTGTTGTTCGCCCCCGACGAGAAGGCATAGAGGATCTCGCTGAAGCCGTGCGCTCCGGGGTTGGCGACGGCCGCCGTGCCCGCCGGGGTCACGCAGGCGATGGCCGTCCCGATCAGCGTCGCCGCCGCCGGCAGGAGGATGACCAGCGAGGCCATCTTCATCTCGTGGGCCTCGATCTTCTTGCCGAGGTACTCCGGCGTGCGGCCCACCATCAGGCCCGCGATGAAGACCGCCAGAACGACGAACACCAGCATCCCATAGAGACCCGCCCCGACCCCGCCGAAGATGATCTCCCCGAGCTGGATGTTGAACAGCGGCACCAATCCGCCGAGGGCCGTGAAGGAATCGTGCATCGCATTCACCGCACCGCACGAGGCGTCGGTGGTGACGGTGGCGAACAGGGCGGAATTGAAGATCCCGAACCGGACCTCCTTGCCCTCCATGTTGCCATCGGGCATCGCGACGCCCAACTGCTGGTGGACGGGGTTGCCGGCCGACTCCGCCCACCAGGCCACCAGCGTGCCCGCGAGAAACAGCAGGAGCATCACCGTCCACACCGCCCAACCGTGCGCTTGGTTGCCGGTCATCCGGCCCAGATACCAGGTGAGCCCGCTGCCGATGCAGAAGATCGACAACATCTGGATGAAGTTGGAGAGCGGGGTCGGGTTCTCAAAGGGATGGGCCGCGTTGGCATTGGTGAACCCGCCCCCGTTCGTGCCCAGCATCTTGATCGCGACCTGCGAGGCCATCGGGCCCTGGGGGATGACCTGTTCCTCCACCGTCTGCTCCTCGGTCACCGGCTTGCCGGCGGCGGTCAGCACCGGCGCCCCGTTGGTGTCCTTTTTCTCGACCGTGATCTTCTGCGGTTCCACCAGCCGCACCGTGGTGTACTTCTGGAAATTCTGGATCATCCCCTGGGAGACCAGGAAGACCGCGAACGCCACGCAGACCGGCACCAGCAGGTAATACGTGACCCGCACCAAATCGACCCAGAAGTTCCCCAGGGTGGTCGCGGAATGCCGTGCGAGTCCCCGCACGAACGCGGCGGCGATGGCAATGCCGGTGGCGGCGGACGCAAAATTGTGGATCGTGAGCGCCACCATCTGGGAGAAGTAAGACATCGTGGATTCGCCGGAATAGCTCTGCCAGTTCGTGTTGGTGGTGAAACTGACCGCGGTGTTGAAGGCGAGGTGGGGCGACAATCCCGGGAAACCCTGCGGATTCAGCGGCAGGAAGTTTTGGAGGCGCAGGATCGCATAGGTGAAGACGCAGCTCACCAGGCTGAACCACAGCATCGCGCGGGTGTATTGGCGCCAATCCTGTTCCCGGTCGGCCTGAACCCCCGCCAACCGGTAGGTGAGTCGTTCCAAAGGCCCGAGAATGGGATCCAACCAGGTCCGGCCGAGGGGATCGAGCACCCGCATGAGGTAAAGGCCGACGGGCTTGGTGAGCGCCGCGAGGGCGGCGACAAAGAGGGCCAGTTGCAGCCAACCGGAAGTTTGCATGGGTGTGAAAGGTTAGAATTTTTCCGGCGACAGCATCGCGGCGAGGAGAAAGACAAACAGGGCCAGGGCGATGAGTCCGACGATGAGGTTTTCCATGGTGGGATCAGAGTTTGCCACATCCCGCGGCATAGAGTTCGGCACCGGTGAAAAACAGCACCAGCGTCAGGATGAAAAGCAGGTCGGTCATAAGGTCTCCGTATGCGTGAGCTTCTTGGGGCCAGTCCTCACACCCCTTGTTGGGGATCCCCGTGCAATTCTTGCTTCCAAATCGGATCGTCCCCTCACCGGGTTCCCCGTCCGGAAGGCGACTGATCCGCCCATCACCGGGCCAAGATGCCGGCCGATCGGGGGCGCAGGTAATCAAGAAACGGGTCCATCGCATTAAGATTTCGTCAAGAAGGGGTGCGGGCCGACCCCTCTCCCCCCTTGCCGGACCCCATGTCGCCCCGCATCCTCGCGTCCTGAGCCCCATGCAAAACCCGGTCCCCTTTTCGGTCGACCCCCACCCTTGCCCCGTCTGGTCGACTCGCTCGGAGGGCCGTCGGCGTGGGTGAACGGCAGGTGGCGACGACCCTGGCGTCAGAACTCGCCCCGGATGAACTGGCCTGCCTCCTGGAGGAGGCCCAGCGGGCCAATCGCGGCGGTCGTTTCCTGGAGATCGGAACCGCCGCCGGCGGGACGCTGTGCCAATTGATCCGTTGCCTGCCCCCTGATCGCCGGCCTCCGATCGTGGTCGTGGATCCGATGTCCTATTTCCGCGATCAACTCCAAACAGTCCGGCGCAACCTGTCCCAGAACGGCATCGATCCGGGCTCCGTGGATTTCCGGACCTCCACCAGTGCGGCGGCCTATCCGAAGGCCGCCGCCGCCGGGGAACGCTATGATTTCATCCTGGTCGACGGCGCCCACAAGATCCTGCCGGTGACCCAGGACCTGCGCTGGACCCGTTTGCTCAAACCCGGCGGCGTGGTCTGCTTCCATGACTACGGGGACGCTTTCAAAGGCGTGAAATGGAACGTCGACCGACTGGTTCGACGCCATGAAAACTATCGGATCGAAAAGGTGGTGTCCCGGCTTGCGGTGGTGCGGAAGCTCTCGGAGAGCCGGGCGCAGGAATGCGATGGGGCGGACCTGATCTGGGCCCTGGCTTTCTCACCCCTGCTCCAATGGGAACGAAGCTATAGGAAACGCCGGGCCAGGTGGGCGGCACGTTGAAGCAACCACCCGCCGGAGGGACGGGCTCCGGGAGTCCCACTTCCACCCGCCCTCCGGTCCCATGACGGGTTCCGGCTCCGGAATCCGAAAAATCGCGTCCCTACGCGAACCCGTCGGGTAACACCTTATATCCCCGGACCGGCATCGCCCCCACCGTGATGGCCGCGGTTCGATATAAAGAAACAAAACGAAACGATATTATGTCCAAGAAATCTGTGTTCTGCATTGCCACCTCCCGACCCCAGGCCGACCGGATCGTCGGCAACCTCAAGGCGGCGCTGTTCTCCAACAACGACATCTCCGTGCTGTTCCCCGACAAGGACACGACCCGGGATTTCGCCCATGAGAAGAACACCAAGGCCCCCGAAGGCGCCGTTGCCGGCGCCGGGACGGGTGGCGTGATCGGTGGGGCGCTGGGATGGATCGCCGGGATTGGCGCCCTGGCCATTCCGGGTGTCGGTCCTTTCATTGCCGCCGGGCCGATCATCGCCGCATTGAGCGGGGCGGCCGTCGGGGCAGCCGTGGGCGGCATCGCGGGCGGCTTGATCGGACTGGGAATCCCTGAAATCGAAGCCAAGCGCTACGAAG
>JANYCC010000010.1 GCA_025360495.1 Verrucomicrobiota bacterium | reverse complement strand
GGGGGGGGGGGGGCGGGGGCTCACCGGACTCCCACCGAGTGGCGGAACGGTCGAAAATTGACGTGCACTCGGCGATTGGGGTTCCTAACTTCATCATCATGTACGTCTGGCTGTTCGCGCTCGTGTTTGCCATGGTCTTTGGGGCCATGGGCTACGGCTCCGGGGCCATCCGGGCGGGGGTCGCCTTTGTGGGGACGCTGATCGCACTGGCCCTGTCGGGTCCACTGGGGAATCTGTTGCAGCCGATCACCGACCGGATGACCCAGGACAACAAGGTGCTCCAGATGGGGTTGCCCTACTTCCTGGCCTTCCTGGCGGTCTGGTTCCTCGTCTATGCGATGGGATTTGCGGCCCATCATCCGGTTTACCACCACTTCAAGTACCGCACGGACGATTCCACGCGCGAGGGTTTTGAGCGGGTCAACCAGGCCGGCGGTTTGGTGATCGGTCTGTTCATCGCGCTGATCCTGTTTTTCACCGTCGGCAAGCGGATTTATGCGGGTGGGTACCTGACGGCGCAGACCATCGGGGAGGGGACCAATGAGCCCGGCCTGATCAAACTGGCCACGGCAATCCGGCGGCACATGGAGACCTCGGGCTGGGACAAGACCTTTGCGGCGATCGATGAGACTCCGGCCCGGTTCTATGAGGTTTCGGACATGATGGGGGTGCTGTTCGAGAACCCGGCGGCGCACGAGCGGTTGCGGGATTACCCGCCGTTCTATGAGATGGAGGACAAGCCGGAATTCGCGGAAATGGGGGCGGACGAGACCTTCAAGCCGTTGCTGAAGGACAAGGCGGGCTTCTCGGCGATCCTGAACAATCCCCACACGCGTGCGTTGCTGGCCAACACGGACCTCACCGATAAGCTGCTGACCACGGACCTCAAGGATTTGGAGACGTTCCTTCGGACGGGCGTGTCCCCCAAGTATGCCGACGAAAAGATCCTGGGGCGGTGGAAGGTGGACGTGAGCAGTGTCCTGCTCCAGACCCGGCGGATGCGCGGAACCATCCCGGCCGCGGAATTTGCAGCCATGCGGGCCGGTTTTTCCGCAGCACTGTCCCCGGTGCGGATGAAAGTTTTGACCGATGGACGGTTCATCATCACCAGCACCGGAACCAAGCCGGTCGAGGGCGCGGAAGCCCCGGCAGCAGCCCCGGCCACCGCGGGCGCGGTGCCGATGGATCCCCGGTTGAGTGCCCGTTACGGGCTCACCGGGCGGGGTGCACCGGCCGGCAATCCCGCCGGGGGCGTCACCATCCGGACCAACCCGGGAGCCGGGGTCGTCAACATCGATGTGACCGGTGAAGGTCGCTGGACGCATACGGATGGGAAGTACGTGTTGACCAGTCCGAAAATGAGCCAGAGCACGCCGCTGGACGCCACCATCAATGAGTTGGGCCGATTGGTGATCCCGTTGCCCAACCTGAAGATGGCCTTGGTCCTGATCCGGGCCGGGTGAGGATGTGCGGGGCTGAAAACATCCGGGCTGGAATGAACACCCGGGCTGGAAGCATCCGGGTTGAAACAAAGACGGGCGACCTTGAGGGTCGCCCGTTTCGCGTTTCGAACCCGCCCGTCATTGTTGCCAGCCGGACCATCCGACGGGCATGACGGGAAGCTGGGGTTGGCCGAAGAGGCCGGCCGGGATCTGGTTGGAGTCGGCGGGTACGAACTGGATCTGGTAGCGCAAACCGGCCGGAAACCGGATTTGCGGGGCGAGCGGACCGGACGGTTCCGTGTCGATCAAACCCAATCCGGCACCGACCGGGGCAAAGGGCTGACCCGAATTGCGGGCGGCCCGGTCCGGCCGGGAGTTGTGGATCAACACGGCGGCCCCGGCGATCAGGCCGATGCCGGCCACGATCAGGGCATTGGCGCCGAGCAGGGCGGGACGCCAATCCAACAGACCCCCGATCCGGCTCCACCACGGCTGGGCCCGGGCCATTTCCTCCTGCTCGATCCGGGCGATGACCCGGGCGGAGAACCCCCGGAAATAACCCGGCGGCGGAGTCTCATGCCGCTTCAACGCCATCAATCGACCGACCGATTCAGACCCCTCAGGCGTATTATCCATGGTTCAACGTAAATAGTCCGAAAGCCATGCCTGCATCTGCTGGCGGGCATAGAACAACCGCGACCGCACCGTACCCGGATTGCAGTGGAGGATCTGCGCGATCTCGTCGTGCGGCATCCCCTGTATGTCGTGCATCGTCACCACGGCCCGGTGTTCTTCGGACAGCTTGAGCATGGCGGCGTTCAAACTCTCGCCGAGCTCCCGGAGATTGACCTCGCGCCGGGGATTCTTGTGGGAAATCAACTGGACGAGGTCGGGGTCGTGTTCGGCATTGAAGTCCAGGTCATTGAGGCTCAGGTGGGGGGTGCGGTTCCGGCGTTGCTTCAGGTGGTTCAACGTGTGATTCACCGCGATCCGGTAGATCCACGTGTAAAAACTGCTGTCGCCCTTGAAGTTCTTCAACGCCTTCCACGCCTTCACGAATGCCTCCTGCGCCAGGTCATTGGCGTCTTCGTGGTTGGACGTCATGTGGTACACCAGCCCATAGATCCGTTCCTGGTAACGCACGACCAATTCATCAAACGCCCCCAAGTCGCCCCCTTGCGCAGCCTGCACCAAGGCACGGTCGCCCGTTTCGTCCGCCACGGTCTGGGCAGGGGCGTGGGACCGGGGTTCGGCGGAGGGCTCCATGGACGTTGCGACGGGCATCAGGCCTTAACCCCCCAAGGCCATGGTTTGTTGCTCGAGAAAATTGGTCAATGCCGACAGGGCCCGACACTCTGCGGAATCCGGCAGTTCGAGCAGCGTCACGCGGGCCTCTCCCAACAGGCCTCCGATCACCCGGCACGATTCGGCCTGGGCATCCACCTGATCCAGCAGGGCCCGCACGCCAATGAAACTCGCGGGATCCCACTCCTCGAGCCATCCGATCATCCGCTCCTTCTCCACCGTGCCGGCCCGTTCAAAAAAGGTCAGCAAAGGCAGGGTCACCTTGCCCTTGGCCAGATCGGTTCCCAACGATTTGCCAGCGTCATCCTCCGTTCCAAACAGATCCACGCAATCATCGTAGATCTGGTAGGCGGTGCCCAGGGCGATCCCGTACTTGCGCAACGCAGCCCGGTGCGCCTCCGGAGCCTCGGCCAGACGCCCACCCAACTCGCACGCCAGGCCGAACAGTTCGGCCGTCTTCATCTCGATCACCTTGAAATACTCCGCGCGGGTCACATTCCAGCGCCGGCGCCGGTGCGACTGGAGGATCTCACCGGTGCAGACGACATGGGTGGAAAGGGCGACGGCGCGGCAGACCTCGGCAGTCGAAAACCCGGCGGCCAGCTTCAGGGCGTGCGCAAACAGGCAGTCCCCCACGAGGACGGCAATGTCGTCGCCCCACCGCGTGGCCAGCGTGGAGCGGCCGCGACGCAGGGAGGCTCCGTCCATGATGTCGTCATGCACCAGGGTGGCGAGATGGATCATCTCGATGACCGCCGCCAGCATCACGTGTTCCTCCCCGTTTCCGCCGCAGGCGCCTCCGGCCAGGGCGACCAGGGCGGGACGGAGTTGCTTGCCCTGGTTGTTCAGGGCGTAGCGGGCGTAGGCCGCGATTTCCGGCTCAAAGGCGTCCACCTGCTCGGCCAACCGCCCGGTCACCTGCAAAAGAAAGTCGCGGACGGGCGCGACGACCTCCTCCCAAGCCGCACGGTTGCGGACATTGGGGTCGGACAGGACTGTTTCGGGGACAAGGCTCGGCGCAGGAACCGCCATCGGGGTCGAACCTTAGGTTTGGTGAGGGTGGGGGTCAACTGCGCCGCCAAGCTCCCGTCCGCATCGGGTTCAACCTTCGCCTCGCCAAGGTGGGGCATTTGGGATACCAGTGCAGAATGTTCACCCGAGTCTGCGTTCTGGGATTGCTGTTGGCCGCACCGGGTCCGCTGTCGGCCGCCGCCCCGGCTGTCGTGGTGGAGCGGGTGCCGGATTCCGGATGGCAACCCAAGGTCAAAACGGACGCCGGGGGCATGGCCCATCTGGCCTATCTCCGCGGTGAAGCGGGCAAGGCCGAGGTGGTTTACCGCCATCGGAGCGCCACGACCACCAACTGGTCCGACGCGGTCACGGTCAATTCCGAACCCGGCAGCGCCATCGCCGTGGGTTCGGTCCGCGGGGTGCAACTGGCGTTGGGCCGCGAGGGACGGGTTCATTTTGTTTGGAACGGTTCCGGCACGGCGCCCCTGCCCACCGTCGGTTCACCCCTGCTCTATGCCAGCCTGGCGAAAGGGAATGCCCTCCCTTCGAAGCAGCGCAATCTTTCGGGTGACACCAAATTCCTCGATGGCGGGGCGGCGATTGCGGCGGATCCCGACGGCCATGTCTATGTGGTCTGGCATGCGGCTCCGGCGGGTGCGGAGGGCGAGGTCAACCGGCGGGTCTTTGTGGCGCGTTCGGATGACGATGGGAGCCGGTTCGCGCCGCCCGTGCCGGTGTCCGCAGCCGGGGATGGGGTTTGTGGGTGCTGCGGCCTGCAGGCGGCGGTGGCCGGGGACGGATCACTGCTGGTGCTTTACCGACGCGCGGCGACCGGCGGGGCGGATCGGGACATGATGCTCCTGCGGTCCGGAGATCATGGGGACACTTGGTCCCGGGAGACGGTCGGGGCCTGGCATTTCAACCAATGCCCGATGAGCACCGCGGAAATCTCGGTCACCCCGGACGGGACCTGGTTGGGTTGGGAAAACCAGGGTCGGATTCAGATCGCACCGTGGAATCCGGTCAAAGGGGTCGGCGTGATCAGGGATTTCGTCGGATCGGGTCACAAGCATCCGGCGTTGGCACCGGGCGACGGTGGCAATCTGGTGGTGGCATGGACCGCCGGCACCGGTTGGCAACGGGGCGGCACCTTGGAATGGAGCGTCTCCGGGGACGCGGGCGCAGGCTTGGTGGAATCCGTTCCCGGAGTGCCGGTCTGGGGCACGGTGGCCGCGTACCGGTCGGCCGGCGTAACTCACATCTTGTATTGAAGCCTGACTGCTGAAGTTCTGTGGCTCTGTAAGTTTTGAGGCTCTGTGGCCCCTGTGGCGCCGGACCTCAGGCATGCGCGAGCGGTTCACCCACGGGTCGTTCGACCAGATGCAGAAGGTTGTCCTCGGGATCGCGGAAAAACAGGACCCGTCCGCCCCCGCCCGCCGGTTTGATGGTTTCCGTAAAGTTGACGCCGGCAGCCTGCAAATGGTCGCGGGCGGCCTCGATATTGCCGACCCGCAAGGCCAGATGGCGGAGTCCGGCGATCGAATTGTCCCCGGTCACCGCCGTTTGGGCATTGGCTGCCGGATAGATTTCCAGAAGGAGTCCACCCGGAAGTTCCACGAACACGGCGGGACGTTGGAGTTGGTTCTGCCAGACGGGGCGTGCGCCCAAGGTGCGGAGGTACCAGTCGGCGAGGGCACGGGGGTCGCGCGCGGCAAAGCCCAGATGTTCGACGCGGCAGGACAACGGTTGCATCCCGCCGAGTAAGCGGGACCCGGCGACGGCTTCAAGGACGAACCGGCGGCATAGACTCAGGGCGTGGCGGTTTCACCCGGATTGAAGAGTTTGGCCCGGAGTCGGAACGCATCCAGCACGTGCTGGAGGAGGGGAGTGAGCTTGCCGCGCCAAAGGGCCCCCACCTTGATGACCGGGAGTTCCGGGATCGGCAGGACGCGGAGCTTGGGATGCGGCTTGCGGCCCGGGAGATCGAACGCGAGACCGATGCCGAAACCGTTCGCGGCATAAATCTCAATCAACTCCAGCGCCGTCACCTCGATGGCGGGCGGCCATTCGAGATCCCGGCGGGCGAGCATGGCACTGAAGAGCCGGGGCAGGATTTCGTTGGCAGGAAGGCTGATCAGGGGGTCCGGCGTGGCCCCTTCGGCAGCACCCCCGCCGCGGTCTAGATTCTCCAAGATTTGAGCCGAAGATTCAAAGCGGCTGGATTTTTGGACGAAAAACACGGGACGCAGATCCAGCAGGGCCTCGCTGTTGAGCCCGGCCGGCAGCCGGCCTTCGAGCGCCGTGATCGCAAAGTCGATTTCGTGCCGCTCCAACCAGGCCTCGACCAAGGGTTGGTGGGCGTCGCGAAGGATGAGTTTCAATCGCGGGAAATCTTTCCGCACCAGTTGCAGGACCTCGGGCAGATGGTCCCGGAGGACAGCGGTGGGCCCAGCCATGCGGACGGTCTGGGTCACGCCACCGCGGAGCTTTTCGCCCATCGACTCGACGCTCGAAAAGAAGGGTCGGACGAAGGCATGGAGTTCCTGTCCGGCGGCGGTGAGTTCGAAAGGTCGGCGGTTGAAGAGTTTCAGGCCGAGATCCGCTTCCAATTGCAGGATCTGGCCGGAAATGGCGGGTTGCTGGATGCCATAGGGCATGTTGCGCACGGCCTCCATGATCCCGCCATATCGGGCCACGTAATAGAAGAGTTCGAGATGATGGATGTTCAGCATGTGCGGGAGTCCCTTTCTGTGACCGTGACCGCGCCGGACGTCAAGGTGGCAGCTTTCGGGATGTGCGGTCGTGGCAGCGCATGGGAATGCCCTTCGCGGGGCGAGGGGGACCGGAATGAGGCGTCGTCCCTGAATTCCCGGTCGCGGAGCCCGGGATGCGCCCATAGGCTCTCCCACGTGAAGCTGCTGTTCATCGGGGACATCGTTGGGGAACCCGGCCGTCGGGCGGTGCGCCTGCTCCTGCCCATTTTGTGCGAGCGACTTGGGATCGGGTTCGTCGTCGCCAATGGGGAGAATTCGGCCGGCGGCAATGGCATCACCACGCCCCTCGCCCAGGAACTCTTCGCATCGGGCGTCGATGTCCTCACCACCGGCGACCATGTCTGGGATCAGAAGGAGGCCTTCGGACTGCTCGCGAAGGAACCGCGCGTGTTGCGTCCGGCCAATTATCCGTCCGGCGTGCCCGGATCGGGAAGCATCGTGCATAGGCGTGCGGGGGGGATTCCGGTGGCGGTGCTCAATCTCCAGGCGCGCACCTTCATGCCCCCGCTGGAGAATCCTTTTGCGCTCGCGGTCACCGAAGTGGCCCGGTTGCGCGCCCTGACCCCGATCGTTTTCCTGGATTTCCATGGCGAGGCGACCTCGGAAAAAATTGCCATGGGTCGCATGTTGGACGGGCAGGTGAGCGCGGTGATCGGGACCCACACCCACGTGCAAACCGCCGACGAATGGATCCTGCCCAAGGGTACCGCCTACCTCACTGACGCCGGGTTCACGGGACCGCACGACAGCGTGTTGGGCCGCGAGGTGGAACCCGTTTTGCGACGTTTCCTGACCGGATTGCCGCAACGGTTCGAAGTCGCGTCAGGCCGGATCCTGTTGCAGGGCGCCGTGGTGGACATTGACGAGGTCACCGGCTTGGCGCGGAGCATTGTGCGGGTCTCGGAACCGTTGGCGGCATGAAGGGGGTGCCCCTCCCAACATCAGGCTTGCCGGAGGCCCCGTCGCTCCCGTCCCATCGGGCATGCCTTTTCCACGTCGCACCACCCTGCTGTCGTTGTTGTTCGCCTTCGCCCTCCCTTCAGGTCCGGCCTTCGCTGAACGGTTCCTCGTCTATGTCGGCACCTACACCGGGGAGAAGAGCCAGGGCATCTATGCGTACCGGTTTGATGCCGACTCCGGGGCGGTGGAGGAACTCGGGTTGGTGGCGGAGACCAAGAATCCCACGTTTCTCGCCTTGCACCCGAATGGCAAATTCCTCTACGCGGCCAATGAAATCGGTGGATTCCAAGGCAAGCCCGGCGGTTCGGTGACGGGTTACGCGATCGACACGGCCACGGGCAAATTGAAGGAATTGAATCAGGCTTCGACCGGTGGCGACGGCCCGTGCCACCTGATCGTGGACCGTTCGGGGCATCAGGTTCTGGCGGCAAATTACGGCGGCGGCAGCGTGATTTCCCTGCCATTGGCGGCCGACGGACGCCTGCGGGAACCCGGCGTCTTCATCCAGCACACCGGTTCGAGCGTGAATCCCGCGCGGCAAAAGGAACCGCACGCGCACTCGATCAACCTTTCACCCGACGGACGGTTCGCATTCGCCGCCGACCTGGGCACCGACCGGATCAATGTCTATAAGTTCGACCCGGCAAAAGGTTTGGTGGGACCCGCTTCACCCGATTCGCCGCAACAGGTGCCGGGCTCGGGTCCACGGCACTTTGCCTTCCATCCGTCGGGCCGGTTCGCCTATGTGATCAACGAGATGCTCCTGACCGTCACCACGTTCCGTTATGACGCCGCGACCGGTAAGCTGACCGCCATCGACACGGTCTCCACCTCGCCGCCGGGCACCACAGGACCGGAGAATTCAACCGCCGAGATCGTGGTGCATCCGAACGGACGATTCCTTTATGGCTCGAATCGCGGCCACAACACCCTGGCGATGTTCCGGGTGGACACCGCGACCGGGAAGCTCACGCCGATCGGGCATCAACCGACGGGTGGCAAGACACCGCGGAATTTCAACATCGACCCGACCGGGCGCTGGCTGTGGGCGTGCAACCAAGACAGCCACAACATCACGCTGCACCGCGTGAATCCCGAAACCGGTGCGTTGACGGCGACCGGCCAGGATCTGAAGGTCGGATCGCCGGTGTGTGTCAAGTTCCTGCGGGTGCCCTGAACCGGGCCGATCGCAGGGTCAATGCCTCAGGTCATCCTCCTCATGTTGGATCCAGTGGTGGATGACCGCTTCGAAGGCCAGGACGATCCCGACGGCAACGGCGAACACGATATAAGCGCCAGTCATATAAGTGATGTGGTTTTGGACAGCCACGGGGCCGTCCGATTTGCACTTTCCTTACTACACCCGGACGGATGATTGCGCTCCACGGCGATTGGCAGCCGGAGCACAAGAATTGTCGTCCGGTTTGGCTGAAAGATCAACCCGGTGGGCAACGACAGTGGGGAGACGACGGCAGGAGACTCACTTGAGCCAGGGCGGCCCCTCGAACTTCTCCTCGGACGGGATTGGAGCGTCCTGCCGTCCATTCGTACGGGCGGCTTGGCGGCACGGAAGTTTTGATTAGGATGTCGGCCATGCACCTGCTTCTTCCCTGCGGCCTGGCCCTTCTGCTGCTCGGGCCGACGGTCCTTTCGGCCGCCAATTGGCCGTCCTGGCGTGGCCCCACCCAGGACCAGGTGGCGCCTGATGGCCGGTATCCGCTGGAGTGGAGATGGTCGGCGGAGGGGCCGTCCCATAATATCAAATGGCGCACCCCGCTTCCCGAACCGGGCAACTCCTCGCCGATCGTGTGGGGTGACCGCGTGTTCGTGACCCAAGCCTTGGACAAGGGGAAACGCCGCACCGTGATCTGCATGGACCGGGCGAGCGGAAAGATCCTGTGGCAACAGGGGGTCGTGCGCGACGGGGCGGATCCCACGCACGATACCAATCCCCATTGTTCCGCGTCCCCGGTGACCGATGGCGAGCGGGTGGTGGCCAGTTTCGCATCGGCGGGCGTGGTGGCTTATGACTTCGCGGGAAAGGAATCATGGCGGGCCGACCTGGGCCCCCAGACGCACCGGTGGGGGCAGGGGTCGTCGCCGGTGATCCGTGGCGAATCGGTGCTGGTCTACCACGGGCCGGGACCGGGTTCGGCCCTCCATGCGCTCGACCGCCGGACGGGCGCAGTGCGCTGGAAAGTGACATTGCCGGAGGTGCAACCGGCGGAGCGCTTCGATGGGTATGCGGGCAAAACCGATGAGGCGCTGGGCTCGTTCAGCACCCCGTTGGTCGTCAGCGCGGCGGGTCGCGACGAGATCATCCTGCCCGTCTCCAATCAGTTGCGGGCCTTCGCGCCGGCGGACGGGCGGGTGTTGTGGACATGCGACGGGATGAGTCCGCTCATCTATGGTTCGCCCAGTTTGGGTGCGGGGCGGGTGGTGATCATGGGCGGGTATTTCGGTTCGACGATCTTCGTCCGGCCCGGTGGTTCGGGTGACGTGACCGGGCAGCGGTTGTTCCATGAGCAGCGGGCGAAGAAGCACCGGATCGGATCGCCGATCATCCACGAGGGATATATTTATATGGCGGCCACCGACGGCTACCTGCAGTGCCTGAAGGTCGATACCGGCGAGATGATCTGGGAGGAACGGCTCAAGGCCAGCGGGGCCGATCCGGCGACCTGGGGTTCACTGGTCCGGGTCGGGGACCGCTTATATGTGCAGAATCATTCGGGCGACACTCTGGTGTTCCGGGCCGCGCCGAAGTATGAACTGTTGGCGGGCAACCCGGTCGGGGAATTGTCGAATTCCACCCCGGCGTTGAGTGATGGGGAGATTTTCCTGCGCACGCACAAGGCGGTTTATTGCGTCGCCGAGGGACCCCGGTGAGGATTCTGAAATCAATCTGGCCCTGAGCGGCTCACCCGAGGACTTCGCGGAGGAAACGGCCGGTGTGACTCTGCGGACAGGCCGCGACGGTTTCGGGCGGGCCGCACACGACCACTTCGCCCCCGGCGTCCCCGGCATCCGGGCCGAGGTCAATGATCCAATCGGTGCAGCGCAGGACATCGAGATTATGTTCGATGACCACCACGCTGTGTCCGGCATCGACGAGGCGTTGAAATGCGAGCAGGAGGATGCGGACATCCTCGAAATGCAGCCCGGTGGTGGGTTCGTCGAACAGGAAGAGGGTGGGCCGGCCGGGTGCGGGTCCGTCGCCGGCTGCCGAACCGGCGAGATGGCTCGCGAGTTTGAGCCGCTGGCTTTCGCCACCACTCAGCGTGTTGATGGGTTGTCCGAGCCGGAGATAGCCCAGACCGACCTCGGCCAGCAACCGGAGTTTGCCGATGGCCCGACGTGCCGCCTTGGACGCAGGTTGCGCCTCCAACCAGACCAGGGCCGTGTCGACCGGTGATTCCAGAACGTCCGCGATGGAAAGTTCTCTTCCGGGCGGGCCGATCCGCACGCCGAGGATGTGTCCCCGATAGCGCCGGCCGTTGCAGGAGGGACATTTTATAAAGACATCGCTCAGGAACTGCATCTCGATCTTCTCAAACCCGGCGCCCCGGCAGCGGTCGCATTGGCCGGCGGCGGAGTTGAAGCTGAACGAACTCGAGTTGAAGCCGCGTTCCCTGGCCGCCGGACTGGCCGCAAACACATCACGAATATCCTCGAACGCGCCGACATAAACGGCGGGATTGGAGCGCGGGGTGCGGCCGAGCGGGCTTTGGTCGACCAACACCGCCGCGCCGAGTGCCTCGGTTCCGGTGAGCACCGCGCTTGACCCGCCCGCTGCGTCGGCCACCGGGTCTTCCGTGTCGGTTTCCGCTGCGTCCGCCGCACCTTCGACGGTCACTGTCTCCGCGCCGGCCAGCCGGGCTTCCAACAGGGGCAGGAGAAGTTCGCGGACCAGGGTGGTCTTGCCGGAACCGCTCACCCCGCTGATCCCCACCAACCGGCCGAGCGGCAGCGTCAACGTGACATTGTGCAGATTATGCCGCGTCGCGCCGCGAAGCTGGAGGGCGCCCTGCGGGGTGGTGCCGTCGGGGGCCACGATCCGCCGCACGGGCAACGGGATCGAAACGCGGCCGGTGAGGTAATCGGCGGTCAGCGAGCCGCGGGCACGTTCCAACCCCGTGGGCGGACCGTGGAAGACGACATTGCCGCCGGTGTCACCGTGGCCGGGACCGAGATCGACGATCAGGTCGGCGGCGCGCATCACGCTGGCTTCGTGTTCGACCACGATGACGGTGTTGCCGAGGTCCCGGAGCCGCTCGAGAATGGTGATCAACCGGGCCGTGTCGCGCGGATGGAGTCCGACGCTGGGCTCATCGAGGACATACAGCGTGTTGACGAGGCGGGATCCGAGGCAGGTGGTGAGATTGACCCGTTCGGTCTCGCCGCCGGAGAGCGTGCGGGTGGGCCGGTCGAGGGTCAGGTAGCCGAGGCCGATTTCCGCGAGGAAACCGAGGCGGGCGCGAATCTCCCCGAAAACCACCCCCAACGGTTCGTGGCGCGCCGGGCGCAATTCCGCGTGCAGGCCATCGATGACCCTTCGCGTCGTGCGGATCGGCAGCGCATAAAAATCCGCCAGCGTGAGGCTCCCGGCATTCTCCCCAACGAGCCCGGCCGGGATGGGCAACCGGAACAAAAGCGAATCCGGTTGGAACCGCCGGCCCTGGCAGGATGGGCAAAGCTTGTAGGACCGGTACCGCGAGAGCAGCACCCGCACGTGCATCTTATACGCCTTGCTTTCCAGCCATCGGAAATAGCCTTTCACCCCGTACCACAGCTTCGGCCAGGAAAGCTTCGGATCGTCCGGCACATAGCCCGGGTCGCCGTCCATCACCCACGCCTGCCACTCGGGCGACAGGTCGCGGAAAGGGACATCCATCGGGACACCGCGCCGTCGGGCCGCCTTCCGCATGTCCGTCTGGCTTTCGGCCCCCGTGCCTGAACGCCAGGGCCGCACCACGCCCCCCGCGAGGGTCAGCCCACGGTCGGGAAGCGCGAGATCGGGGTCGATGGTGATGATCCGACCGAACCCCTTGCACTGGGGACAGGCGCCGACCGGGTTGTTGAAACTGAACAGCGCAGGGGTCGGTTCACGGTAATCAAGATCGCACCCGGCGCAGTGGAACCCGGCGCTGAAGGCCTTCGCCACGGTCGGGTCGGGCATCGGTCGCACCGAAAGCCGGCCGCGACCGAAATGATAGGCTTGTTCGCAGGCATCGACGAAGCGCGCCCGCTGGGAGGGAATGGGCCGCACCCGGTCGGCGATCACGGTGAGGTGGGGCGCCCCGGCCTCCGGGTTGGCGGTGGCGAATTCGTCCACCCGCACGACCCGGTTATTGACCAGCAGGCGTTGGAATCCCTGTTTTTGCAGCAGCGCCAGTTGATCGGCGACCGGCATCCGATCGGATAGGGGGAGATCAAAGGTGATCAGGCATTCAACCGGCGCCGGGGTGGCATTCGTGGAATCCCTGACCACTGCGGCATAAGCGGTCGGCGAGTCGCGCAGTGAGGCTTCGGCCGGAAGTGCGAAACCCGGAGCCCGGTCGGATGGTTGCGACGAGCTTGGCGTCGGAGTCGGTGGTCCGCCCGCGATGGCATTCCAGACGGCTTGGGGCGGTTCACGCCGCACGATCCGTCCGCATTGGCGGCAGTGGAGTCGGGCGAGGTGGGTCCACAGGCCCTTCAGGTGTTCGCACAACTCGGTGATGGTCCCGACGGTCGAGCGCGTGGAACGGACGGAATTGCGCTGCTCGATGGCGATGGCGGGCGGGATGTTCTCGATGCGATCGACCGCCGGTTTGTCCATGCGATCGAAGAACTGCCGGGCGTAAGGGGAGAAAGTCTCGATGTACCGGCGTTGTCCTTCGGCGTAGAGGGTGTCGAAGGCGAGGGAACTCTTGCCCGAACCACTGAGACCGGTGACGACGATGAGACGACCGTGGGGGAGGTCGAGATCGAAGCCCTTGAGGTTGTTTTGCCGGACATTCCGGAGGCGGATGCAGGAGGGCGGCGGCGGGGCCTTCGGTTTCGACATGGCCGGCGAAAAGTATGGAGGGGGTGGCAGGTGTCAACGGAGTTGAACCAAGTTGAACGGCGGGGCGCACGGGAGCGTCAGGAAACGCCATGAAGCCTGGGTTCCGGGAACGTCAGTCGATCTGCGTGGTGGACGCGTTCACCACCGAACGATTCCGCGGCAACCCGGCGGCGGTGTGTGTGCTGCCGGCGGCGGCGCCCGGGGAATGGATGCAGGAAGTCGCGGCGGAATTGAATCTGTCGGAGACGGCGTTCCTGGTCCGGCGTCCGGACCAGGGATGGGACCTGCGCTGGTTCACGCCGACGATGGAGGTGGCGTTGTGCGGGCATGCGACCCTCGGTGCGGCGCATGCGCTGTGGGAGGAGGGAAGCCTGGCCCCGGACGAGTCGGCACGGTTTCATACCCAAAGCGGTTGGCTGACCTGCACGCGGAACGCGGAGGTGATCTCGATGGATTTTCCGGCGCGACCGGCCGTGGCGGAGGAGTCGCCCGCGGGATTGGCGGCAGCCATGGGCGCGGATTTCCGCTGGTGCGGTCGCAGTGCCTACGACTGGTTGGTGGAGGTGCCCCATGCGGCCATTGTCCGCGGATTGCAGCCGGATTTCGCGGCCTTGGGACAACTGCCCGTCCGCGGGGTGATCGTCACGGCGGGCTCCGATGTGGCGGGGTACGATTTTATTTCGCGGTTTTTCGCCCCGGCGGCGGGCGTCGCCGAGGATCCGGTGACCGGCTCGGCACACTGCACGCTCGGGCCGTTCTGGGGGGCGCGGCTCGGACTGAAACGCCTGCGGGGTTGGCAGGCGAGCCGGCGGGGCGGGGCGGTGGGGGTCGAGTGGATGGGCGACCGTGTGGTGTTGAGCGGTTCGGCGGTGACCGCGTGGAGGGGTCATTTGTGCTGAAGGTGAGCCCCGATCGGAATAGTCCGGAATTTGGCGTTGCACGGGGCGGATTGTCGGATAGGTTACCCGCTCGGCATCACTCAGGACAATTTTTACGACGTGAACGCGGAATTGATGAAGCAGGCACTGGCGAAGGTGGGCAACCCCCATGTGCTGGTAAACTTGATCTCCCGCCGGGTGCGGCAGATGAACGCCGGGGGTGGTCTTGGCCGCCCGTTGGTCGACGTCCCACCGGGCACCGGTGCGGCGGATGCGGCGATGACCGAGGTGATCGAGGGGAAGATCACCTGGGAGTACGTGAACGAACCGCCCACCGAATGACCTTTGGGCCGGAGGGCCATGTCCCTTGGGCCGCCCGTGTCCCTGCCGGTTGATGACCGGTCGCACCAGCCGGAGATCCGTTCTCCGGCTGTTTCCATGTGGCAGACAGATTCGTTGGGACAGACAGGTTTCCCGTGGCAGACATCCTCACCAATTCAAAGGCCCGCCGCGATTACGAGATCCTCGAGACCGTCGAGGCCGGCATCGTGTTGCGGGGGACCGAGGTCAAGTCCCTGCGGGCGGGCCGGGGACAGATCTCGGATGCCTTCGCGCGGGTGGACCGGGGTGAGGTGTGGCTGCACAACGTCCACATCGACGAATACTCCCACGGCAACGTCAACAATCACCTGCCCAAGACGCCGCGGAAACTCCTCCTCAACAAGAGCGAAATCCGGCGTCTCCATGCCCTGGCCGTCCTCAAGGGGCACGCCTTGGTGCCGCTCTCATTCTATTGGAAAGGGGACCATGTGAAGGTCTGTCTCGCGGCCGGACGCGGAAAAGACCTGCACGACAAACGCGAGGATATCAAGACGCGCGAGGCCGACCGGGAGATGAGGCGGGCCACGGCGCATGTCTTCAAGCGCGGGGGACGTTGAGCGGGGTGGCTGACCGGGACGGACGGGGAGCCCCGGAACCTAAACGAAACGAAACGGCGGCCTCCATTGCTGAGGGCCGCCGTTTCGCTAAAACCGGGGTGTGCTAGGCCTTGGTGCCCGGCTTGGTCTTGGTCTTCGATTTCGTCTTGATCGCGGTCTTGGGCTTGGTAGCGACAGCGGCCGCGACCGGGGCGACAACGGCCTTGGCCTCGGGCTTCTTCCAAGTGCGGGGCGGGGCTTTCGTCACGAGACCTTGCTTGATCGCGTTGGCCGTGACCCGGATGTAGCGGATTTCCCCGCTGGGCAGGACCGCCTTGACGCGTTGCAGGTTCGGAAAGAACCGACGCCTCGTGATGGCGGTCACGTGCGTGCCGATGCCGCCCTTTTTCTTCGCCTTGCCGGAGCGCCAAATGTGATTGCCCGTACAGGGGCGTTTGCCGGTCAGTTCACAGATCCGTGACATAAATCAAAACCTCAGTTCCAAAAAGAGGAACGCGATGGGTATCAGCATGGCCTGACCCCATCAAGAACCTTTTTCCTTTTATGGGTTGTTTGCTTCGTTCCGTCGCGCCGCTTGTCCTCCTCCCGCCTCCCGGTAGTCTCGCCGCATGAAGTCGGCGTACCCGTTCCTCCTCGCTTTCGGCCTGTTCGCTTTCCCGCCGGCCGGGCGCTCTGCGGACGTCTCCGCCGCGTTGGACAACGTCCGTTCCGTCGGGGCGGAAGGACAGGGCAACGCCGCCGCCGCGAAGGCGTGGCGCACCCTTGCCGACCTGCCAGTCTCCCAACTTCCAGCGTTGCTGCTCGCCATGGACGGGGCCAACGATTATGCCGCGAATTGGCTGCGGTCCGCCGCCGAGGTGGTCGCGCAGCGGGCAGGATCCGGGGCCGCCACGTTGCCCCTGCCGGCGCTCCGGGAGTTTCTCCTCGACGTCCGCCATCATCCGCGCGCGCGCCGATTCGCCTTTGAATTGATCCGCAGCGCCGATCCGGTCGCTGCGAAGGAGTTGCTGCCCCGCTTCCTCAACGACCCGGGTGCCGAACTCCGACGCGACGCCGTGCAGGCACTGGTGGATGGCGTCGCCGCGGCGGATAAGTCCGCGGCGGTCCCACGTCTGCAGGAGGCGTTGGCGGCGGCCCGCGATGCCGACCAGATTGAAGCGATTGCCAAGCGCCTCGGCGAACTCGACACCCCGGTTGATTTGCGCGAGGTGTTCGGTTGGGTGACCCGATGGAAGGTGGTGGGGCCCTTCGACAACATGGGTGGTGCCGGGTTTGAGCGGGCATTTCCCCCGGAACAAAGTGTGGATCCCAAGGCGGAATACCCCGGCAAGACCGGATCGGTGACCTGGCGGGAATATGAGACGGTGAACGAATTGGGCCTGGTGGATCTCAACAAACCGATCGGTGCGTTGAAAGGGGTCGCGGGTTATGCGGTGGCGGAATTCAACGTGGACCATGCGCAACCTGTCGAGATCCGCTTGGGCACTGAAAACGGTTGGAAGGTCTGGGTGAACGGCCGCTTTCTGTTCGGACGCGACGAGTACCACCGGGCCAATGAAATCGACCAATACCGGATGCCGGTGACCTTGCAGCCCGGACATAATGTCATCCTGCTCAAGCTCTGTCAGAATGAACAGACGGAGGACTGGGCCAAGGGTTGGGAGTTCCAACTCCGCGTCACCGATCCGCTGGGCGCCCCGATCCGTCCGCTTCGCTGAACCCTGATCCATCCCTCATTCTCATGCACCCCTCCCTCGCCGCGCTCTGCCTCGCCCTGATCCTCCCGGTCGCCGCGGATGATTGGCCCCGCTTCCGGGGCGCCAACGGGGACGGTTTCTCATCCGTTCCAGTGGCCACCCACCTGGATGCCTCGGCGATCCAATGGTCGGTCGATCTTCCCGGCCGCGGTTTGTCGTCGCCCATCATCGTGGGTGACCGTTTGTTCGTGACCTGTTCCAGCGGGGGACGCCAGGACCGGTTGCATGTGCGCTGCCATTCCGTGGCGGATGGACACCTGCTGTGGGAACGCCAGTTCTGGGCCACCGGGCGCACCATGACCCACGAAAAGATCTGCGGTGCGGTGCCCACGCCCGTCAGCGACGGTCGCCGGATATTCGCGTTGTTCTCGTCCAATGACTGCGTGGCGCTGGATTTCGACGGCAACCTGCTCTGGTACCGCGGTCTCGGTCGCGATTACCCAAATGCCAGCAACTCCCTCGGCATGTCGTCGTCCCTGGTTTATGCCGGCGACACCCTCGTGGCGCTGGTCGAAAACGACAGCGAATCCTTCACGGCCGGTTTTTATCCCGCGGACGGATTGAACCGTTGGAAGATTGAACGGCCGCGCAAGGCGAACTGGACCTCGCCCACCCTGGTCCCGGGCGCGGGTGGCCGCACCTTGGTCGCGGTCCAGTCCGCCAAAGGGCTGGCGGCCTTGGACCCGTCGTCGGGAGCCACGGTGTGGAGCTACGATGAAGGCGCCTCGACCGTGCCCTCGACGACGGTGTCGGGCGGCCGACTTTATGTCCCTTCCAACGGCCTGACCGTGTTGGAACCGGGGGCCGCCGGTGAACCCCCGAAACAGGTGTGGCGCGCCCCCCAATTGCGGCCCGGCACCGCCAGCCCCGTGGTCGTGGGGGACCAGGTGCTGGTGCTCAATGACGGCGGTATCCTGACGGCCGGAAGCACGGTGGACGGACATCGGCTGTGGCAATTGCGGTTGAAAGGATCGATGACCTCAACCCCGGTGGCGGCGGGCGGGCATTTGTTTTGCATCAACGAGGAAGGTTTGGTGCAGGTCGTGCGGTTGGGCCCGACCGCCGGCGAGGTGGTCAGTGAAATGCCGCTCGGGCAGACCATCCTCGGCACACCGTCGATCGCGCGGGGATCACTGTTTGTCCGCAGCGATCATCGGTTGTGGCGGATCGGGCGTCCGGCCGGCAGCCCGTTGTGAGCCCTCCCCGCGGTCAGTGCCGGGCCGCCCAACCCATCAGTGCGGCGGCCAGGCAAAGCACCGCTACCGCCGCCGCTTTGGAAAATCCCAGCCGGACCAGACGATGCGAGAGATGGTTGGTGTCCCCGATCCAGAACGGGCGCCGATGCCAGGTGCGCACGACCACCACTTGGGCGAGATCGGCGAGCGGCACCGCCAAAACAATCAACGGGCTGAGCACATCGAGCCGGTCCGTGAGCCCGCGGCGCTCGGAATAGAAGTGGGGCAGCATCGCCAGGATCGCGAGGAGGAATCCCACCAGATGACTGCCGGAATCGCCCAGGAACACGCTGGCCCGGGGATAATTGAAAGGCAGATAACCCAGCAGGGCCCCCAGCGTGGCGCAGCCGAAGGCGGCCACCAAATACTGCCCGTGATTCGCTGCGAACACCGCGAAATGGGCCGCCGCCACCGCCCCCAATCCCGCGCACAGCCCGTTCATGTTGTCATTGAAATTGAGCGCGTTCGTCACCGTGAGAATCCAGAGGACCGTCACCGCATAACTGAACACCACGCTGGGAACGAACAGGGTCACGCGCACCCCGGCGGCCGCCACGAGCAGCGCGATCAGGCATTGTCCTCCGAATTTGACCGATGCCGACAATTCCACCCGGTCGTCCCACGCGCCCAGGAGCATCATGCCGGTGGCCCCCGCGAGAATGGCGGCGAGTTGCGGACCCCGGCGTGCCAACCCATGCGCCAACCGGTCAACCGCATCGGAGGGAACGGCCCCGAACGCCACCAGCAACCAGCCGCCGAGCAGGACACCGGCAAGGCCCGTGAACACGGCGAATCCGCCGGCGAGCGGGACCGGGGTGGCATGGATCTTCCGGTGTCCCGGATCGTCGATGAGCCCGATCCGCCGACAGACCGCGCGCCAAGCCGGAATCGAGAGAGCGGTCAACAGTCCGGCCCCGGCCGCGGCCAGCAGATAGATGTTGAAAGGAAACGGGGGGTGCACGGAGGGCGGGATTGGGTCAACGGGACGAACGGGCGGGGACCGAGGTCAGCAGACGGCGATACAGGGACGCCAAATCCTGCACCATTCTCCCGGATGAAAACCGTGCCCGGACAAACTCACGCCCGGCATTCCCCAGTTCTTCCCGAAGCTCGGGGGCATCGGCCAACTGACCCAACCGGTTGACCAGCGCGTCCAAATGGTCGGGGGGCACCAGGAAACCCGTGACGCCGTCCTGGCAGACCTCATTGGCGCCATCGCAGTCGACGGCGATGATCGGTTTACCGGCGGCGAGTGCCTGCGGAAGGGCCCGGGGCAACCCCTCGCGCCGGGAGAGGTGGACGACAACATCCATGAGACCGAGATGGCGCGGCACCTCCGTCGGGGGCACAAGGCCTGTGAAAACGACGCGACCGCGGAGGGCGGAGGCTGCGGCCTGTTCTTCAAACCGCCG
Organism: Verrucomicrobiota bacterium; assembly: GCA_025360495.1. Lineage (GTDB taxonomy): Bacteria > Verrucomicrobiota > Verrucomicrobiia > Limisphaerales > UBA9464 > UBA6176. The sequence goes on along the minus strand of JANYCC010000010.1, from coordinate 16,797 downwards.
GCGCCACGGGCCATCCCCGACCAGCAGCAACTTGATCCGGGGACACCGCTTCACCAGTTCCGCGGCGGACCGGAAAAGATCTTCGTGTCCCTTCAACTCAAAGAGTCGCGCCACCTTGCCCACCACAAAATCGTCCGGTGCCAATCCCAGTCGCGCGGCGAGGGCCTCGTCGCGCTGCACCGTCAGGTAAGGCGCCAGGTCGAAGCCGGAAAAGATGCGGGTGTATTGGTCGGGGCTCCCGATGCCGGCCGCCAGGTATTGGCGTGCCATGGCATCGGCCACGACGACGAAATGATGGGTCACGCGGGCCGCGAGGTGTTCGGCCCGCAGGAAAACGGCGTTGGCGGCGGCCCCTTGAAAGGATCCGAAACTTGGGCCGTGGATGGTGTGGACAATCACCGGCACATGGGCCTTTCGCGCCGCGAGACGCCCGACGACGCCGGCCTTGCCGCTGTGGGTGTGGACCAGGTCCGGCGGATGTTGGCGGAAATGGTGGACCAGTCGGCGGTAGGCCTGCCAATCCGTCCACGGACTCACGGGCCGGACCAACTTGGGGACGACGGTCAGCAAACCGGGCATCCCGGCGAGGAGCGGTTCCAAGCTGCCTTCGGGTCCGTGGGTGGGTCCCGACAGAAGGTTCACTTCAAAATCGGCCAGTGCATGGAGCCCCAGGACGGAGGCAATGGTGTTTTCCTGCGCCCCGCCGACGATCAACCGGGTGATGACGTGTGAAACACGCCAGCGGCGCCCCGCTGGATTCGCGGTCATGGGACGCTCATCAGTTTGGCGAGACGTTGGACCAGATTGGAGCGGATGGGGTTTTCGGGCGGCAGAAGATCCCGGGCCTTCTCCAGCAGGCGGATCATCTCGGGCTTGTCCTTCTTGCCATTCGCAACCTCCGCCAATCCCACCAAGGCATCCACCCGTTCGGGAGAGCGGCGGAGCACACTTTCGAAGTCCTGTTTTGCGGCGTCGAAGTTGCCGTTCAACAGGTGGGCGGTTCCGCGGTTCATCCGCGCGGAAGCCTGGTCCGGTCGCCGGCTCAGGACCTGGTCCAGGGTTTGCACGGCGTCGTCATACTGGCGGGCGGCGAGTTGGAGATAGCCTTTGCGCTCCAACAGGGATTCGTCGTCGGCCTTGAGCTTGAGCATGCGATCCACATACGGGATGGCCTTCTGCGGTTCCCGGGTCTCCACGAAGAGAATGGCGGTGAGATCGAGGAGGGGGAGATCACCGGGCAATCGATCGAGGGCTTCGAGGAGGACGCGTTCCGCCCGCGCAGCATCGCCCTTGTGCATATAGGCATTGGCCTCGACGCGGGCCATATGACTGGATTGGGCGGGTTTGGGCGGGTGCTGTGCGGCGAGTTCCCGGACCGGGCCGAGAGCGGCGAGCGCAAGGTCGGGTTCATTGGCACCGAGACAGGCGCGGGCATACCCGATGGCGGCGTCGAGGCTGCCGGGGTCGAGTTTCTGGGCCCGCAGGAAGGAAAGGGCCGATGCGCGCACCAACGGATCCCCCAACGTGAGCAGGGCATCCCCAAATTGCTCGAGAAACCGGGGCTCATCAATCGGGCCGAACGAGTCGATGATGCCGACGCCGAAGGGTTCGATGGGTTGGCGGACGGCGGGTTCAATGGCTTGGTGGGCGCGAAGCCGGGTGTTCACCGAGGCGTTGACCCGGGCGGCGACATTGGCGGGGTAGATGTTGGTGGCCAGGGCGAACAGGCGGCCGGCGGGTTCGAGCCGGTCATTGCGTTGCAATTCCACTCCGCCGCAGTTGGCGGCGCGGGACCAGAACACCGCGGCATAGTCGATCGCCGCGGTGTGGCGGGTCGTGTCCCGGACCCGGGCAATGGCTTCGGCGTGGGATTGCCAGAACGTTTCCAGGGCCTTGACCTCCGGCTCGGTCATCGGCGTGGGCTGGATCTGGTTGGGGGCATACGGTGCGAGTTGGAAAATGGCGCCTCGGGTCCGGAGTTGATTCTGCTCCCCGATGAAGGTCACCGCGGGGTTGAGATAGAAGGCGTGACCGGTGTAGGAGGCCGTGTTGAGGAATTCCAGGAAAACCCCGCCGACATTCTCCGTCGCTTGGGCAACTGCCGTCAGGTTGGTCCAGCGCTGCCCGTGCTCGCGGGCGAGGAAGCGCCGGTAGGCCGCTTCCGGCGCCAGGCGGGTATTGATGGCGAGATGCGGTGGCAGGGTGGGGTCCCGGCGCAACTGGGCGTTGAACAATGCGTAGAGGAAACCGTCCTCCGTGAGCACCACCGCGGGTTCCTTGGGAAGCGGTTCGACCAGGGCGGCGGCCCAGTCGGAGAGGATGGGTCCGTTTTGCGTGTGGATTGCCGGCCAGTTGCGGACCACCAGCAGGGCGGGCACCCCCACCGCGACCAAGGCCAGGGAATACGCGAAAGTGCGCGTCACCGGAGCCCAACGATTCCCGTCCCGCACCCATTGCCGGTCCGGTTCAATGCTCCCCAGAAGCACGAAGTAACCGCTGAGATAGCCCACCGCCAAGGCTCCGCAGAAGTGGAAGGTGAGCAGGGCGATGCCATTGTAGCCGACGGCGACCGTGACGAGTTCCCGGGGGCTGATGAACGGATCGAACGCGAACCAAATGTTGCCTCCCAACCACACCAGTTGGAGGACGGTGACCACCAGGTGGGTGATCATCCGTTCGACGCCCGATCCGCGGGGGCTTCCCCAGCGGACCCCGGCGATCACCAAGGGCAGCAGCATCACCGCGGCCAGCAGGATGAACCGGCTCCGCGGCACCCCGAGCAGGCTGGCCTTGTCCATTTGCAACACCAACACCAGGGCCGAACCGAAACTCTCCGGCAAACCGCCATGACCCCGCCCGATCAGGGGCATCAGCAGGAACAGGAGCAGCCCGAGAAGACCAAATCCAAAGAGGCGCAACAACCGGCCGACATTCAACATCGTCCATCCGCCCACCCAGAAGAGTGCACCGATGAACAGCGGCGCGAATCCAACCATGGCCCAATTGTTCGCGATCCCCAAGCCCAGGAGTGCCGCGAAGGCATTGAGGCGTGATTCGCGTTGATCCTGCCGGAATTCCAAGAGCAACCACACGCACCCGGCGAAAATCAGGACATTCAGGATCTCGCCCGTCGCGGCCGTGGAATGTTCCCAAACCGTGAGTTGAAGCCCGAACAATGCGGCCGCCAGCACCGGCGGCACCCACGACAGGGGAATATCCAGCAACCGCCCATCGGAGTGGCCGCGGATGCGCTGCGAATGGGTCCGGTCCTGCGGCAACAGTTGGACGCAACGGGTGAGCACGCCGACCGTGAGCGCCGCCAGCAGCGCAGTGAAAACATTGGCCGCAATCGGCAGCAGGTGCACCGGCAGCAGCGCGAGCGGCCGGGTGATCAGGTAAAGCAGCGGGGCCGAGGCCGGCAGGTCATTGTCCCATCTCCCGATCTGTGCGGTGACCGGCAGGCTCTCCGGTGAGACCCAATGGTTGAGGGTGACGAGATAAAGAACCAATGCCACGGCGGCCACCAAAAGCGGCAGCAACCGCAACCGGGCAATCGGTGCGTCCAAAGACTGATCTTGCATAGGTGTGACGGGCCATAGCTGACGGGAGGCAGGCCGGGAGAGCAAAACAAAAGGTGAGCTCAACCGTCCAATCCCTCCGTCACGGTTTCCGCCCGGTCATCCCCGAAATCAAAAAGGGCCGGCCCCGATGGACGGGACCGGCCCGGATGGACGTGGATCCGTTCAGATCCCGGACAATTGCGGCAGCGCGGAATACGGCGGGTAACCGGGATTGGTCACCGACAACAAACCGCTCTTGCGCGACCACGGCGGGCGATCAGGGCGCGGTCCCTTTTCCCGCCGATTGGCTTCGGCCGGTTTGGCTCCCGGCCTCGGCTCCGGGCGCGTGGTCTCGGGACGCGGTCCGGGCTTCTTGGACAATTCCATCTGGCCACTTCCGAATTCGATCACATGGCCTTGGTGCAGGAGCCAGTGCAGGTCGGTCAGCACGGCCTCACGTTCCGGCGACGACTTCGATGCTTCCGGGGCCGGGGTCGGGGCCGGCGTCGGCGCGGCAGCCTCGCCCTCCGCGGGCGGGGTGGCGGGGACGGGTGCAGGCGCGGGTGCGGCCACCGGAATCGGTGCCTGAACCACCGGGGCCAGGGTGTCGAGCAGCAGCTTGCGCGTGCATTTCGGCGTCGACTCGATGAAGGAGATGATCTTCTTCACGCCGTCCGAAACGACCTGCGTCTCCAAGTCGAGATGGTGCGGGCGGGCGACCGCGACATGGACTATCGTCTTGTCGCGCTTGAAGAATTGCAGGCCGGCATTGGCGAATGCGTTGCTGAGCGCCGTGGCCACCCGGATGGGGAACCGACGTTCACGATCCAAGCTGACCCGCAGCAGGGTCTGCAACGGGGCCGGCAACCGGGCCAATTGATCCCGTTTGACCACGATCGAATCCACCGGCCGGACGAGGTTCGGCAGATGGGTCTCGCGGAAGTGTTGTTCCACCTCCGCACGCGAACCCAGGCGCTTGGGCTCGGGCTCATTGAGCGTGGTGAATTCAAACTTGAAGCTCTGGCTGTCCAACCACTGCTTCACCACCGCCTCGTCCTTCACGATCCGCACCCGGGCCTTGTACGCCTCGAAGGGCATCCGGTTGAAGCGCTCGGCGTGGATCCGCCGCAACTTCTCCTGATAACCGTGATAATTCGGCGGGCCCAGCACCTCGCCGCTGAATCCGCACTGTGCCACAAAGGTGTAAACCCCCTTCGGAGCCTCCGTGGCCATCTTTTCCGTCGCGTAAAAGGTGTCGAAGTGGTGCGCCAGGATGTGCTGGGCCGCCTCTTCCTCGCTCAACCACAGGGTCTCATCGAGCGAACACACGAACAACGGTTGCTGCGGCTTGCCGTCCTGGCCGCGGATCACCCGGAACCCGGTTTCGTACCGGTCCGGCTTCTGGATCACCAGGCCCGCCACCTCAAACAGCGGATAAGCCCGGGCACTGAGCCGGATCTGCCGCGCCAAGGACGTGACCCCACCGGGCTCTGGCACAAAGGTGACATCCACCGGAATCAACGGCTCCGGACGGCGTTCCTCGAAGTTCCGCCGGTCATCCCCGCGTCCGCGGAAACCACCGCGCCCGCCGGGTCCACCCGGTCCGCCCGAGTTGGCATCCCACGCCAGGTTGGGTCCTCCCGGACGGCCACCCGGGCCCCCGGGTCCGCCGGGTCCACCCGGCCCACCGGGACGGGGACCCCGCGGGCCGCCGCCACCACCACCGCCGCCGCCAAACGGACGCGGACCCGCGCCGCCGCCGCCGGAGAAAGAACGCGGTGTGCCCGGCGCACCGGGACCTCCCGGCCCACCCGGTCCCGAGTCGCGACGGGGCGGGCGTGGGCCCCGGTCATTCCAGCCGCGGCGCTCCCCGCGGCCCGCTCCTTCATTGCCGTCGTAACGGGCGTAGCGGTTGGGGTCGGTGGGCTGCTGGGCCCAGGCTGGCAAAAACGCCTTTTCGAGGTCCAGTGACAAGTCCTGCGGTTCGCTCATACGATGATAAAAAGGCCCCGCGCACGCGCGGGGTTGGTCTGACAGAAGCGGCCGGAAGATGCTGAGGCACGTTGTGAAAAGCAAGCGCCGGGTCGGTCCCTATTCGTAAAGGCCCAGGAACCGCCGCCGGTATTCAGATTCCTGTTCCGGCAGATGGCGACGCAGGACGGACCGCTCCACCGCTCCGTGCTGGAACCGCCGCTTCCCATACACCGGCAGGTCGAAGCCCGTGACCGCCTTCACCCCCCGCCGCACGATCTCCCCCTTCAGGGAATACAGGGTCGGCACATCGTATCCCGTCAGTTCAATGAACGGGATCGCCTCACTCACCGCGATCACGCCCGGTCGGGTGAACGGGCTGAACCCGTCAAACCCGTACCGCCGCGCCGGGGCATAGGTCCGGACATACCCGCGTCCGAGCCCCCCGCTATAAGTCAGGCTGTGCTTGATGCGCCCCACGCCCCACCCCTCGTGATATAACATCAGGTTGTTCACCACGCTCCGGATCGTCAGTTCCGGATTCTCCTCGATCGGGTAGTCCTTCAGGTTCTCATCCCCACCGTCGCCGTCCACCAGATGGCGCCAATCCGGATACCGTTCCCGGATTCCCCGGCATAGGGCCAACCCCATCGTCGCGCATTCCACGTCCAACGGCTTATAGTCCTCGATCGTCCGCAGGGTGTCCTCCACATCCATGTCGCCCGGGTCCGCATGGATCGGTTCCAAAAAGAGCCCCAGCCCCAAACCCTCCAGGAAGCCGCGGGCCTGGATCAGGTCCGGCCCGTCACCAAAGGCCAGGGTGAACGCTTTCAGGCGCGCCGGATTCATCCCCAGACGTCGCAGCACATGATACGTGACCAGGAAAACCGATCCGCTGTCGACGCCACCGCTGAACGCCACGCCCACGGGTTCCCGCTCCGGAATCCCCCGCAACCACTTCTCAATCTCTTCCGCCAACGCCCCGATATAGCGCCGCCCAATCTCATCGGGGTCCGCCGGGATGCTGTTGCGTTCCGGGGTGAAAAACCGCGTGTAAACCGGGTCGGGATCCGGACACCCGACCAACTGGATTTCGACGACATGATGCGCCGGAACCATGCGGGTATAAGACGGATGGAATTGGTCGGCCAACCCTTCCACCTCCAATTGCCTCAGGATGACGTCCATCCGGTCCGCCACGATCAGCGCGGGTCCGGCTTTCCGCTTCGCCAGGAAGTACCGCATCGGCCGGTCCAGCGTGCGCGCCATCCGCACGGTCTTGCCGTCGCGCGCCAGCAACGCAAAGGATCCATCAATGCCGGCCACGGCGTCGGCGCGGCCGGTCCCAACCCGGGCCCGGGCCTCCTCGACACCCAGGTTGTGGAGCCGGTTGAGCGACGGGTCGAGGAGATCGACGACCCGTTCGACGTATTGGTCCGCGGGATTCATGGAAAGCAGTGTGGACCGGGAAGCTCACGGGTCGAAGCCTGAAATATTCCCACGATGCCCAGATGCGCCCTGCCACAGGCTTGCCTCCCTCCTCCCCGCGACGGAAGATTCCCGTCCCACAATGAGCAACGTGATGCGGGTCGGAATCATCGGCGGCGGCCTCATGGGCCGCGAGGCGGCAAGCGCGTTCGGGCGATGGTTCGTCCTCGAAAACCTTCCGGTCCGGGCCGAGTTGGTCGCGGTCTGTGATCTTCAGGACCGGCTGTTGGATTGGTTCCGCCAAATCCCGACCGTCCGGCAACTCACCAAGGATCATCAGGAATTGCTGCGGAATCCCGATGTGGACGTGGTCTATGTGGCGGTGCCCCACAATCTCCATGAGTCCCTCTATCTGGATGTCCTCGCGGCCGGAAAGGATCTCCTCGCGGAAAAACCTTTCGGCATCGATCTCGCCGCGGCCCGGCGGATCCGGGATGCGGCCGCCACTTCCGGTCGGTTCGTGCGCTGCAGTTCGGAATTCCCGTTTCTTCCCGGCGTGCAGCGCGTCGTCCAGGCCGCCCGCTCCGGCCGGTTGGGGCATCTGCTCGAAATTCGCTCCTGCTTCTGGCACGCCAGCGATCTCGACCCGACCAAGCCCGCGAATTGGAAACGACAGGTGAAAACCTGCGGTGAAATCGGGGTGATGGGCGACCTCGGCATGCACGTGGTCCATGTGCCCTTCCGCCTCGGTTGGAATCCGGTCCGGGTCTACGCCCAATTGCAGAAGATCTACACCGAACGTCCCGATGGAAAAGGCGGCACCGCCCCGTGCGACACCTGGGACAATGCCATGTTGCACACCGAGGTGGTGGTGGATGGACGCGAGGTCCCGATGCGGCTCGAAACCAAGCGGCTCGCGCCGGGATCTACCAACACCTGGTCGCTGGAGGTGCTCGGCACGGAGGGCGGGGCCCGTTACTCGACCTCCGAACCGAAGACCTTCTGGTATTTTGAACGGGGCAGGGAACAGGTGTGGAGTCGGGTCGAACTCGGTTTCCAAACGCCGTTCCCCACCATCACCGGCGGCATTTTCGAGCCGGGATTTCCGGATTGTTTCCTCCAGATGTGGGCGGCTTACGCTGCCGAACGGGCCGGCGTGCTCGGGGACCGCTTTGGGTGCGTGACCCCAGACGAGGCGGTCCGGAGCCACGAGTTGTTCACTGCCGCACTCCATTCCCATCAGTCCAAAGCGGCGGTCTCCCTGTGAATCCCGCCGCCGCGCGACCGGCGCTTCGGGGTCGTTATGGGGCCGTTATCTGGCTTCCGTCCATCGGCCCCGCAACCGTGAAGGTTGGTTGAGTAGCGCAGTTGCAGACTGTCTCCACGGTCACCAGCCAGGCCGATGGTCGGACGCCTGCGGCATCCGAGCGGACGGCGTGCCAGTCGGGGAACTTTGCAGCCTTGAGAATTGCACCCGCTTTCCCGGCTTCACCCGGCGCCTTCTTCCGCTAGCCTCTCGCCGTGAGTTTGCGTGAACAGATGACCACCCTCGCCCGGCAGGCACGGGCGGCAACGCGGGACCTCGCCCGTTTGGAGACGGGGGAGAAGAACCGGGCCTTGATCGCGATGGCCGATGCCCTGGCTGCGGTCGCACCGGTGCTCCTGGAGGCCAATGCCCGGGATCTCGAGGTGGGCCGTTCCTTGGGATTGGGGGCCGCGATGCTGGACCGCCTCGCCTTGAATCCGGACCGGATCAACGCCATGGCCGACGGGCTGCGGCAGGTCGCCGCGCTGCCCGATCCGGTGGGACGACTCCTTGAGGAACGTGTCCGTCCCAACGGGCTCCGTCTCCGCAAAGTGGCCGTGCCGATCGGGGTGGTGGTGATCATTTACGAATCCCGACCGAACGTCACTGCCGAGGCCGCCAGCCTCTGTTTCAAGACCGGCAATGCCGTCATTCTCCGCGGCGGTCGCGAGGCCCTGAATTCCAACCGACTCATCGCCGACACGCTCGTCGCCGCCGGTCGGAGGGTCCTGGACTCGCGCTTCCCGGAACACGCCATCCAGTTGGTGTTGACCCCGGACCGCGATGCGATCCCCGAGTTGCTGTCGCTCACCGAGTACGTCGACCTGTGCATGCCCCGGGGCGGGGAAGGCCTCATCCGCGCGGTGACGGCCTGCTCACGGGTGCCGGTGATCAAGCATTACAAGGGCGTGTGCCATGTGTTCGTTGACCGCGATGCCGACCTGGAAATGGCGGAGGCCATCGTCGTCAACGCCAAGTGCCAACGGCCATCCACCTGCAATGCCGCCGAAACCCTGTTGGTGGACCGGGCCATCGCCGCCCGTTTCCTGCCGTGCGTCGTTTCGAACCTCGCATCGAAAAGCGTTGAATTCCATGTCGATTCCGAAGCCCTGCCCTTGGTGAAATTCGGCGTGGGCAACCGGCCTTCCATCGTGCGGACCGCCACCCCGGAGGATTACGCCACCGAATACAACGATTTGGTGATCAATGTGCGCATCGTCGACGACGTCTCGGCGGCCATGGAACATATCGCCCGGTTCGGATCCGCTCATTCGGATGCCATCGTGACGGGCAATGCCGCCACGGCGGACCGGTTCCTCCGGGAGGTGGATTCGGCCGCAGTTTATTGGAATGCCTCGACCCGGTTCACCGACGGGGCGGAGTTCGGGATGGGAGCGGAGATCGGCATCAGCACGGACAAGATCGGGGCGCGCGGGCCGATGGGCTTGGAGGAACTCTGCAGTTACAAGTGGATCGGCGAAGGAACCGGCCAGATCCGCGGCTGACGGTTCCGAAGAAACTTAACCGCGGATCACACGGATGACGCGGATAAGTGGCCGAGCTCGAGCTCCTTCCCCCGTGATCCGCGAAATCCGCGAAATCCGTGGTTTCAACTTCGTTTGCCCAGCCGGATCAGATCAGGCGGTCGCCGGGGCCGGACTGCCAAATCCCGGCAAACGCGGCGGCACCGGCTTGATCACCTCGGGCAGCGGCGTGACCGCTTGTGCTCCGCTGGGCGGATCAATCTTGCCCGGACCCGGGGTCGGCGGGGTGAACATGCCCTTGGTGACGATTTCCGCGACCTGCCAACCTTCCAACGTCTCGTTCTCGATCAGCGCCTTGGCGATCATCTCCAGTTGGGTCGGGTGACTGTCGATCAGGTCCTTCGCCCGTTGATAGGCTTCGTCAATGATCCGCTTCACCTCGGCGTCGATCTCCTGGGCGGTGCGTTCCGAGTAATCCTTGGACCGCATCATGTCCCGTCCCAGGAAAACGTATTCCTGCGATTCCCCGTAAAGCACCATGCCCAACCGCTCGCTCATGCCCCAATGCATGATCATGGCCTTCGCAATCTGGGTCGCGCTCTGGATGTCGCTGGAGGCCCCGGTGGTGATGTCGTCCGAAACCTTCTGCTCGGCGATGCGCCCGGCCACGCTCACGGCCAGATCGTCGAGCAAGGCCTTGCGGCTCCGGCTCAGGATGTCCTGCTTGGGCAGCGTCATCATCATGCCCAGCGCACTGCCGCGCGGGATGATCGTGACCTTGTGGAGCGGGTGGGTGTGCTTGAGCAGGACGTTGACCAACGCGTGGCCGGCCTCGTGCCAGGCGGTGTCGCGCTTTTCCTCCTCGGTCATCGCCAGCGTCCGGCGTTCCCGGCCCCAGCGCACCTTGTCGCGCGCCTCCTCGAGTTCCACCATTCCAATGGCTTTCCGGCCCGTCCGGGCGGCCAGCAGCGCGGCCTCATTAAGCAGGTTCGCCAACTCGGCCCCCGAGAATCCGGGGGTGCCCCGGGCGATCACCGCCAAGTCCACCGCACCGTCCAATTTCACGTTCTTCGCGTGCACCTTGAGGATCGCCTCGCGTCCCCGCACGTCCGGTAGATTCACCGTCACCTGCCGATCGAAACGACCCGGTCGCAGCAGGGCAGGGTCGAGCACATCGGGCCGGTTGGTGGCGGCGATGATGATGATCCCTTCGGTGGTGTCGAAACCGTCCATCTCCACCAACAGCGCATTCAACGTCTGTTCACGCTCGTCATTGCCACCGCCCAGTCCGTGACCGCGACTGCGGCCAACGGCGTCGATTTCATCGATGAAGATGAGGCACGGGGTGTTCTTGCGGGCCTGTTCGAACATGTCCCGGACCCGGCTGGCCCCGACGCCCACGAACATCTCCACGAAATCCGAACCGCTGATGCTGAAGAAGGCGGCGTCCGCCTCGCCCGCAATCGCCTTGGCCAACAGGGTTTTCCCCGTGCCCGGCGCCCCGACCATCAGGATGCCCTTGGGAATCCGGCCGCCGAGTTTTTGAAATTTCTTGGGATCCTTGAGGAATTCCACCAATTCAGCCACTTCCTCCTTGGCCTCCTCCACTCCCGCGACGTCCTTGAACGTGGTCTTGTTCCGCTCCTTGGTGAGCAGTCGGGCCTTCGATTTGCCGAAGCTCAGGGCCCCCCGGCCGGCATTCTTGATCTGCCGGATGAAGAAGAACCACACCACAAAGCACAGCACCAGGATCGGCCCGAATTGGAACAGGTAGGGCCACAGGCTGGCCGCCGTGATCGCCTTGACCGTGCCCGTCTTGAGCAGCAAATCCTCGGTCTGTTCCGTCAGGCGCGTCGAGATCGTGAAGTTGACGAGGTTGGTTTTGCCCCCATCCACCGCGCGATACCGCCCTTCCACCCGGCGCAACGGCGATTCCGAGATGTTGTAATTGATCGTGGCATTCTCGATCAGGCCCGCGGCCGCCAATTCCATCAGCTTGGGGTGCGAGATGTCCTGCACCAGCGGGGTTTTGGTTCGGGCCAACAGGATCAGCACCGGCACCAGGGCCGAGATGAGAATGAGGACCACCCACGTGCGCGCTGGCATGCGGGGTTCAGGGGGACGCTTGTCTCCCACAGGGTAATTATCGTCGGCCATGACCCAAAAGGTTGCGGCAAGCTAACAGCCATATCCGGGGGGCGCAACGGCACTTCCCGGGTATTTCTTCAGTGCGCGGGCCGGTCGTCCCGCCTCCGCCGTTTTCCGCGGTGTTGCGGCGCGAAGTTTGCTATCCATTCCTCCGTCACATGTATTCCAAGGGTTTCTCCGGCCGGCTGTCCCTCTCCGTCGCCGGCTTTCTCGCACTCGCCGCCGCCGCCGCCGATCCCCGATATTTCATCGTGCTCACCGGCGAACCCCTCGCCCCTTCCAATCCCTCCAGCCTTCGTCCCGCGTCCCCCGCCGCCGCCACCCGTCTCCTCCAGTTGAACCGCGAGCAGGACGCCATGGCCGCCGTGGTCCAGGCCCGCGGTGGAAAGGTTTTGGAAAGATACCAACTGCTCAATCACGCCCTGTTCGTCGAGCTTCCCGCCGTACAGGCCGCTGCCCTCCGCGGCCAACCCGGCGTCGCGGCGGTTGTGCCCGAGCAACATCACCAACGCCACCTCGTCTCCAGTGTCCCTTTCAGCGGCGCCACCCGCGTCTGGGCCGGTTCCACCGGCATCGCGTCCGCCACCGGCAAGGGCGTCCGGATCGGGATCATTGACTCCGGAATCGATTACCATCACGCCATGTTCGGCGGGGCCGGGACCGTCGCCGCCTACAACGCCGATGACCCGACCCGCATCGAACCCGGTTCCTTCCCCACCACCAAGGTCGTCGGCGGCACCGATTTCGTGGGCGACGACTACGACTCCACCGGTTTCTCAGGTTCTTCGACCCCCCAGCCCGATCCCGACCCGTTGGACCCCTCCGCCAACGGCCACGGTTCCCACGTCTCCGGCATCGCCGCCGGATTCGGTGTCCTGGCCAATGGCACGACCTTTCATGGCCCGTACACCACCGCGCTGGATCCCAAGAAATTCAAGATCGGTCCCGGCATGGCGCCCGAGGCCGTCCTGTATGCCCTCAAAGTCTTCGGAGTCGGCGGCAGCACCTCCAGCAGCATGATCGTCAAGGCCCTCAATTGGGCCGCCGATCCGAATGCCGACGGCGACACCTCCGACCATCTCGACGTCGTCAATCTCTCCCTGGGTTCTTCATTTGCCGACGACAGCCCCGGCGACCCCGAACGGGATGCCGTGGACCGGTTGGTGAAGCTGGGTTGTGTGGTCACGATCTCGGCCGGCAATGGGGGGGACACCGCCTATAAGGTGGGCAACCCCGGAGCCGCCCCGCGCGCGCTCACGGTCGCCAATTCCATCGACGACGGTTTCAAAACCGGCGCCCTCCGCGTCGAGGCTCCTGCCGCGATCGCCGGGGCTTACGCCATGGTCGAGGGTGAATTCACCCAACCCTTGGCGGGCCTTTCACCGATCCGGGCCCGGGTGGTGGTCGTGAATCCCCTCCTCGGGTGTGATCCCTTCATCAATGCCGCCGCCGTCTCGGGAAAAATCGCCCTGATCGACCGCGGCACCTGCTTCTTCGTCGACAAGGTCCGCAATGCCCAGGAAGCCGGCGCCATCGGCGTCATCACCGTCAACAATGTCGAGGGTCCCCCGTTCGTCATGGGCGGCTCCGGCGACACCTCCGACATCACCATCCCCGGGGTGATGATCTCCTTGTCCGACGGTGCGATCCTGAAGGCCCAGGCCACGCATGGTCTCGAGGTGACCCTTTCGGCCGATGTGGTCCTCACCACGCCCCAATTGGCCGACACCGTGGATTCTTCCAGTTCGCGCGGACCGGTCTGGCGCCATAGCGAACTCAAGCCGGACTTGGCGGCGCCCGGCGCCTCGATTGTTTCCACCAGTGCCGGCTCGGGTTCCGACGGAGTCGCCGAGACGGGCACCTCGATGTCTTCACCCCACGCCGCCGGGGCCGCCGCGTTGGTCAAACAGGTCCACCCGAACTGGGCTGCGGAGGAGATCAAGGCCGTCCTGATGAACACGGCGGTCACTCCCATGCACAGTCTATCCGGCGCGTCTTATAGCGAATCCCGCGTCGGGGCCGGACGCCTTGCGGTCGACCGGGCCGTGCGCTCGCCGGTGACTGTGCGGGCCGAGAATGACGGCGGCGCGGTCTCTCTTTCCTTCGGCGAGATCCTGGTCAGCTCACCGTCCATCCGCACCGGCGCCTTCATCCTGGCCAACCACAGCGACACCCCGCTCACCTATCATGTGGTCGCCAGTAACACCCTCGACAATCCCGGTGTCCGCCTCGTGCCAGCCGTTTCTGACGTCGTTGTCCCGGCCCAGGGCACCGCGCGCGTCGCTGTCCAATTGAACATCACCCCGTCCCTCCTCAAGGCCGATGCGGACGACAGCTCCGACAACACCCTCGTGGGCGCGCCGCGGTTTGCCTTGCCGGAGGGAACCGGGCAACTGTGGTTCTTGGGCGGGCCGGTGGATCTCCATGTGCCCTGGTATTCCGTGCCCCGGGCCCTCTCCGCCCAACTCGCGGCGGTCCACAGCCAGGGAACGCCTCCGGGCGACCGCGTGACCGTCCGGATGCCCACCCGCGGCACCAACGGTCACGTGCGCCCGCTGGTCGGCGTTTTTCAACTGGGCGTCACCAGTTCGGCGGCCCATTTCGGCGATTTCCGCGACGCCACCGATGTGATCGCCACGGGTGCGGCCAGTGATTACGTCACGGCGGGTTCCCTCGATGCCACCCGGGTGTTTTTCGCCCTCGTCACCGCCGGCGCCTGGCCGACCCCCCAACGCTATTTTCAAGACCTCGAGATCGAGGTGGATTTGGACGGCGACGGGGTTGCCGATGTCGTTCTGGCCAACAGCAACGAAGGCAGCACGGACGGGGACGACTTGGAAGACTACGAATCGGCCAACGATGCCCTGCTCACGGCGGTCGATTCCCGGGATGGGAGTCCGTTGGAGCAGGGTGGGGTGTGGAACGGTCTGGCGCCCTCCGAAGCCGACACCGCGCCGTTCCAGAACGCCATGATGGTGCATTCGGCCACCGGGGCGCAATTGCACCTCACCGTGGCCTCACCGGGGTTCCGATACCGGGTCATCACCCAAGGCGATTTCTCGGACACCTCCACCTGGGCGCGGTTCGATCCGACCAAACCCGTCGTGGATTCCACCGGGCTCGGCATCCACCACACCCCCTGGCTCGATGAAGGTTCCAAGGTGAGCACGATCCTCAGTCGGCCCAATGCGGTGGCGGCGGCCATCGATCCCAATGGCCAGGTTTCCGTGCTATTGGTGCACGCCCACGGAAAACCCGGTTCCCAAGCCGACATCGTGCGACTCAACCTCGGTTCGGCGGATTTGGACGGCGATGGTTTGCCCGACGACTGGGAACTCGCCTTCCTGGGGGACCTGGACGACACGGCCACCTCGGATCGTGACGGGGACGGATTCACGGCGGCCCAGGAATTCGCCGCCGGAACGGATCCCTCCGATCCTCAGTCACGGCTGGTCCTCATCCCACCGGTGAACTCGGGTGACGCGATCAGTTGGCAGTCGGTATTGGGCCGGCACTACACGGTGCTGCGTGGCGACGTGCTGACCGGTCCGTTGGCCGTGTGGCGTTCGGGGATCATCGCGGGGGGACCGACAACAACGGTGACCGATCCGGATCTGGCAGCGCGCGACCACACCCACTTTTACCGGGTCCGACTGGAACCGTAGCCACTGGGTTTCTGACTGGGTTGCCGGCCTAGTCCGGTCCCCCTCGCCCCGTGAGGAACGAGCGGGGAGAGGGACGGGGAGAGGGGTCGGTCAACCACGCGATCCTCGCCCGGTGCGACTCTTCTTTGGCGTTCGTCCTCCCCGACCGGACCCTGCTGCTCCGAGGCCGTTTTTTTTCTGAGGTTCTGCCGCTCTGCCGCTCCGGGGCTCTGCGGCTCCGAGGCTCTGAAGATCCGGCGTTCCGCCCTCCTTCACCGCGTGTGCCGTCGGGCCATGGTTTCGCCGGCTTTGCGGAATGATTCGACCAGTTCCGGGGGCGAAACCACTTCGACGGCACCGCCCCAACCGAGGAGCCAACGTTCCACCTCGGCCAGGCTCCCGAGCTTCAGGGTCAGTTCCACGCCGCCGTCGTGCCGATCCTGCAATCGCTGCGAGGGATGCCAGCGTTTCTCCCGTATATAATCTGAGACCGACGGATCGAACCGGGCGATCACGGTATAATCCCCCTGGCGGGAATGGACGCCGAAGCTGTCCCGAAGTTGGTGCGGGAGGGTGAATTTTTCCGGACGTACGAAGCTCGTCCCGGTCGGTTCGGCGGAAACGATCCGACCGGGAACAAAGGTGCGGATGGCCTTGCGCAATTGGTCGAAGGCGAAGAGGTACCAATCGCCGTTGATGTTCGCCAGGTGGTAAGGGTCGATGATGCGTTCCTCGGGTTGGCTGGAGTTGGGCTTTCGATATTGGATGCGGAGTTGTCGCCGTTGGCTGGCGGCGGTGGCAAGGGTGTCGATGACCGCCAGGTTGAGCACCGGTTCCGCGCTGGTGTGGAACGAGATGGTCCGATCCCATTCGGCGAGGTTGAGCGACACGGTGTCGGGCAGGGAGCGGGCGAGTTTGCGGAAGGCGCCGACGAGGCGTTTTTCGAACGGGGTGCCGCGGTACTGTTGGAGGGCTTTTTCCGCGACCAACAGGGCGAAGAGTTCGCCCTCGGAGATCTGGAGTGTGGGGAACGAATCCACCTCCTCGGTGTAGCGATATCCGAAATGGGTGTCGTCGTAGGCGAGGGGGAGGTTGAGACGATCGCGCATGAACTCGAGGTCGCGTTGGACGGTTTTGGCGCTGACTTCGAGATCCCGGGCGAGGGAGGAGGCATTGGGGAGTTTGCCGCTGCTGATGGCTTGGTGGATGCGCATCATGCGTTCGATGGGGGGCCGGGAGTGGAGGGATTCGCGGGG
>JANYCC010000448.1 GCA_025360495.1 Verrucomicrobiota bacterium | reverse complement strand
CACGAACGCGAGGTCGAGCAACGGCGTGATGTTGATCTCGTTCAGGGTGACGAGCTGGTTGCGCTGGGAAAAGCGGCGCATGGGTTCCTCAACGATGGTTCACCAGAGCCGGGGCAGGCTGTCCCCGGCCAGCACGACCAGGAGCCCGATTGCCAAAGCGATGCCCCCGAGCACAAAAAGGACGAGCTTCATGCTGATGACCCGGCCGGATCGGCGGGATGAACTCGGCCGCGCCTTGTGGAGCCGCCGATGACAGGCCACGCAACGGGCGCCGATCCGTGGATTCTTGGCGCCGCACTCGTGGCAATTGACGTAGAGATGCGTCTGGCAGATCTCGCATTCCTCGGCCTCCAAGGGGTTCAGATGCTCGCAACGGACGCACAGGACCCCCCGCGTCGTCTTCAACAGCGACGCCGCTTCACCCACGTGCTGCCGGCCCTCCGACGGCTTCACGTCCCCGTTCCGGTTCCTGTCGGACTCGTCACTCATCTTCCTTGAGGAATTCGGTTTCCAAACGCGACGCCAGCGATTGCGCGAAATTGTCGAGCTCGATCGTGAGGACGCGCAGGGTATGAACCAGCCAGTTATAGCCGAACATGGAGGGAATCGCCACCAGCAGTCCGGCCACCGTCGTGATCAGGGCCGCTGAAACCCCGGGAGCCATTGCCGCCAGGTCCGCCTTCTGCTTCACCGCGACCCCGCCGAAGGTGTCCATCACGCCCCAGACCGTCCCCAACAACCCCAGAAACGGTGCCCCACTCACCGCGATCGCCAGCAGGATCAGGCCCGACTCCAATTTCAAAGACTCGCGCGCCACCGCCCCTTCGAGCGAGCGTTTGATGTGTTCGACCGCCTTGAGGGACAGGTGGGTTTTCCGCGTGCCATCCGCCGCCTTCAGACGCACGTCGATCTCCCGGCAACCGTCCTGATAGACGGAGAACAACGGGCAGCCTTCGACCTCCAATTTCCGCTGGGAAATGTCCAAGACCGACTTCTGATCCCGGAACTCGATCTCAAAATGGAAGTTCAGCCTTTTGGCGCGCCGCATCTGCACGGCCTTCGCGGCCATGGTGGACCAGGCAAAGATCGAGAAAATGGCCAAAACTGCGATGATGAGCTTCGCTTCGAGCGTCGCCAACGTCCAGATCTGGTGAAGGGAAAGCTTCTGCTCGCCGGCCGAAGCCAGCAACCCCATCGAAAAATTCATCGTGCGGTAATCGTCCAGATCAAGCGCCGGGATTTCTGCCGGACTGGGAAAGGAGGACCGTTCCCGACGCTCGAGACAGTGCGTGGACTCGCGCTGCGGAACGTGTGTTCAACCAAATCCGGTCGCTTGGCAAGACCGAATCCTGACCAAACCGTCCCGGAGGCCCATCCTGCCGTCGTTCGGCTCCCTTCAGTCCCCCATCCCCGCCACCCGCAAATACTCCCGGCTTTTGGTGGCGATCACCTCTGGCCCCTCTTCGAACCGGAACACTTCCACCGACACATAACCCTCATACCCCACCGCCCGCAGCGCCGCACCGATCGGCCGGAAATCCACATCCCCGAATCCCGGACCCTTCAGGTTCCGATCGTTCGCGTGAAAATATCGGAACGATCCGCCCGATGCCCGGATGATGTCCGGAATCGGCATTGCCTCCGAACTCATCGCCTTCACATCGAGGATGACGCTCATGGCCGCCGATCCGAACGACCGCGCGAACCGGATCGCATCCGCAGCGGTGTTGATGAAATTGGTCTCGGAAGGTGCCAGCGGCTCGAAACAGATCGTCACGCCCCGCACCCCGGCCCTCCGCACCGCCGGGTCGAAAACCTCCGCCGCCCAGTGCCAACCCAGCGCCCCGGTCACGCCCGGACCGAGATTCCGCTGCTTCGGCGATCCCACGATCATGAAACGTCCGCCGATGTCCGCGCAAAAGTCCACCAACTCCGTGAGATACCGCGCCGTGCGACCCCGGACGGTCTCCTCCGGGCTGGTCATATGAAATCCCTCGGTCTGCGCCAGCACCCAATGGATCCCGGAGATCTCCACCCCCGCCGCCACGGCCTGGGCCCGGATCCCCGCCCGTCGGGCCGGACTTATATCCGTGACCAATCCACCCAGCGTGAACGGGGCGATCTCGACCGCGTCATAGCCGGCCTTGCGGGCGAACGCGAAAGTGTCCGGCAGGGTCCAGTCCTTGAAGATCTCGTTGCAGATGGCGAACTTCACGCGAGGATCCCCTTCACCAACTCGCCATGGACATCGGTCAGGCGGAAGTCGCGCCCTTGGAACCGATACGTCATCTTCAGGTGATCAACGCCGAACAAATGCAGGATCGTCGCGTGCAGGTCGTGGACGTGCACCCGGTTGTCGACGGCATAAAAACCGAAGTCGTCGGTCCGGCCGTGGACGATGCCCGGTTGGATGCCTCCCCCGGCCATCCAGATCGTATAACCGTGCGGATGATGGTCGCGCCCGATCTGGTCGGGTTTGGGCGAGCCCTGCATCATCGGGGTCCGGCCGAATTCCCCGCCCCATAAGACGAGTGTCTCGTCGAGCAAACCCCGCTCCTTCAGATCCCGGATCAATGCCACCGCCGGTTGGTCGGTCTCAGCACAACGCTTCTTCAGGTCAAAAACCAGGTTCCCATCCGGTCCCCCATGATGATCCCAGCCGCGATGATATAATTGCACGAAACGGACACCGCGTTCGACGAGGCGGCGCGCCAGCAGGCAGTTGTTGGCGAAGGACGCGCGACCGGGCGTCGTGTTATAAGCCGCCTGGGCCGACGCCGGTTCCTTCGAAATATCCATCACGTCCGGCACGCTGGTCTGCATCCGGTACGCCATTTCATAGGAGGCGATCCGGGTCTGGATCTCCGGATCCTGCAACGCATCATAACGCATCCCATTGAGATCCCGGAGCGTGTCGAGCGATTCACGGCGGCGGCGGCTGCCCATGCCCGGCGGGTTGCCGACGAAAAGCACGGGATCGCCTTGGGAACGCAGCGTGACCCCCTGGTGGACGGTGGGCAGGAAGCCGCTGCTCCACGACGCATTGGTGAGCGGTTGGCCCACGCCGGTCATCAGCACGACAAACGCCGGCAGGTCCTTGTTCTCGCTCCCCAAACCGTAACTGAACCAGGATCCCATCGCCGGCCGTCCGGCGAGCTGCGCCCCGGTGTTCATGAAGATCGTCGCCGGGTCGTGGTTGAACGCCTCGGAATAGAATCCCTGCACGAAACACACGTCGTCCACGATCGTCTGCAGGTGCGGCAGCAGTTCGCTGAGCCAGACCCGGGACTTCCCGTACTGCGCGAACTTATAGCGTGAGCCGAGCAGCTTGGCCTCCTTGCCGATCTGGGCGAGCCGGATGTTCTTCACCAACTCTTCCGGCACCTGCTGCCCGTCGCGCTTTTGCAACTCGGGCTTGTAATCAAACAGGTCCAGATGCGACGGCCCCCCCGACTGGAAGAGATAAATGATGTTTTTGGCCTTGGGCGCGAAATGTGGCCGACCCAGCGGACTCGCCGCGGTGTCGGCGGCGAAAAGCCGGTCGTTCAGCAGCGAGTTGAGCGCCAGCGCCCCCATTCCCGTGCCGCATTGTTGCAGGAACCGGCGCCGGGTCGCGCCGCGGATCCCATCCAGGTGTTCGGGATGCATGAATCAGCCTTTCGTCAGGGTCTCGTCGAGATTGAACAACACGTTCGCCACCATCATCCAGGCGGCCAGGCGGCGGACCTCCATGCCCGCCGGCCGCTCCGCCGCGCCCACTGCCACCAAAGCCTCCGCCGCAGCGGGATCATTGGCAAAACCCTTCAATTGCTGACCATAGAAACGGACCAGTCGTTCCTGTTCGGCCGGCGTCGGATCCCGTCCCAGGCAGGTCCGGAATGCGAATCCGACCTGGGCCGCCGGCTCCCGTCCACCCTCGGCCACGATCCGCTGGGCAAAGACCCGCGCCGCCTCGAGCAAGGTCGGCTCATTCAATGCCGCCAGAGCCTGCAACGGCGTGTCCGTGCGCGGCCGCCGGGCGACACAGACTTCCCGGCTCGGCGCATCAAACGTTGCCAGGGTCGGGTAGGTGCAGACGCGCCGCCAGAAGGTATAGATTGCGCGCCGGTATAAGTCCGGGCCCTCGCTCACGGGCCATTCGTCCATGCCGATCTCGGGGCGCAGGAATCCGATCTCCTTCCACAGGTTCGGCACCTGCACTGGATAGACACTGGGGCCACCCACCTGGGGATTCAGCAGCCCGCTGACCTCGAGCGCGTGATCCCGGATCATCTCGGCATCCATCCGGAATCGCGGACCATGGGACAGCAGGCGGTTATAATAATCCTTCTCCAGACGCACGGCATCGGTCGCCGCATCCTGGCGATAGGTTGCCGACATCACGATCAGCTTCTGCATCGCCTTGACGTCCCATCCCGTGCGGATGAATTCGGTGGCCAGCCAGTCGAGCAACTCGGGATGCGACGGCGCTTCGCCCTGGCGACCGAAGTCCTCGCTCGTCTTGACCAGGCCGGTTCCGAAACAACGTTCCCAAAACCGGTTCACTGTCACCCGGGCCGTCAACGGGTTCTCCGGATCCACCAGCCATCGGGCCAGCGCGAGCCGGTTGACCGGCGCGCCCGACGGCAGCGGCGGAAACACAGCGGGCACCCCGGCGGTCACCGGCCGTCCCGGGCTCAGGAAATCACCGCGGACGTGGACATGCGTGACGCGCGGTTCCGGTTCGCCCCGCTCCTGCATGATGAGCGTCGAAAACTTCTCGGTCGCCAACCGCTGGCGCCGGCCCTCGATACGGGCAATCTCGCGCTCCAAATCCCGGACTTTGGGCGAGGCCGTGCGACGCGCCGTGGCGATCCATTGTTGTTGGTCGGCGGTCCGGGCACCCGGCTCCAGGGCGAGGGCCCGGAGCACTTCGCCGGACACCGGCCAGCGGGCCGCTGGATCTTTCTCGGCGGTCACCGAGATGCGGAACCGCCCGATGCAATGGCTGTTGCCGTGATAATGTTCGAACCGGAACGTCAGGTGGCTTCCACCGTCATATCCGGCCGGTTCCTTCAGCCCGGCGACCAGGAAATGCCGCTCACCAAACTTCGGCCCGATCGCCCAACCGGTCTTCGGATTGCGATCCACCGCATGCTCAGCCCGGTAATAGGGCTGCTCCCAGTCGGCGGTCGCCGTGGCGAAAAATAGGTTGGTGTTGGCGACGGCAGGCGGGGGGCCGCCCGACACGCCGGAACTGGGCGCGGCGCTCATCGCAAATTCATCCAGGATGAAATTGCCGGTCTGACCCCACCGCCCGGGGCCGCCCCTCGGCAGGCTCGGATCGGGCAACACCTCGAGCAGCACCGCCGTGATCCCCGTCAACCCGGTTTCCGCCTCCACCGTGATGGTGTCATAAATCGGGTTGACCCCGATGCCGAGGACCGAACCGTCGGCAAGATTCGTATAACCCGATCCACCGGTCGAACTGGCGTTCTTAAGATTCAAGACCCGCCACACATCACCCCGCCGCACCGTCTCCCGTTCCCATCGAGCCGTCTCCTCCGCCTGCAATTTCCGATCGGCTTCGGCCAGTTCCCGCCGTTCCTGTTCCAACCGGGTTTCCAGGAACCGATCCAGACCACCGGGGTCCGGGCCCGGGACCTCGACCGTCGGCGCCACGCTATAATTCCCGGCATCGGTCGTGTTGTTGAAAAACGCGTATAATTGATAGTATTCGTCCTGGGTGATCGGGTCGTATTTATGCGTGTGGCACTCGGCGCAGTTCACGGTCAGGCCGAGCCACGCCGTGCCCAGCGTGGCGACCCGGTCCTTGACGGCCTTGGTGCGGTATTCCTCGGCGTCGCCACCCCCCTCGTCATTGATCTTGGTGTTGCGGTTGAACCCCGTGGCGATCTTCTGCGCCAGGGTCGGGTTGGGAAGGAGATCGCCGGCGAGTTGGTCGATCGTGAAGCGGTCGAAGGGCTCGTTCTGGTTGAACGCATTGATGACCCATTCGCGATAGGGCCAGATC
>JANYCC010000428.1 GCA_025360495.1 Verrucomicrobiota bacterium | reverse complement strand
GCCTCCACGCACACGACCGCCTCGATCGCACCGCTCGCTGCCAACGCATGTCCGAAGAACCTTTTCGTGCTGGAAACCGGTGGCAAACGGTCCCCGAAGACCGTCCTCAGCGCCTTGGCTTCCGCAAGATCGTTGTCACGCGTGCCGGTGCCGTGGGCGTTGACATAATCAATCGCGGACGGGTCCAACCCGGCGCGTCGCAACGCCGCCAGCATCGCGGCCGCCGCACCGGCGCCTTCGGGGTGCGGTGCGGTGGTGTGATGGGCGTCGCAACTCGCGCCCCAGCCCACCAACCGGGCCAGGATCGGCGCCCCGCGACGGAGGGCCGTCTCCTCAGCCTCCAACACGAGCACGCCCGCCCCCTCTCCCAGGCTCGTGCCGGCCCGGTCCACATCAAATGGCCGGCACCCACCGGCATCCACCAGCAACAGGGAATGGAACCCGCCCCACGTCATCCGCGACAAGGAATCCGCACCCCCGGTGACCATCAGGTCGGCCTCCCCCGCCTCAATCATCTCCGCCGCCGTCGCAATCGCCAAAGCCCCGGAGGAACAGGCGGTCGACACCGCCATGCCCGGCCCCAACAGCCCGAATTCGTCGGCGATGAGATCGACAACGGAAACGCATTCATGGAAGCGCGTGGGTCGGGGCCGCATCTGCCCGTGCTGGAGCAGCGTCAGGAGAAAACGTTCGCTGTCGAACGAACCCCCCACCGAGCAGCCCAGCACGATGCCCGCCCGTTCGGCGCTGTCCCGGGTTGCCTTGAGGAAATCGATCCCGGCCGAACCGAGGGCTTCGCGGGCGGCGAGCCATCCCAGTTGATCGCTGCGGGAACCACGGCTGGGCGCCCCGAGCGCGGTGAGACTGGCGGGGGCCTCCCCGGCCGGGACCGGGCCGTAACGGGGCGAGGAGAACAGCGTCAGGGGGCGCAGTCCGGTGGCGCCTCCACGGACGGCCTTCCACATCTCCCCGACGCCACATCCGGTCGCGGTGACCAGTCCGAGACCGGTGACGACTGGGGAACGCGTGCCCACTAGGAAGCCCGCTTGGCTTGGATGAAGGCGGCCAACGCGCGGACCGATTGGAACGCCGGGCGGCCCACCTCGAGGTCCTTGATCACAACGTGGTATTGGTTTTCCAACATCGCCACGAGTTCCAGCGCATCGATCGAATCCAGTCCGAGACCCTCGCCGAACAGGGGCGCATCATCGTCGATCTGTTCGGGCGTGGTGTCTTCCAACCGCAACGATTCGATGATGCGGGCCTTCAGTTCCGTGGTGAATGGGTCCATGCAAATTCAATTCCTGCCATTATGGCCACAAAGTACCGCGCACAACGAGGCGATGTCACGGTCATTTTCCTCCCACACCCGCAGCCCCACCCCGCCCCGTTGCACATACACCGCGGCCGCCGTCGCCACGGGCGGCACCCCGATCAAGCCGGCCAACGCCGGCGTGACCACCTCGCAGGCCACACACACGCAGGCCTCCGCCTCGCCGCGCCGCAGCCAATCCACCGCCCCGGCCAGCACGACATCCGACCCGACCACGCACAGGTTGGGTCCGGTCAACCGGTGCCGGATCGCAATCTCCCCGATCGCCATGCTCGGCAACGTATAGGCAAACAGGGTCGGACTCGGTCCCCCCACCGCATCCCGTCCCCGCCAGAACTCCAGGTCGGTGGCCAGTGATCCCGCCCGCGCGGCCAGGCAGATGCCGACCCGGTCCCGCCGTTGCGTGTCAAAGTCGATGCCCAGCATTTCCACCGCGAGCAACACCAACTGGCTCGCGAGGTCCAGCCGGCCGAATCGCTTGCCCAAACGCGCCATCGGCAGGTCGGCCTCGGAGACCCGGCTGGCGGCCGCGATGATGAGATTATCCATGACCCAGGATGAGTGCACCGTTCGCACCGCCAAAACCGGTGTTCAGTTTCAACACGTGGTTCAACGTCGCCGGACGCGGTTCCCGTACGAGCCCCGACGGGGCGCCCTCGGCCGGTGTCACCAACCCGGGCGTGCCCGGCAGCCATCCTTCCTCCATCGCCCGGAGGCACACGATGGTTTCGACCACGCCGGCCGCGCCCAACGTGTGGCCCAACATCCCCTTCGAACCATTCACCGACAGGCCGGCCTCCCCAAACACGGTTCGCAATGCCAGGGCTTCCATCGCGTCATTATACGGGGTCCCGGTCCCGTGCGCGTGGACATGATCGATCTCGTCCGGCCGCAACCGGGCCGTCTCCAGCGCGCACCGGATGGCCTGGGCCAGGCCCGATCCATCGCGTGACGGCCCGGTCACGTGGTTCGCATCGTTGCTGCCACCCCACCCCCGGATCACGATCGCCGGACGCGGGGCCCGATCCGCCCGCACGAGCACCACGGCCGCACCCGCCTCACCCGGACTCAAGCCGCGGCGGTCCCGGTCGAAGGGCCGGCATCCTTCGGGGTCGATGGCTTTCAACGCCGTGAACCCGGCCACGACGAAGGCCGACAACACATCGACCCCGACCACGCACACCGCGTCCGCGGCTCCCCCCTGGATCATGCGCACCCCCTGCACAATGGCCACGAGCCCGGAGATGCAGGCGACCGAGACGCATTGCACCGGGCCTTGGACGGCGTGCACGCGGGCCAGGTCGGCGGCCAGCAGGTCGCCCTGGATATGCCGTCGCGCCGGATCTGAACAGGGACGGCCTTCCGCGAGCCGTTCCAGCGCGGTGACGTTGGCCTTGGTGGTCGACAACACCAGCCCGATGCGCGCTGCGGGAAGGGACGCAAGAAGGTCACCTGCCTGCGCCCGGGCCTCACCGAGAGCCTCGGTCGCCAGAAGGAATGCCGGATCGTCGGACCCGGTGTCGTCCTGCAAGGCCGCCCCCACAATAGCCGATTGGAATCGGGGGGAATCAAACCGCCGATCAGGGCAAAGACCGCTGGCATGGGCGCGCACGGCGGACCAAAGCGCTGAAACACCGGGACCGACGGCCGTCCACGCCCCGCAACCCACCACGGCGACCGAGGGTCGTGAGGTCGGGTCGGGCTCACGCATAGAGGGTCAATTCCCCGGAGGCGACCGTCTGCCCGTCGCAGGACAGAATCCCGGAAATCTGCAGCAACGGGCCGAGCCGCCGGAGTTCCCGGACCTGGATGCAGAAAGGCCTTTCCGCCGGCACGTGGGATTGGAAATGGAAATCCGTGACCGCCACCAACATCCCTTCCACGGGGCCGCCGGGGGCCGCCCGGTTTGCGGACCGCTGCCCTTGGGCGGCGGCCACGGTCTGGGCGACGCATTCAATCAGGGCGGTCTCCAGGACCCGGTCGTCCGCCACGGCGAAATGCCCGGAGTGAAAACAGGCGGTCGCGACGGCGGCGGTGTCGGTGCATTCCACCAAGGCGTCGATGAAACGCATCGGGGCGCGATGAGGGATGAGGGTCTCGATGGGGAGGAACATGGCTCAGGGCTTCACGGGGGCTTTGGCGCCCGGTTCCCAGAACGGGTAGAAATTATACCACTGCAGCGGGTCGCGCCGGACGATGGATTCCATATCGAGGGCGAAACGTCGGGCGCACTCGTGCAGGTAGGCGTTGCGGAGTGAATGCGCAGGCATCTGGGGACGCTGCGGTGGGAAGCCGAAGAAGCGGTAATGTCCGCCCGGTTCGCGCAGGCTGAACACGTGCACCAGCGGCGCCCCGGCGATGGCCGCCAACACATACGCGCCGATCGGCATCGACGCCTCGTCGCCGAGGAACGGGACCCGCGCCGAGGTGCGGTCATAGGCCCGGTCACCGAGCATTGCCACCACCTCGCCGCGACGCAGGGCGGCCACCAGCGGGATGCCGTCGGTGGGCGAACCCGTCAGGGGGATGAGGCGGAACCGTGCGGCCCCGGCCTCGGTGAGCAGGGTGCGGATGGCGGCCGATTCATGGTCGAAACCGGTGACGTTGATCGGGACATCGAGGCGCGTGAGCAATTGGCCTGCCGCCTCCCAGTTGCCCAGGTGCGCCGTCAACAACAGCACACCGTTCCCCTCCGTCAGCGCGGTCCGCACATGGTGCTCGCCATCGAACGAAAAGGAGAAATGACGGGTGTCGCCCGCGAGGATGGCGGTGCGGTCCATGATCGCGCGGCCGAACGAGAGGAAATGGCGGAAAACCAGCCAGCGCCGCTTCCACCACGGTTGGGGGCCGAAGACGCGGCGATGGAAATCCATGGTGGCCGCCACGTCCGGGGACACGAAACTGAACCAGGCCGCCGGCGGGACGAGCAGGATATAAGTCCAGCGCAGGCCGAGCGCGCGCAGGGCAGTGAGGAAGAACCAGATTCCCGAACGCCCTCCGCGCATCCGGCCGGTGCCCGACCAATGGACCGAGGGGGAAACGGGTGCCGCCATGTGCCCCGGATTGACGGCGAACACCCCGCCCTTGTCAACCAACGCCCGGGTTCGGGTGGCCGTCCGCTCCTCCGTTGACAGAAAATCGTCCGCCGATAGCCTGCCGGAACGCCCTTGGGATTGGGGTTGAAACGCCGCTGGATCCTCCGATCGGACCGTCCGACTTTCGATCCGACCGTCGACCCAAACCCGTGGGAAATCCATTATGAACCATTGGACCAAACGGAGTTTCATCCTCGCGCTGGCCGGCGCGCTTTTCACCTTCGCGATTTCCCCCCTGCAAGCCGCCAAGGAGCGGTCCGAGGAGGAATTGATCGCGGAATTGTCAGGACCGAACGAGGACAAGGTCGCGACCGCCATGCTCCAGTTGGAGAAGCAATTCCCCACGAGCACCAAGGCTTTTCCGCAGATCAAGAAACTGCTGACGGATTCGCGGGAGAAGGTCCGGCGCAAGGCGGCGCGGGTGCTGGGTTCGCTGCATGCGGAAGTGGGACCGACCGAACTCGCCAACATCACCGCCATGTTCAAGGCGGCCGATCCGCAGGAGGTGATGGATGCCCTGAAGGCGCTTCGCGGACTGAAGGCGGAGAGCACCGTCCCCCAAATCGTGCCACTGCTCCAAAATCCCAATGTGGGCATCATCCGGGACGCGTGCCGGACCCTGGCGGCATTGGGGGACAAGACCCAGGTCACGGCGATTGAACCGCTGCTCAAACACCCCGACCCGAAGGTCCAGAAGGACGCACTGGACGCCGTGCACACGCTCCAGACAAAAAACTGAGGCTCTGGTGCTCAGCCGTTCCGCCCCTACGGCACGCTCGTCGAAAACTTTTTCCCGTCGCGCCGGCACAGGACTTGGATCACCTGCCGCCCGGAATAGAGGCACGGGGGGACCCCGCCGCCGGGCACCACCCACTGGCCCGCCATATAGAAGTGATCGAGGCCCGGCAGGGTTCTGCGGATCTGGGTCCGCATCGCCTGCGGGGTCGGGACCCAACCCATGAAGGCCCCCTCGCGGTTCAACGTGTAACGCCAAGTCGTGTACGGGGTCGCCACATCGGTCACCTCGACCTGCGCCGTCAGGCCCGGGTAATGCGCTTCGAGCCGCTCCAAGACCTCGGCCGCCAGCGAATTCTTGGCGGCTTCGTAGGCCGTGCGATCCTGTCGGAGATCCTTCCAGAAATTCCAATCGGTGTGCAACAGGGCCTGGACGACGGTCTTGCCCCGCGGAGCGAACCGGTCTCCATAATTGAACAGGCGCAACGGGAATCCGGTGAGCGGAACGCCCCCCACGTTCAACGGGCTTTTCAGGAACAGGAACTTCAGCGGGGGCTCGTCCGGGAAGGTCCGTGCCACCCAACAGGTCATAAATCGTGCGGTGACCGTCCCCGGCCGAGACCACCGTGTCCGCCCGCAATTCACGGCCGTCGGTCAACCGCACCCCGACGGCACGGTCCTGTTCCACGAGGATCTTCTCGACCGTGGCATTGTAAGTGATCTCCCCGCCCAAGCCCTGGTACCGGTCGGTGAGGCTGGCGACAAAATCGGTGCAACTGCCGGCGAGCAACCCCAATTGCCGGTCCGCCAGCAACCCGAGGATCAATTGCACGAACCACACCGGGACTTCCGGCAGGAACAGGTTCTCCAGGATCCGCTGCAGACCGGGATCGCGGACGCCGCGCGCGTAATCCTGCATGGATTGGTTGAACGTGGGCCCGAAATAACGCAGCACCCGGCGCATGCCCCACAGCAGCCGCAACGGTCCGAAAATCCCCATCATTTCCGGGGGCGTCTCCATCAGCCCGAACAGGTCCACCCCCCGCATCGCGCGCGCCCCGCCGATGAAGCCGTCGATCAGTTTCGCATCTGCCGGGGCGATCCCCTTCAGGTCGGCCGCCAAACGGTCCAGGTCCCCGGTGAAGGCGATCCGGTTCCCGATGTTTTCATCGATGAAATGGACAAAGGTGGTGAGGTCGGGGTACTGGCGGTTTTGGAGGATGCCCAATTCCCGGTAGAGTCCGTGACATGACAGCCCTGGCCGGTGCCCCATCAGGTAATGGATCCCGCCGTCGATCAGATAGTCCTGGTTCTTCCAAGCGGTCGCCACGCCGCCCGGTTCGCTGTGATGTTCCAGGATGCGCGTCCGGTAGCCGTTCATCTGCCCGTAGGAACCGACGGACAATCCCGCCAGGCCCGCGCCGATGATGAGGATCGATTTATCAGCCATGATGGGGACCCGGATGGAATCGGGCATCACGGCCGGGAATGACGCCGGGGCGCGACGGGGGAAAAAGTGGAAGGAGCTTCGAGATGGCGGGGCTAATTACCGGGCGGCTCTTGCTTGTTCAAGCCGTTTGTTGTAGTGACGCCGCTCCTTTGACCAGAGAGATGATCACGCTCAACGGCCACGACCTGTCGATCGCAGGGGTCTGGCAATCCGCCGCGCTTCAAGTTCCCTGCGCCCTTGCCGGGGAGGCGCGTCCCCACATGCGCCGCAGCCGGGAACTCGTCGAGGCTCTCGCCGCCGAGCCCCGGGCCATCTATGGCATCAACACCGGCTTCGGTCCGCTGAGCGGGTTCCGCATCTCCAGCGACGACCTGGCCCGCCACCAGGTCAACCTCCTGCACCACCTGACCGTCGGCCAGGGCGCACGATTCTCCGACACCGAGACCCGCGCGATCATGGTGGCCCGGGCGAATGCGCTGGCCCGCGGGTATTCGGGCATCCGCGAGGAACCCGTGGACCTGCTGCTCGCGGCCCTCAACCGCGGGGTGTTGCCCGAAATCCCCAGCGAAGGTTCCGTCGGGGCCAGCGGGGATCTCGTGCCACTCGCCCACATGGCCGGCCTGCTCGTCGGTTCGGGCCACGTCTGGGTCCAGGGCCGGCGCCTGCCTGCCGCCGAGGCCCTGGCCCAGGCCGGGCTCACACCGGTCGTGCTCCAATGCAAGGAAGGCCTGGCGCTCGTCAACGGCACCTCCGTGATGACCGCCCTGGCCGCCCTTTCCACGCACGAGGCGGATCGCATGTTGCGCTGGCTGGAACTTTTCACCGCCTGTCTCTTCCAGGTGCTCG
Organism: Verrucomicrobiota bacterium; assembly: GCA_025360495.1. Lineage (GTDB taxonomy): Bacteria > Verrucomicrobiota > Verrucomicrobiia > Limisphaerales > UBA9464 > UBA6176. The sequence continues at coordinate 4,340 of JANYCC010000428.1, read as the reverse complement.
GCGGCGAACCCGAGGTCCTCTGCCAACAGGCCCAGATGGCCCGGGGTTTCCGCGGCCAGTCACTGGTCGCACGCCGCATCAGTGAATCCCTGCGCACCCATCCGGATTTCGCCCGGCGCATCGACGAACACCAATGGGGATCGCATCCGAAACCGGTCGGGGACGGCGCCGAGATCCAGGACCCGTACTCGCTGCGGTGCACCCCGCAGATCCTCGGCGCGTTCCAGGAGGCCCACTGGCACGTGGCGCAGGTCGTCACCCGCGAACTCAATGCCAGCACGGACAATCCGCTGGTCTTTCCCGACACCGGCATGGTGATCCATTGCGGCAATTTCTATGGCCAGCAGATCGCGATGGTCAGTGATTACCAGCGCATCGGCCTGATCAAGCTCGCGTTGCTGGCCGAGCGCCAGATCGAGCGGTTGGTCAACTGGCGCTACAGCCGCGGGCTGCCCCCGATGCTGGCCGGCGGGGTCCCGGGCCTGAATTCGGGATTCTCCGGCGCCCAATTGCTCGCCACCTCCCTGGCCGCCGAGGCCCGCCTCCTCGGGACCGCCGCCTCCATCCAGACCATCCCCACCAACGCCAACAACCAGGACGTCGTCAGCATGGGTTGCATCGCCGCGAAAATGACCCGCACCGCCCTGCCCCTGCTCTGGAAGATCCTGGCCATCGAGGCCCTCGCCCTCGCGCAGGCGGCCGATGCCCGCGGGTGTGACGCCGTCCTCGGCGGTGATTTCCGGATATTATATGATCTGGTGCGCAGCGTCTCACCCACGCTCGGGAATGACCGGCCGCTCGGCGAGGACATCCAGCGGCTGACCGCCCTGCTCCAGGACGGGGACGTCCAACGACGATGCCTGCGCTGGCAACCGGAAGCCGATGAGAACTGAGCCTCAGGAGAACCGCGACCTATGAAACCTGAGGTGGACGTCCTGATCATCGGCGCGGGCCCCGCGGGTTCCAGCGCCGCCGCCCTGCTGCACCGGCAGGGCTTCCGTCTGCTCGTGGTGGAAAAGCAGACGTTCCCGCGCTTTGTCATCGGCGAAAGCCTGCTACCCCACTGCATGGATCTCCTCCAGGAAGCCGGTCTCCTGGAAGCGGTCGAGGCGAAGGGTTTCCTCCACAAATGCGGCGCGGTTTTCCTTCGCGGTGCGGAATCCTGCGACTTCGATTTCGCCAACCAGTTCACCTCCGGGTGGGCTTACACCTTCCAGGTTCCCCGCGCCGATTTCGACCAGACCCTGGCCGACACCGTGGCCGCACGGGGCGTGGAGTTCCTATATGCCCACGGGGTGACGGCGATCGCCTTCGGTCCGGAAAGCGCGACAGTGACGATCGAGACGCCGGACCGGGCCACGCGCACGGTCACCGCCCGGTTCGTGCTGGATTGCAGCGGCTACGGACGGGTGCTGCCGCGGTTGCTGGACCTGGAACTGCCGACCCGTTTCCCGACGCGGGAAGCCCTGTTCACCCATGTCACCGGTGATCAACGACCGCCGGGGCGCGAGGGCGGCAAGATCTGGGCGTGCCTGCATCCCGCCGGTGCGTGGGTGTGGATCATCCCGTTTTCCAATGGCAAAACCAGCGTGGGCGTCGTGGCCACGCCGGAGTTTTTCCAAGGGTTCCCGGGGACGCCGGACGAACAACTCCGCACCATCCTGATGGCCGATCCCAACGTGGCGGCGCGACTCGCCCGGATGGATTTTGTGTTCCCCCCGCAACGCATCAGCGGATACGCGTGCGCGGTGAAACGGCTTTATGGCCCGCAATACGCGTTGGTCGGGAACGCGACCGAGTTCCTGGACCCGATTTTCAGTTCCGGCGTGACCCTGGCCCTGGCTTCGGCGAACCGGGCCGCCAGCGTGTTGACGCGTCATTTACGGGGCGAAACCGTCGATTGGCAGGTGGATTATGCCGACCACGTCATGCAGGGGATCAACACGTTCCGGTCTTATGTCACCGCCTGGTACGACGGGACGCTGACGGACATCTTCTTCGCCGCCCAGGGCAACCCTGGCGTGATGCGCCAGATCTGCTCGGTGCTGGCCGGCTATGTCTGGGACACCTCCAACCCCTATGTGGCCCAGGCCGAACGCGCCCTGCCCCTGCTCGCCCGGATCGTCCGGAAGCGCGGGCCGGAAACCGGGACCGCCGAATGAAACCACGGATTTCGCGGATTCCACGGATGATGGATAATGGACCCTGTTTTCGTTAATTCATCCGTCATCTCCGTGTCATCCGCAGTCATCCGTCACTCCGGCCCTTAGCATGAATCATTTCCAGGACGACCCGAAGACCGCCTATGAGGCGAAGGTGGAGGCGCAGCGGATCGCGTTCGCACCGGTGACGTTCCAAGCCTGCCGGATCCTGCGCGACGCCGGCATCCTCGAACGGATCCACCGGAGCCGCACCGCCGGCATGACCCTGGAGGAGTTGGTCCCCCAGACCGATCTCCCCCGCTACGGCGTCAAGGTCCTGTTGGAAGCCGGCCTGGGCATCGGTCTTTTCTGCTGGAACGACGGACGTTATACCCTGACCAAGCTGGGATATTATATGCTCCGCGACCCGATGACCCGGGTCAACATGGACGTCGTCCATGACATCTGTTACCGGGGACTTTATGACCTGGAAAGGTCGCTGCGCGAGGGCCGGCCCGCCGGGTTGAAGACCCTCGGCGACTGGGACACTTTTTATGAGGGGTTGTCCTCCCTGCCCCCGCACGCCCGCGAAAGCTGGCTCGCCTTCGACCATTATTATTCGGATGCGGCCTTCCCGGCCGCGTTGCCGCTGGTCTTTGCCGACGGCCCGAAACGCCTGCTCGACGTCGGCGGCAACACCGGGCGCTGGGCGGTCCAGTGCGCCCGGCACGATCCCGTCGTGCGGATCACGATCGCGGACCTGCCGCAACAATTGGAATTCGCCCGCGAAACGATCCGGGAAAACCACTTGGAAAACCGGATCGACCTCGTTGCCGCTGATCTGCTGGAGGAGGCGACGCCGCTGCCGGGGGGCCATGACGCGATCTGGATGAGCCAGTTCCTGAATTGTTTCTCGGAGGCGCAGATCGTCTCGATCCTGAAGCGTGCCGCGGCCGCCCTGGAGCCCGGTGGCACATTATATATATTGGAGCTGTTTTGGGACCGCCAGCCCAACGCCACCGCCGCCTTCTGCCTGCAGCAGACCTCGCTCTATTTCGCCTGCATCGCCAATGGCAACAGCCAGATGTACCACTCCTCGGACCTGTTGCGGTGCCTCGCGGAAAGCGGGCTCCGGGTCGTGGAGGAATGCGACCAGGTCGGGCTTTATCACACGCTGCTGAAATGCCGCCGGATCTGAGCCGGCGAGGGCGACCGCGGCGGGGAAGAACCACGGATGACGCGCATAAGAGACCGGCCAGAGGTTCCGCTTTCTTATATCCGTGTCATCCGCGTAATCCGTGGTTAATTCGGTGGTCCAGTCAGCCTGCCACCGGAGAGGAGAACCACGGATTACACGGATGACGCGGATACGGAACCCGTCTGCGCCGTCAACGGATCGCCATCGCCCGCGGATCCTCGTCCTTCAATCCGTGCCGGACCAGCAACCGCAGCAACCGGATGCTATAGGGCGAGGTCGACGCCGCCCCGAGGAAGATCCGTCCCATGTGCTTGTTGACGTGCGGAAATGCCAACCGCATCAGCAGGTTGTCCCGCAGCATGTGGCCGACGTGGAACGAAGTGAAAAGGCGCCCGTCATAGAAATAGCCCACCACCTCATGCCAGATCTTCAGGTGATGGGTGACCTCGCGCTCATAATCCCGGAAGGCGGCGGCCGAACCCGACCGGATGGCGTCAGCGAGCGCGAACGCACTGTGCATCCCGATGAACAGCCCGCTGGAGAACACCGGGTCGATGAATCCCGCCGTGTCCCCCACCAATGCCCAACCCGGCCCGACCATGCGGTCGGAGACGAGTTGGTAATTCGTGTATTCCAGCACGGGCGTCAACCGCTCCGCCCCGCCCGCGACCGGGGCCAACCGCGAATCCTGTCGCAACAGGTTGTCATAGCGCTCCTCCTTCGTGGCCCCGAATTTCGGCAGATGTTCCGATCCGATGACCACGCCCACCGAAACCCGGCCCGGCAGGGGGATCCGCCAGCTCCAGCCATGGTCCAAACGCGTGGAATGGACATAGCCCTCATGATATAATTGGGTCTGGTCCGAATGGCACTTAGATAAGACCCATAGCTTTCTTGCTGAGACGTTTGCGACGATTGGGTTCCGGAAGGGTTGAGAACAACACCCGCCGGGAGAGAATCTGCATTTCCCGCAGCAGTTCCTGCGTCCGCTTCCAATTCTC
>JANYCC010000390.1 GCA_025360495.1 Verrucomicrobiota bacterium | reverse complement strand
GGCCACCATCCGGGCAACCGGCCCGCCCAAGTCACGGATGTCAAAGCGCGGCAGTTTGCGTCGGAGCGCATAAAGGAGCAGCGCCGTGTTGACGAAACCGCTGATCGAGTTGGCCATCCCCAGTCCGCCCTGGCTGAAGGGCTGCACCAGGAAAGCCACCAGCACGATGTTCAAACCGAGACAGAACACCCCGATCCGCATCGGCGAGGTGGTGTCGCCCAACGCATAAAAGGCGCGCGCGACGATGTTGTTCAGGGAGAAGGCGACCAACCCCGGGATCAGGCAGTGCAGGGCGAACGTGGCCCGGACGGTCGAATCCGGCGTGAACCGGCCGTGTTCGAAGAGCAACCGCACCACCGGTTCGGCGAGGACGAAGAGCAGGCCGGTGGCGAGGGCGTTGAGGAACACCAGGTGAAGCATGCCCTCGCGGAGCACGGTGCGGAATTCCGCGTATTTCTTGGCGCTCGCCAGGCCGCTGAGCTCGGTGAGCAGATAGGTCGCAAGCGAAACCCCGATCACCCCCTGCGGCAGTTCCATGAGCCGGACCGCATAATTATAGGACGCCACGGCAAAGTGCGCCTCGCGGTCGGCCATCAACTGCGTGATCACCACGTTGAATTGGTAGGCGGCGACCCCGAAGGTGGCCGGGATCATCTTGCGGGCGACCTCGCGGACCGTCGGATCGCGGAACGGGTTGTTCCACCGAAACCGAAACCCCGTCTTGCGCAAGGCCGGGAACTGGAAGGCGACTTGGGCGAGTCCGGCGATGACGACGCCAACCGCGAGGCCGTAAACCTGGTCCTCGAGACGGGTGCCGAAACGCGGTGCCAACAGGTACACCGACGCGATCATCACCACGTTGAGCATCGCGGCACCCATCGCCGGGAGGAAATACTGGCCCTGTGTGTTGAGCATGCCGATGAACACAGAGGCGACGCAGGCGCACACGGAGTAAGGCAGCATGACCCGCAGGAGCCGCAGCACGAGTTCGTGATGCCCCGTCATGGGGACCCAGGCGATGAAGCCGCTGGCGACGAGGATCCCGAGCAGGACCACGACCGAGCACACCAGGAACACCGCCGCCACGACGGCGGCCGCACCGCGCCAGGTGGACTCGATCCCGGACTCCTGCTCATGCTGCTTGAACACCGGCACGAACACGGCCGTGAGGGCACCCTCGCCCAGCAGTCGTCGGAGCAGGTTGGGTACCGTGAACGCGAGATAGAAGGCGCTCGCCTCGGGGGTGTCGCCGATCAGGCCCGAATACGCGGATTCCCGAAGGAACCCCAGGATGCGGCTCAGGAGGGTCGCCACGGCCACGGCGCCCGACGACTTCAGCATGCGTGACATGCCGGTTTATTTGGACGCCGCAGCGCCGGTATGGGTGATGCGGGAGATCTTGTCGCTGGGTGCGCCCGTGAACCACCCGCCGTACTCGGCCAGGTAGAGGGCGCCATCCGGCCCGAGTTGCATGGCGAGCACGCCGGCATTGAACCCGGCGGCCCAGGGCTCGGTCTTCACCACCGTGTTGTCGGACGGGTTCACCGTCGCAAACCGGATCCATTTGCGCACCCAATCCGCATAAAACATCCCGCCATGATACGGCCCGGGAAAATCCGAGCCCCGACCCGCCGGCCGGTAGATGGGGCCGACCGTCGCGTTGGCCCCGGTGTTCCGGGTCCAGAAGATCCACGGCTTCACGGCATCCGGCAGCGGGCAGTCGCCGCCATGGACGCCAAGGTTCGGACCGATGCACAGCGGCCACCCATAATTGCCGCCCGGTCGCAGCCAGTTGATCTCCTCGCAGTCGTTGGTCCGGTCGTAGCCGACTTCACCCACATACACATTGCCCATCAGCGCGTCCACGTGGAGGGAATAGGGATTGCGGTGACCATAGGTATAAATCACCGGGTTCGCGCCGGGACGGTTGACGAACGGGTTGTCGGAAGGGACTGAACCATCGAGATTCAGGCGGAGCGTCTTGCCCCGGAGATCATCGAGCGCCTGGGGAGGGATCTTCGGGTCGTTGAAGAAATCCTTGGTGTCCGTCGAGACATTATTATCGCCCACGGTGACATAAAGTTTGCGGTCACGCGGATTATAGGCAAGGGCCCCGCCCTGATGGAAACCGCGGATGGACGGAATCTCCAACAGCACCCGTTCGGATCCGGGACGGAGGGCGGTGGCATGACGCGGCAGGTCGGCGGTGAACCGGGAGACGCGGTTGGTCCAGGCGACGCCATTGGTGGGCACGAACGGGGCGTAATGGACGTAGAGAAAGCCGTTGGTCAGGAACCCGGGGTCGAACTCGATCCCATGGAGACCGCGTTCATTGCTTTCGCGGCCGGGGATCGGTTGCCAGCAGACGTTGAGCTGGGCGATCAAGTCGGCGCGACGCGAGGCGAAATCATAGGCCCAGATGTGGCCGCGACGTCCGGTGAACCAGAGGCGGCCATCCGGGCAGAACTGGAGGTACACCGGCTCCGGAATGTCGCCCATGACGAGGATTTCGTAAGTGAAACCGGGGGGCAGCTTGACGGCCTGCGTCGCCTTTTCGCGCGAGGTCAATTGAGCTGCGGGCGCATCACCGGCCGTCACCACCGGGGCCGGGTCGTCGGCCCGCAAGCTGGCGGCCAGCAAAGCCATCCCCATCCATCCGAGCCACCAAACCTTGATCATGTCAGTCCGCGACGCTTGGGGGAAACGGTCCGGGATGCAATCATCTTCATACCCGCCCCCGCAACTGACTCCAGCGGGCCTGGACCGCGGCCACAAACACGTCATGCGCCCGGACGGATATCAGACTCACGGGTGAATGCCCGACCGCCGCCGCACGGACGAACCCAAAAGCGATGAGCCCGACCGTGAACGCGAAATTGGGCCAGGCATTCAACGCCCATTGCCCGGACCAGGACCAGGTGAGTCCCTGGCTGAACGGGGCGAGATAATGGATGGGCCAGATTTCGTCAGCCGTGGGGCCATGCGAGCCCACGAAGTCGCAGGCCAGATGCAGGTGGACGGCGGCGACACCCCACAAAAATGTGGAAAACCGGCGGCGGGCGAACGCTATGCCGATGGCGGGCAGAAGGACCGCGGCCAACAACCCGTGCAGGAGGAAATGGTGATAGCGCCCAAAAAATGCGGGATCCGCCTGGCCGAACAACGGGGCCAGGGTGTCGGGAATGACGCCCAGCCCATCCAAGTCGGGCGCAACTCCCACCCACACCACGATGGCACGATCGCGGACCGGAAGTCCGGAGGCCTCGAGAAGGGACCATGAGGCCAGGAGGTGGGTGATGGGGTTCATGCCCGTGAATCCAAAACCCCACCCCGTCAGAAGTTGCGATGACGGGCAACACTGCCAGGCGACCCCGTTCGGCAGGGTCCTAATCGTAACGATTCAGCAACAACCCGGACATCTCACGCAAAGAACGCCAAGTATGCCAAGATCGGCGGGCGTCTCATGCCCGAAAAACACTCACCCAATAGTGAGGGGTGATCCGCCCCGTGGATCAGGACTTCTGCCTCACTCATTCTTTGCGGTCTTGGCGATCTTTGCGTGAAATCCCTTCTGCATGGATATGGCTTGAGCAGACAAGAATTTTACAAACGACTGACGCCCGCCTGACAACCTCCACCCACCGTTCCGCCATCGTGCCAGTGTATGAAAACGAAACTCCTCGTCGCCCTCGCACTGCTGGCCGTCGCGTCCCATCTGGCCGCGGCGCCCGTCCCCCGCGAGGGCTATGTCGCCCACGAATGGGGCACCTTCACGTCCGTGCAGGCCGCGGACGGCAAACCCACCGAGTGGAACCCGCTCACCGTCGCCGAGCTTCCACGGTTCGTTTACGACCTCGCCAACTCCGACGCCCGGGAGCGGACCGCAAACCTCCGACTCCTCTCCGTCAAGACGTCATTCCGCACGCTCCAGCGCATGGAAACCCCGGTCATCTATTTCTATTCCGACACTCCCCGGACCGTCGATGTGACCGTCAACTTCCCCCAAGGCATCGTCACCGAGTGGTATCCGCAGGTGAAGCCCCTGCCCAGGCCGGACCCCGCCAAGGTCCTCCCGCAACGCAACACCCTGCATTGGGAAAACATCCAGGTCCTGCCGCCGGCAGACGTCACCGAACTCCCCGCCGAAGCCTCGGGCAGCCATTATTTCGCCGCCCGCGAAACCGATGCCAATCGCGTCCGGGTCACCACGGCGAATGGCGGACAGGAGACTGAGAAATTCCTCTTCTACCGCGGGGTGGGAAGCTTCAAGGCGCCATTGACGGTGACGATGTCCGACGACGGCCGGGAGATCACGGTGCGCAATGACGGGTCGGTCGGACTGCATCACGCCTTCATCTACCAACTCCACGACGGCCGGGGATCGATCCAGACCGTGAAATCCTTGGCGACGGGTGAAAGCCGGACCTTTTCGCTGCCCCCGATCGATCATCAGGAACCGCTGGGCCAACTCCGGGAACGACTCACCCGGGATTTGCGATCCGCACTGGTGAATGAGGGCCTGTATCAACGCGAGGCCGCCGCGATGGTGAAGACTTGGGACGATTCCTGGCTCACCGAACCCGGCGTGCGTGTCCTGTACACCCTGCCCCGCGATTGGACCGACCGCATTCTGCCACTCCGACTCGACCCTGTTCCCCGGGAAATCGTGCGCGTGATGGTCGGGCGTGCCGAACTGATCACGCCGCAGGTGGAATTGGCGCTGGCCCGGGAGACCCGTCGCTATGTGGACGGCGATGCGGCCGCCCGGGCCGAGGCGATCGGCAATGTGCGTCGGCTCGGGCTCGGCCGATTCCTGGAGCCCGCAATCCACCGGCTCGTGGCCAAGGATCCGAAAAACCAGACCTTCGCCCTCCGTTCGCAGGAACTCCTGGAGGCCGCCAGCCGAACCACCGATGCCGCCAAGCCCGTCGCGGTCAAATAGCCGGGCGCAACCGGGCACGGCCTCCCAGGCGGCTCGG
>JANYCC010000363.1 GCA_025360495.1 Verrucomicrobiota bacterium | reverse complement strand
CGCCACAGCTCCGGGGGGGGGCGGTTTTTCCTACCCGCCTTCCCACGATGCCCAGAGGCGCCCCAGGCCTGCCCACCCCCAGTTTTGGGATGGCGTCTGGTCGGGACCTGATTACCTTCGGTTGCGTACCATCTCTCCCATGAACTCCTTTCGCACCCGGACGCGGGGATTCACCCTGATCGAGTTGCTGGTGGTGATTGCCATCATCGCGATCCTGGCCGGAATGCTCCTGCCCGCCCTCGCCAAGGCCAAGACCAAGGCCCAGGGGATCGCCTGCCTGAACAACCTGAAGCAGCTCCAGATCGCCTTCCTGATGTATCCCGCGGACAACCAGGATTTCCTGGTGAAACCCGGCAACAGTGGCACCGAACCCTTTTCCTGGGTGCAGGGATGGCTCGATTTCAACCCGGGCAACCCGGACAACACCAACCGCACCCAGCTTCTCGACCGTGCCAAGGCGGCCTTCGCGCCCTACATCACCGCCGCCGGCGCCTATAAGTGCCCCGCGGACCAAAGCTCGGTCACCATCAAGGGCACCCGCTACCCACGGGTCCGATCCATGAGCATGAGCCAGGCGATCGGTGGCCCCGGCGGATGGCTCCAGCCGTCCTCCTACAACGAGGGACAGAAGAAATACAAGGTGTTCCACAAGGAATCCGAACTCGCCAATCCCGGTCCTTCCAATGTCTATGTGCTGTTGGACGAACATCCCGACGGCATCAACGCCGGGGGATACGCCAACATGATGGTCGAAAGCCCCGGCACCGCCCGGATGATCGATTTTCCGGCCAGTTACCACAATGGCGCCGCCGGGATCTCCTTCGCCGACGGCCATGCCGAGATCCGGAAATGGCTGGATGGACGGACCAAACCCCCGGTGCATTATAACAACAACATCGTGCTGAACGTCCTCCAACCGAACAATCCGGACATCCTCTGGCTGTCGGCTCGGACCACCACTTCGAACTGATGAACATGGCCTATGGGGACGGTCACGTGGAGGTCACCCGTTTCCCCAAGGATATGGATAATTGGATCAGCGTGGCGCCCGACTCCAAATTCACGTGGTGGTGACACCGGGGGAAAGTATGAAGGATGATGGATGATGGAGGAAGGCGGGGTGAACGATTCGGTCGGCCGCTTTCTTGCGGATGATGCCCTTCGTGTCGGGGTCGCCTTCTGCCTGCGGCCCATTGTTTTCCGCCATGAATAGAACGCCGGTCCGCCCGCGGATCTACCAATTGTTCGTCCGCCAGTTCGGCAATACCAACGAAACCCGGAAACCCAACGGCACCCTCCGGGAGAATGGCTGTGGCCGATTTGCCGATGTCGATGACCGCGCCCTTCGCGCCCTGCGTTCGTTCGGGATCACCCATCTCTGGCTCCACGGCGTCCTGCGTCAGGCCACCGCCACCGATTATTCCGCCATCGGGCTCCCGGCCGACGACCCGGACCTGCTCAAAGGACTGGCAGGTTCCCCCTATGCCGTGCGGGACTGCTTCGATGTCTGTCCCGATTATGCACTGGATCCGACCCGGCGTTTGGACGAGTTCACCGCTTTGGTCGGGCGGGCCCACGCGCTGGCATTGCGGGTGATCATCGATTTCGTCCCAAACCATGTCGCCCGCAGCCATCAGTCCGTGGTGCGGCCCGACCTGACCTTTGGCGCGCACGATGACCGCAGCCGGTTTTTCGCGCCCGACAACAATTATTATTACCTCACCGGAACGGGTCCGTTGCGGTTGCCGACGGTCCGGGATGGGTTGGTGGTGAGCCCCACCTGCCGGATCACGGGCGGATGCGACGGCCTATTCGAGGGGGAACGCGACCACGGCAAAGTCACCGGCAACAACGTGGTGTCCTGGACCCCGGGTGCGGGCGATTGGTACGAGACGGTGAAATTGAATTACGGCCACGATTTCACCCAGGGACGACACGGTCCGCGCGAATTCCCAACGATCGACCCTCCGGATCGCCCGGTGCCCGACACCTGGCTGAAGATGGATACCGTCCTCGCCCACTGGCAGGGACTGGGGGTCGATGGTTTCCGGTGCGACATGGCGCATCTGGTCCCGGTGGAATTCTGGAAATGGGCGATCGTGCGGGCGCGGGATCGGGCTGCGGACGTGATGTTCCTGGGCGAGGCCTACGACGACGATCCGAACAAACTGACGGACGCCAATGTGCTGTTGGCGTTGGTGGAGGCGGGTTTCGCGGCCGTGTATGACCACCAGAGTTATAAGATCCTCAAGGGGATCTATGACGGTCCGAAATGGGCCAATGACCTGGATGACGTCCTTGGTGCGGTGGCGCCATTGCATCATTCCGTGCGCTATTCGGAAAACCATGATGAGGTGCGATTGGCGCACCGGGGGAACTGGGGTGGTCTCGGTCCGGCGGTGGGACGCCCGGTGACGGCGCTTTTGTTCGGCATTGGGCGCGGGCCGGTGTTATTATATAATGGCCAGGAAGTGGGCGAACCGGCGTTGGCGGCCGAAGGTTTTGGCGGCGGTGACGGGCGCACGAGCATCTTTGATTATGGGTCGATGCCCGAGCTGGCCAAATGGGTGAATGGACATCTCTTTGACGGTGGGCGGCTCTCTGCGGAACAGTCCGACTTGCGGGTCTGGTACGGACGGCTCCTCACCGTGTCCGGGGAGCCGGCCCTGGCATCGGGCGGGTTCCTGCCCTTGAACCGGGCCAATGCGGACAATCCGGCGTATGGCCGGCTTCCGGGCGAAAACGTGAGCGGGCACTGGCTGTATGCGTACCTGCGCCATGAACGCGCCGGGCAACGTCTTCTGGTGGTGGTGAACCTCCACCCGAAGGAAACGCTCCGGGGCGTATGCGTCCGACTGCCGCCGGAAGCCCTGTCGGCATTGGGTGCGGATACCGGCGATCGGACGATCCAGTTCAGCGACCGGCTTGCCGCGAAGGAGGCGCTGGTGGTGCGAACCACGGCTGGGGCGTTGCGGGGTTCCGGGCTGGAACTGCCGCCGCTGGAGCCGCTCGGGGCGTGGTATCTTGAGGTGAGGTAGGTCGGCGCCCAGAAGTGTTGGCCGCAAAAGGACGCAAAAACGGAACCGACGGGAGGGCTCACGCAAAGACGCAAAGGCGCAAAGACGGACCCGGGCACTTTCATTCCGGTTGGTTCAAAGTTTTGCGACTTCTTGCGGCTTTTTGCGGCCAGTCCCGTACGCCGATGAGTTGCGAGGCGGGGAGATTGATGATTTTGGATTGGAGATTGGAGATTGATGATTGGCAGACCGGCGAGTCCGCCAAGAGTGCCACGCCGCCGACCCTTCCAAGAACCCCATGTCTCTTCGCGGCTTTGCGGCTTCGCGTGAAATCCCTCTTGCCTGGATCGGGCTGGGACAAGGGTGGGCCGGCTTTTCCAATTTCGTGTGTTTTGTGTGTTTCGTTTGCGGCCATTCTCCCCCCGGCATCCAGCGGGCGGCCTTCTCCCCTTCACTCGGCCACGTAGACGTTCTTCAACTCGGTATAACCTTCCATCGCGGCCATTCCGAGATCGCGCCCCAATCCACTTGTCTTGAACCCGCCGAACGGGGCCTCCACATGCACGCTGTTATGGCAGTTCACACTCAGGACACCGCTTTGCACCCGCCGGCTCACCCGCAACGCCCGCGACAGATTGTTCGTCCACAGCGACGCGCTCAGCCCGTACGGCGAATCATTGACCTCCCGCAACATCTCCGCTTCGTCGTCGAACGGCGTGATGGCCACCACCGGTCCAAAGATCTCGTCGCGCCAACAACGGTCGCCCCGGCCCACGTCGAGCAGCACGGTCGGTTCCAGATACCAGCCACGTCCCTGCGGACGGTTTCCCCCACACGCAAAGCCGCTCCCGTTCCGACGCGCATCGGCCAGGAACGCCTCCACCGAATCCCGCTGCCCGGCGCTGACCAACGGGCCGAGTTGTGTGGTTTCATCGGTCGGGTTGCCGACGACGAGTTTCTCGGTCGCCCCGACGAACCGTTCGACGAACGACACATAAATGCTGCGTTCGACAAACATCCGGCTGCGCGCACAACAGTCCTGGCCGGTGTTGGCGAAGACGCTCATCGGGGAGGA
>JANYCC010000328.1 GCA_025360495.1 Verrucomicrobiota bacterium | reverse complement strand
TTCCACCCGAGCCGCTTGGGAGTCCGCGGCGGGGTAGTGCCAGGATGTGCCCTTCCGGTGAACCGCATTCAGGTGGCCGATGACAAAAAGACTTCCGGACGACACTCTCCGGACTTCGCCATGCCATCCCCCTCGGGCCTCCGCATCGCCCTTCTCTCGTCATCCCCACGGGATCTCGACCGTTTCTGGCGCGTGACCCTCGAAACTTCCGGGCGCGAGTCCGCCTGCGTGGTGCCGCTGCGGGACGAAGTCCTGAAGGTGTTGGGAACCACCAACCCGTTTTGGTCCCATGCCGGGAAATGTCTCTGGATCGCCGAGCGAGAAGGTCGTCCGGTGGGCCGGATCGCCGGCATCGTGGATCGCACCCACCAGTCCGTGCACGGCGATCGCACCGGTTTTTGGGGCTTCTTGGAATGTCCCGATGACTTGGAAGTGGCCGGGGCTTTGTTTGACGTGGTGACTGCCTGGGCTCGCGGGCAGGGCTGTGACCGGCTCCGCGGGCCGATGAACCCGAACATCAACGAGGAATGCGGTCTGCTGATCTCGGGCTTCGAACGACCCAATGCCGTGATGATGCCCTATGCGCCGCCCTGGCATGGACGGTTGGTCGAGGCGGCCGGGTTTGTGAAGGCGCGCGACCTGGTGAGTTTCCACATCGCGCTGGCCGACAGCCCGGTGGAGCGACTGGATCGGTTCCGGGCGGCGGCCGGGCGGCGGGCGAAGGACGTCCGGTTGCTGCCCGTGACGCAGCGCAACCTGGCGGCCCGGTTGCCGGCCTTGAAGGAGATTTATAATTCCGCTTGGGAACGCAATTGGTCCGCCGTGCCGATGACGGGTCCGGAAATCGACTTCCTTGCGGACCGCCTGAAACCGTTGTTGGTCGATGGCCTGGTCTGGTTGGCGGAGGCGGCGGGCCGTCCGGCGGGATTGCTGATGGCCGTGCCGGATGTGAACGAGGCCTTGCGACCGTTGCGGGGACGTTTGCTGCAACCGGCATTGCTGCGTGCGCTGCCCTATCTGTTGGGTTGGCGAAGGCCGCGTCAGTTCCGCTTGGTGGCGCTGGGCGTCACGGCCGAACAACGCGGTCGCGGCATTGAGGGCATGATGTTCACCGAGACGCTGACCGCGGCACGAAAGCTCGGATTTGAGTTTTGCGAGGCGTCGTGGGTCCTCGAAGACAACCGCCCGGTCCACCAACTCGCGGAAATATTCCACGGTCGCATCGTGCAGGTGTTCCGGGTTTACGACCGGTCCTTATGAAATCTCCGGATGGACGACGGATCGTGCGTTTGCAACTCAGGTGCAATGCCGGTCGCAATCCCGAGCCTTGGTCAAATCCGGACAGCATGGCCAGAAGTGTGCCCGGCATCCGAAAGTTTCCTGACGCATAGGCCACCAGGACGGTCCTGGATCGCTTGGATTGGAATCCACAGTCCGCTTGTTTTGCAGGGGGTTCCGAGTCGCAACTGGGAATTCGGTCGGGTCGGTTGGGCGTCGGCCGGGACCGGCTTCGAGCCGGAATTATGCACCAATAAAACTCTGGCAAGCCTTGTGCTCATCGAAAGGCGTGAACAAAACCGGCAATACTTGGCAACAGGTCGAACCCGGTCCTTCCGCACCGATCTTCCATATCGGTGCACCGTTCCCACCTAAATCCCCGTCCGCGATGCGCAAACAGGCGTGACGCGTTGCTTCTGAAAACTGGCCCGGCGGCTCTTCACAGACCGCCGGGTTTCTTCTTTCCCCGATTCAGGCAAGGATCGGCCGGATGACCTCCCCGCTCACGTCCGTCAGTCGGAAGTCGCGCCCGCTATAACGGAACGTCAGGCGTTCGTGGTCCATCCCGAGCAGGTGAAGGATCGTGGCATGGAGGTCGTGCACGCTGACCCGGTCCGTCACCGCCTTGAAGCCCACCTCGTCGGTGGCGCCGTGATGGACCCCCGGTTTGATGCCCCCGCCGGCAAACCAGAACGTGAAGGCGTGCGGGTTATGGTCCCGGCCGGTGCCCCCCTTCTGCACGATCGGCAACCGGCCGAATTCACCACCCCAGACCACCAGCGTCGAGTCGAGCAAACCCCGTTGTTCCAGATCCGCCAGCAGACCGGCGATCGGTTGGTCTGTTTCCGCCGCAAAGCCCCGATGGTTCTTCACGATGTTTTCATGGCCATCCCAACTGCGCTCATTGTCCATGCCGCCGGAGTAGATCTGCACGAAGCGCACGCCCCGCTCGACCAGACGCCGCGCCGTCAGGCATTGGCGCGCCACCGGTCCGCAATGGGTCTGGTCGAGTCCGTAGAGGCGCCGCACCGATTCGGGTTCCGCTTCGACCGCGAGGGCCTCCGGGGCGGCGGATTGCATCCGGTAGGCAAGTTCGAAACTCTCGATCCGGGCCGCCAACGCCGTGTCGTCGGGATTCTTGGAAAGATGATGCGCGTTGAGCCGGCCGAGCAGGTCGAGTTGCCCGCGTTGATCCGCAGCATCGACCTCCCCGGGCCGGCGGAGATTATCAATGGGTTCGCCTTTCGGCCGCAGGTGGGTGCCTTGGAAAACGCCTGGCAGGAAGCCGGCGCCCCAGTTCAAAGCATGGCCTTTGGGCAGGCCCCGCTCCAAGGGATCGCTCATCACCACAAATGCGGGAAGATCGCGGCTCGACGAACCCAATCCATAGGTGGCCCACGATCCGACGCAGGGGAAACCCATCCGTGTCATCCCGGTGTTCATCATGAACAACGCCGGACTGTGGTTGTTGGATTCGGTATGGCACGAATGCACGAACGCCATCTTGTCGACGTGCCGCGCCAGGTTCGGGAACAGATCGGACACCCAGGAACCCGACTGGCCGTGCCGGGCCCAGTCGAAGGGTGACTTCATCAACGGGCCGACATTGCCGGTGAAGAACCCGGTGTTCTTGTCGAACCCGGGAAGTTCCTGGCCGTCGCGCCGCGTGAGTTCGGGTTTATGATCCCAGGTGTCCACCTGGCTCGGGCCCCCGTTCATGAAAAGCCAGATGACTGACTTGGCGCGGGCGCGGTCCCGGGGAGGGCGCGGTGCCAGCGGATCCGGCGCACCTGCCGCGAGCAGTCGTTCGTCTTGGAGAAGCCCGGCAAGACCGATCAGGCCGGCCCCGCCGCCACAACGGTGCAACCAGTCGCGCCGGCTCCATAAATGCGGGGGTGGCGTGGGCATAAGGGCTTATTCCACGTAGACGAATTCGTTGAGACCAAAAAGGACCTGGCAGAAGTCGGTGAGCGCACGCGACCGCGATGCCGCATCCCCCGCCGCCGCGCGGGCGGACAGGTAACCGGTCGCCTCGGCCAGTTCTGTGACATCCGGCGGACGTCCGGTGGTGAGGAGATAGCCCAGTCGGACCGCCGCCGCCGGATCGTGGACAGCGATGGGTTCCAGTCGGCGGGCGAAGGCCGTGGCGCCGGCACGGACCAATGGGCTGTTCAGAAAAAGCAACGCCTGCGGGGCGGTGATCGTCGCCGGACGATTGCCGGCGCTCAACACGGCGTCCGGTGCATCGAACAACTGCAGCGTGCGGCTCAGTTGGCTCCGTTTCACCTGAAAGTATAAGGCCCGGCGCTGATGGTTCTCATCCAAGGTCCCGGGACCACCGGACGTCGGGTCCAGCAGGCCGCTGACGGCGAGCAGACTGTCCCGGATCGCCTCGGCTTCCAGGCGGCGCCGCGGAAATTGGTGTAGCAAACGGTTCCCGGCATCGCGCGACGCGAGTTCCGGCGGCAGTTCATTCCGGGCGGATTGCTGATAGGCGCTGGAACTCAGGATCAGGCGCTGGAGATGTTTCACGCTCCAGCCGGATCGTACGAAATCGTCGGCCAGCCATTCGAGCAGATCGGGATGGGACGGAGCCTCTCCCTGCGCGCCGAAGTCGTTCGGGGTGGCCACCAGACCCCGGCCGAAATGGAGCGCCCAGATGCGGTTCACCATGACCCGCGCCAACAGGGCACCGGCCCCCTGATCGACATCGGTCAGCCACCGGGCCAACGCTTGCCGTTGCAAGGGGGTGCGGGCGCCGGGGGACGGCGTGGTTCGCCAATTGTCTTCCGGCGAACGACTCAGGACGGGCAGGAAACCGGACGTCATCACCTCCTCTTTTTGGTTCACATCGCCCCGCTTCAGGAAATGGGTCGCCGGCAGAAAATCGGCCCCTTGGGTGTGCATGCGGATTGGCTCCAATCCCTCGGTTGCCACCAGCACTTGGGTCCGCACGGGTTCGGGCTTCGCCGCCAAGGACGCACGGAAAGCCCCGTCCATGCGCAACCATTCGGAGTCACCGGCCCGGTGCCACGCCCGGAGCACCTCCAGGTCGGCACCGGTCCGTTCGGTCGCGGGACGTTCCAAGGCCGCGCGCGCCCTTTGAAATTCCTTCAACGATCCGCCTTTTGTCAGCAGTCCGTCCCGCTCCGCAGTTTCTGGCGGCGCGTCACCCGACACCGCCAACCGGAGCCGTCCGATGCTGTGACGGTTGTTCGTGTCAAAACGGAGTTCAAAAGTGAGTTCCGTCTCCCCGGCGGTCTCCAAGGGCGGTTCGACGGCGAACACCACCGCGTGGTCCTTGCCAAATTGCGGATCGACCGCCCAACCCGATTTCTTGTCCGAATCCACAATCGCGGCCGCCGGAAGCCCGGGTTGTTCAAAGGTCGCGCGGGGTTGGGTGAGTCGGACGGGAGCAGGTGCCGAGGTGGAACCCGCCGGCCGGGTGGTGACGCGCAGATCGCTCAGGGCAAAATTCCCGTTGTCCGCCCGACCCGGCCCCCCGCGGACCATGGACGGATCCGACAACGCCTCGATGCGAAGGCTGCGCACGGTGCCCGCCGGGATGCGGGCGACCAGGGTGTAATGATCGAAATCCACATTGGTTCCCGACGCCAGCAGGGAGCCGTCCGATTGCAACGTGAGACGTGCCCCGCCGGCGGATTCGGCATGTTCAAAATCGAGCGTCAACCAGGGGGGCGGTTCCAAGTGCGGGGGGTTGGCGAGCCACTGTTGGAATCGTGCGTCCATGGTCCCGCGAAGGAAGGCGTCCCGTTCCAGTTGTTTCGCGGCGTGGGCGGTTTCCCAACTTTTCAGCCGCACCGCGTCGCCCTCCGGATCCAACACCAGGTTCGTGAAACTGCGCACCGTCGTGGTGAAGGTGGCCAGGATGTGGTAATAATCCCGGCTGCTGATCGGGTCGAATTTATGGTCATGGCACCGGGCGCAACCGACACTCAACCCCAGGAACGCCGCGCCCGTCGTCACCGCCATGTCGTCCAACGCGTCGTACCGTGCTTTCTCGACCTCATTGGCGGTGATCTGGGTCGGGAACACGCCGCTGGCCAGGAAACCGGTCGCCATCCACGCCCGCGGATCTTCGGGCGCCAATTCGTCGCCCGCCAACTGCCACCGGACGAACTCGTCGTAGGGTTGGTCGCGATTGAAGGCGGACACCACATAATCGCGATAATGCCAGGCGTTCGGCCGGTCATAATCGTGTTCAAACCCGCTGCTTTCCGCAAAGCGCGCGACGTCCAGCCAGGGCCGGGCCCAACGCTCCCCATAGGCGGCCCGGGACAGCAACCGGTCCATCGCCCGGGAAGTATCTGACCCGGTGGGCTGGGACGGAAACGCCTCCAGTTCGGCCGGTGTGGGGGGCAGGCCGGTGAGTCCAAGGGTTGCCCGACGCAGCCACACCCGACCGTCCGCAGGTGGGGCGAACGTCAGTCCGAGGGGCGCGAGTTCCGCCAGGAGGAAGCGGTCGATCGCGCTGTGTGCGGGCCCGGGTGCCGCGGGAACCGGAGGACGTCGAAGCGGTCGGAAGGCCCAATGATCACGGCCCGCGTTGGTTTTCGGGAGGGTCACGTGGATTCCGTCCTCCGCTCCCCGGGCGGTTGCCACCACAAAAAGCGCGGCGGCCAGGTGAAGGGCTGCCTGTTTCTTGGCGTTCTTGGCGTGGAATCTCGGGTGCATGGTCCCGGCCTAGTTCGTTTTCACCGCGTGGATCCCGCGCCGGCCCAATTCCTTGAGGGTCCATTCATATTCGCCGACCAGTTGGTCCACCACCGATTGCTGTTTCAACTCCGGCGGCAGGACCTCCCACGTATAAGTCTCCATCTCAAAATGTCCGCACAGGCCCGGGTGCTGCCTCACCTCGTCCAGCACCCCGCCCACGTGGTCGGCGGTCGTCCCGAACAACCGGTTGGGGGCCGCATGCAGCGGGATGTGGAAATGGATGCGCCATTCGCGGTCAAATTGCGGCCCGTCGATCCGGGTCACCAATGCCTCGTCCAGGTCGGCGTAGCGGATCAGGTCGCCCTGGGGGGTGCGCTCGATCACCTGATGGAAATAGACGGTGTCGACGAAGGGTTGGAGTGCGGCGCGGACCTCGGGCGTGGGTTGGACACGGAGGGCATTGCTGAGATGAATCTTGCTGAGCTTGATGCCCGCCCGCCGCAGACGCCCCAGGGCTTCGGCCGGTGCCTCGTATTCAATGGCTAGGTGGCAGCAGTCGTAATTGACCCCCAGATGCTCATCGAGTCGCAGGTCCCCCGGGCGATCGGCGCGAATCTGTTGGAAAAAGCTGACGGTCTCACCGGTGGTTTCCAGGTAACACAGCGGTTCGGGTTCCAGGCCCAGGTGAAGGCGGCGCCCGGTGCGGCGGGACAATTGTTCGAGGAAATCCACGCATTGCCACAGGTGTTGCCGGGCGGTCCGGGCCTGTCGGTCATCGAGTCGGAACCCTTTGAACGAGACGGGCACCGTGCTGACACTGCCTTCCACGGACGGGTCGTCCGGCAGCAGTTCGACGAGCAGTTCGAACAGACGCCGGGTGTAGGCCAGGCGATCGGGCGACGTCCAGTCCGGGGCGTAGACCTGTTCCTTGACCCGGGTCCCGTGGAAGCGGCCATAAGGAAACCCGTTGAGGGTGAAAACGTACGCCTGATGGGACTTCAGCCACGCCTTGAAACGCCGGAGGGTCGGGGGATCGGAGAGTTCGCGCGCGGCCAGTTCACTGAGGCGCAACCCGATGGCGTACGGCCGATCCGGGGCAACCCGGCGGCGGACGGCGAGGGTGTGCCGTTCAAGAGCCGCAAAAATCTCCGACCAGGTTTCCCCCCGGTGGATGTTTGTGCAATAGGCCAGGTGCAGCCCGTGGGTGAGTTGCATGTGCGGAGTGAACAGGGAATCGGGCCCGATGGGAAACGGAAGTATCACCGGGACGCCGGGACGGGCGCATCTGGGCATCGTGGGAAGGCGGGTAGGAAAACCCGCCGCCCCGGAGCTGTCGCGACCGCCCTGGGAGGGCGGGTTTTCCCACCCGCCCCGCTTCCCCCATGGCCCGCCTTCCCATGATGCCCAGATGCCCCCGCAGCA
>JANYCC010000289.1 GCA_025360495.1 Verrucomicrobiota bacterium | reverse complement strand
CCCTCCGGAGCCTCAGAGCCTCGGAGCCTCGGAACCGCAGAGCGTCAGAACGGCGGGAGGCCTCAGAACCCGAAAGCACCCGTCTTTTCACTTCTGGCATTGGGCGCAATAGAAGGTGCTGCGTGTCGCCTGGACAATGCGGCGGATCGCAGTCCCACACCGTTCACAGGGTTCTCCGGCACGGTCGTATACCCGCAACCGCTCAGTATAAAATTCCGACCCTCCCAATTCCGAGGCGGCCGCTACTGCACCATAATAGAAAAGACCATCCCGGCCACCGCCGAAATCGAGCGGAAGGGTGCTCCCACATAAGATCGCTTCCGTGAGGATCTCGCGGACCGATTCCCGCACCCGGCCGACCTCCACGGATCGGAGCCGTCGGGCCGCTTTGCGGGGAGAAACCCCGGCCCGGAACAATGCCTCGCTCGCATAGATGTTGCCGACACCCGCGACCACGGTTTGATCCATCAACACGACCTTGATCGGACGGGCCGACCGACGCAGCACCATCGCCAAACCAGCGATGGTGAAGTCTGCTCCCAACGGCTCCGGGCCCAACCCGCCCAAGGGTGTCGGATCGAGATTGAAGCGGCCGAAATAGCGCGGGTCCTCGAACAGGAACACCTCGTTTCCCCCATCGAGACCGATCACCACCGAGGTGTGGCGTGGCAATTCCAGCGCGGCCGGTTGCACGTACATGCGCCCGGTCATTCCGAGGTGCCCGTATAATCGCACCCCCGCCCCGCCGCCGCGCTCCAGGTCGAACACCAGGTATTTGCCGCGCCGCCCCACCGACCGGAATCGCGCCCCGACCAAGGCCGCCGTCAATTCGGCCACCGGGGTCGGACGGATCACCCGGGGACGTCGGACCTCGACCGAACGCACGATCCGGCCGGACAACACGGGGTCCAGGTGTCGACGGAGGACTTCTACTTCGGGAAGTTCGGGCATGATGGCAAGGTCACTGATCCCCGATCGCACCCACCTGGCGACCCAACCAATAGCCGATCAGGAATTCATCCCCGGGCAGGTCCGTCGCACCGCCATCGCCCTGGTCGAGGATGAACGGTTGGGTGTTGATCCGCGCCATCAACCGTTCGCCCGGTGGCAGCAGTTCCTTCATCTCCCGGCCCAGGAAACTTTTCGGCAATCGCGTAAGGTCCTGTCGGTGTGAGTTGGTCACGGTCCAGGTGAGGGTGTCGAGCGGCACGCCGCGCAACGTCCATACCGCCCCCTCGGGATCGAAGGATTCCCCACCGCAGGCGGCATAAATGAAGTTCCAGATCGGATAGCGTTCGGGACGCTCGGATTCCCAGTGATCCCGGATCGCCGCAAGATACCGGGCCTTCAGCTCCGGCGTGAATGCAAACCGCGCCAGCACCCAATAGGTGAAGAAGCCGAGTTCATCGTCGGAATGGTTCCATTCATCCCCCATGTCGTTGCCCTGATGGATGAATCCCGGCGTGAGTGCGATCAGGGACATCGGGCTCATTATATTGGTGAGGTAACCGTGTCGCTGGAACAATTCATATGCCCGGTCCCGATAGCGCACCTCGCCGGTCATGCGAAATGCCAGTTGCAATGAAGCCGTGATCTCCGCGCTGTTCAACCGCCGATCCACGATCGAAGGAGGGAACCAATTCACATATTCCGGATTCCACCGTCCCCATAAGGTCGGTTTGCCGTCGACATCGACCAGGTATAAGTCGTGCGCCAGGATATGGTCCACAATCCGGACATAATTGGTCGCGATCCGCCGGCGCTCGGCCGCATCGCGCGCGACCCATTCCCACATCACGGCATGGGCGAACGTCTGCGAACAGATCTCGTCGCTGCTGGTGTGGCCCTTCCATTCCCAGCCGGCATCCGGTGCATCGCGCCAACGGTCGGGATCCGAGTATTTGAAGCCCTTTCTCTCGAAAGTCCGGGCTGGAAATCCGGTGTTCGTGTGGATCGTTTGCAACCGCTCCAGCGCCGCGAAGGAATCCCATGCCTGGCGCCGGACCTCCTCCCCGTGCGTCACGGCATAATGGGCCGCGAGGCTTCCCAGATAATAACTGGTCCACCCACCGTCATTGTCAGTGTCGATCAATTCACTGCTCGTGATGTCACCGGGGCGCGACAGATGCCGCTCCCCCGTGAACCCGTACCGCAGGTTGCGCGTGCGGACCTTGCGATCATACCAATCGGCCTTCTGCGCCAGGGTCATCCTGCGGAAGGCGATGCGGTTCAAACCGGTCTGGGTGAGCACCCACAGGCAACCATCGCGATCCGTCGCCAGGTCCACCACCCCGTCATCCCGCAGCCAGCGGCGACCGGCATAATATCGGATCCCGGATTCCCCCGTGAGCGGCGCCCCATCGGACACCGTCCCATTGCGCACTGAAGCCGGGGTGGGGCCGTCGCGACGAAAGAAGACGCCCCGTGCAGTCCCGACCCAGACGCCATTGGTGACGGCATGGAGCGAGGTGATGTCGGGCCATGGAAGACGGGTCTCCAAGTTTGGTGGTCGGGTATCGTTCCAAGGATCGCAAGTGGCGAGGCCGGTGTGCGTCCCGATCCACATTCGAGTTCCCCGGAATGCCAGCGAAGTGACCCCGTCGACCGCACCCCCGATGAGGGCGAGCTTTCCGTCCGTGATCGGCACGGGGTGATCCCCATCCGGATGACTCCAGACCCGGATGTCCCGCCCCGCCGGGATTTCGCGCACTGTCTCGGGTCCGTCCTTGCCGCCGATCGCCCACCGACCGGGACCCGACAGGAAGACTTTGCCGGCGGGACCCACGGTGAGGTGGTCATATTGTCCGGGCGGCAGTTTCCCGAAGGGTTCACCGGCCTGCCCATTCGACAACCAATGGTCTGCGAACAGGTGATAAACCTCGCCTTCGGGGGAGACCGCAATGTCCAGCACGGGCTTCCCGGCGAGCGGGCGATAACTGCGGTCGAGGGCCAGGGTGTCGTCGTAAACGCGCGCCACGCCCCGGTCGGTGAGGACATAAACGGTGTTCTCGCGATCAATGACGAGTTTGCGGAAAGTGACGGACTGAAGTTCAGTCGAGTGCCGGACCGGTTCCGAGACATCCTGCCAGAACGGTTCATCGGGAATGGCGGCACACCACCCTCGGATCGACATCAGGAACAGGAAGAGGACGGCCAACGGGAGTCGCACGCGGGGATGGGAACAGTCGCGGGGTCCGAGCGCCACCCCCGATGTGGCGGGAGGTGGTTGGGGGACTGGCCCGAATTGCCTCATCCGTTTGGAGCGGCTCGGGCGGAGCCTCGCCCTACCAAAGCGAAAACGGCGACCGCCGTGGCGGTCGCCGTGGTTGGAAACGTGGTCCGGGTCGGGGACTACTTCAGGATGGCCTGATGGAATCCGAACCAGTCGTCGAGATTGTTCAGGTTGATGGCGTCGGTGAGGACCGAGCCGTCATCCGGAAGGTTGTTTTCCGTCAGGATCGCCTTGCGGTCCTCATCGGCGTGGATGTAGCCGGCGATGCTGAGGTTCAGCTTGTGGATGTTGGCGCGATTCAGGTTCACGCCGGGCTGCCGCTTGATCCACGCCTCGAATTGCGGATAGGTCGGCTTGGCCTCGGCGATGAACTTCTTCAGTTCATCGACATTGAGGCCGAGGCCCGTGACGACCATGGTGTCATAACCGTGGCCGATGCCCGGGTAACCGGGAGCCAGCTTGCCTCCGGCTTCCAGCGAGGCCTTCAGCCAAAGGCGCGGGAGGTGGAGGACGCCCAGCGGGCCGGCAACGCCGGAACTGATCAGAGGAACAAACGTCGTGCTCATGGATGCGGTCAATTGAGGGGGCACCTTAAGGAATCCGGGGTCCCGCGGTCAAAAAGTTTCCCCGGCTAAATCGAGGCTTGCGGTCCGGCCCCCCCGAACCCTTTACTCCGCCCGCCAGGGTCCATGGAATGCGGACTTGCGAACCCCGCCAGGGCAGGAATGCAGCAACGGTAGCTTGCTCCGCATCCGCCGTGGGTGCCCTGGCACTTCCCTTTTTCCCGTCCCGTTGCAACGCTCGCTCGCCCCTCCGGCCGCCGCACGCTAACGTCGACCCGTCCCGTCCATGTCCTACCAGGTCATTGCCCGCAAATACCGGCCGCAGCGCTTCGCCGATGTCGTCGGCCAGGAGCACGTCACCACCACGCTCTCCAATGCGATCGCCTCGGGCCGCATCGCCCATGCCTACCTCTTCTGCGGCCCGCGCGGCACCGGCAAGACCACCCTCGCCCGCATCTTCGCCAAATGCCTCAACTGCACCGGCGGACCCTCGGTCAACTTCACCGATGACGATCCCCGGGCCCGCGAAATCACCGAGGGCCGCTCGCTGGACGTCCTGGAAATCGATGGGGCGAGCAACAATGGCGTGGAACAGGTCCGCGAATTGCGCGACACGGTGAAATTCGCGCCCGCCTCCTCGAAGTTCAAAATCTACATCATTGACGAGGTCCACATGCTCACGGTCGCCGCCTTCAACGCCTTGTTGAAGACGCTGGAGGAACCGCCCGCCCATGTGAAATTCCTCTTTGCCACCACCGATCCCGAACGCGTCCTGCCCACCATCCTTTCCCGGTGCCAGCGCTTCGATCTCCGCCGCATCCCCGCCGCCCTGATCACCGCCCAACTCGGCCGCATCGCCGTGACCGAGGGCGTCCAGATCGACGAGGCCGCCCTTTATGCCATCGCCCGCGGGGCCGACGGCGGCATGCGCGACGCCCAGTCGACCCTCGATCAACTCATCAGTTTCTGCGGCAACACGATCGTCGAGACCGATGTGCTCAGCATGTTCGGACTGGCCGCCCGCGAACAACTCCGGGAACTCGCCGGAGCCCTGTTGACCGGTGATGCCGCCGCCGCGCTCCGTCTGTTCGATGGTTTTGCCCGCACCGGCAAGGATCTGGGACGGTTGCTGGGCGATCTGCTGAGCCATTTCCGGAATCTGCTGCTCTTCCAGATTTCCCGGGGGGACCGCAGCCTGATTGAGGTCGGTGACGAGGAATTCGCCCTGCTCGGCGAACAGTCGAAACTGGCCGATGTCGATGCCCTGACCCGGATTCTCGAGGTGCTGTCCGCGGCTGACGGACGGCTCCGCGACTCGGCCTCGAAACGGATCTTCATCGAGGTGACGCTGCTCAAGGCGATCCAGGCGCGCGAAGCGGTCAACCTGGACACCGTGCTGCGACAATTGCGCAACCTGCGGGAAGGCCTGCCGACTCCGGGTCCGACCGCCGGCCCTGCCGCGGCGCCTTCCCCCACCCTCGCGCCAGCCCCGGCTGTGGCTCCAATCCCCGCGGTCGCCCCGACTCCGACGGTCGCCCCGGTGGTCCACGCCGCACCGACGATTCGTCCGGCACCGGTTCCGACTGCGCCAACTCCGCCGACCCCGAGCCCGGTTGCCGTCGCCGCCAAGTCGGCGCCCACGCCCGCACCCGCACTCCCGGCCACGCCGGCACTGGTTCCCGCCCCCATTTCCACACCTCCTCCGGCGCCTGCAGTGGTGGGAACATCCCCACCGAGCGGGGTGACTGACACGGCCGCGGCGCCGGTCATCAAGCCCACTCCCGTCACCACGGCGGAGGAGGCCTGGGTGGCTTTGGGGGGTGCCCTGACGCAGGCCGACACCATGCTCCGCACCAGCCTCGAACGGTGTCGTGCGGTCAACCTGGTCCGGGGAACGCTGACCCTCAGTCACCCGGAAGACGTCCTGATCGACACCACGCGAAACATCGCGACGCTCAAGGCCCGGCTCAAGGCCGCGACCGGGCAGGATTTCGATCTGCGGTTTGAGACCGATCTCTCCGCCGCACCTGCACCTGTGATTTCCGCACCGACCGCCGTTCCGCGTCCCACACCGCGTCCGGCCGAGACGAGGCCGGGGGAGAGCCGTCCCAACGAAACGGGCAAACCGCTGGCCGCGGCGCCGGTCCCGTTCAACAAGGAGGAATTCCTCAACGACCCGCTCATCAAGGACGCGCTTGAGATCTTCAAGGGCCGGATCATCGAGGTCCGGCCTGAGGCATGAGGGAGGCCGGTGATCAGAAACCAGAAGGCAGTATTCAGTATTCAGTAT
>JANYCC010000282.1 GCA_025360495.1 Verrucomicrobiota bacterium | reverse complement strand
GCAGGCCGTTCCAGTTGTAGAACAGGGCCAGCGACCAGAAGCCGAGCACGCTGAGATAATAGCTGTGGATCGGGCGCCCGATGACCTTGGGGATGAAATAATAAATCGCTCCCAAGCCGATCGGGGTGAACCAGAGCCCGAGGACATTATGGGCGAACCACCAATTGACCGCGGACTGGACCACTCCCCGGACCGGTTCCATGACGAGCATGATCTGGGCGGTGGCGTACAACCACGGGAACCAAAGCAGTGCGGCCAGCAGGTACCATTGCGTGACGTAGAGATGTTTCTCGCGACGCAACCGGAACGTGATCACCGACCAGACCCCGATCAGGGCGTAGCTGAAGAAAAGGATCGGCGTCGCATAGGCCGGGATTTCCAGCCATTCGATGCCCGTGGAATCCCCCGCCAGGATGCCGCCGAGCCCGATGATGAGACCGAAGTTCCAGAAGAGACCGGCGACGGTGGTGAGGCCCGGGGCGACAAACGGCACGCGACAGAGGCGGCACATCAGCCACAGGGTCACCCCGATCCCGGTCTGGGAGGCCCAGCCGTAGATCACGGCATTCATGTGAGCCGGACGGACCCGGCCGAAGGTCAGGCATTCCCATCCGGCCAGGAAGCCGGGGGAGTGCATCTTGATGCTGGCGATCAGGGCGAGCAGCGTGCCGACCAGCAGCCAGAACAGGGCGCTGACGAAGAAGAACATCACCGGCACGCGGCAGGAGACATCGATTTCAGCCAGCAATGCCCGCTTGGCATGGTCGTCGCCCAAATCCCCGGGCAGCAGGGCGGAGAAAGGTTTCACGGAGGCGCTCATGACTGGACCCGTCGGTTCAGGATCTGGTCGGTGGGTTGTCCGACGGGTTCTTCGTCGTCGAACGGGAGGAGAGCGGCGCGTTCGCCCAGGCGGAACTCACCGTGGCGGGCCGCCCAACGGAGTGCCCACAGGGCGGCCAGAGGCACGACCAGCACGCTTCCGAACAGGATGAAACTGAGCACGGACATGGGACTCACTCGAAGTTCGCGACCTTCTTGGAGGACTCGAGCCGTTCCAGCAACTTGGCCCGGCCCTCCGCCGGACTCTTGCTCCATTCATTGACGAAGAGTTCCATCGCCCGGTCGACGCCGAGCCGGGCCAGGTTCTCCATCTTGGGATCGACGGCCCATTTGTTGAGCTCGGCCTGGGTGTCCTGGTCGAGCTTGTTGCGGACCGCCTTGCGGTTGACTCCCGCGGCGGCGTCGACGGCGGGGTTCTCCTGCCGGACCACGGCATAAGCGAGGCCGCCGACAATCAGGAAGGTGCCGAGGACGCCGACGAAGTACGCCAACACGATGCGGGTCTTCTCGGAACAGCAGGTGGAATTGTTCATCGATGGACCTCAGTGATGGGCCGCGGTGGTGACCCCGACGGCGGCGCTGGCGCTCTCGGGGGCCGGGGGGATTTCGTGATGGGTGACGGCCTCCTTCAGGCGCGGGTCCCGCAGCGGGAAGGCGGGGGAGGCGTGGAAACGTTTCCAGAATCCGAACAGGAGGATGCCGGTCATCCCGAACCACAGCAACGGATCCCAGAAGGTGAGATTCAGCCCCGCGGGTGAGAGGACGGGCATGACGTTGAAAGTCATGTCCACGTAATGCATGAGCCAGGCCCAGCCGGCGATCGGGAGCATCATTGCGGGCTTCAGCTTCACGTCCTGGTTGAGCAGGGCGAGGAACGGCACGAAGAAATGTCCGAACAGGATCGTGAACCCGACCCATTTCCAAGTTCCATGTTCCCGCCGCACATACCAGAAGGTCTCCTCCGGCATCGAGGCGTTCCAGATGAGGAAATACTGGGAGAAATGGATGTAGGCGTAGAAGACGGTGAAGGCGAAGAACAACACGCCCAAGTCCAGGATCTGCCGGTTGTGCACGACCTGTTGGAGCGGTCCGCGCCCTTGCAGGATCAAGGCGAGGACCCAGACCGTGATCCAGGTCACCCACACGCTGCCGGCAAAATAATAGACGCCGTACATCGTGCTGAAGAACTGGTACTGCAGGGACTTCATCAGGTAGAAGCACCCCAAGGTCAGCGAGAAGGCGAACCAGTAGATGCCCCATGCCGAAAGCACCCGGGCCTTGCGGGTCCAGATCGCCGCCCCGTCCTTGTCCTGGGCGAGGGAAAGTGAGCGGAACCGGTGGGCCATGAAACCCCACGACAGGACCAGGAAAGGCACCAGGATGTTAAAGACGGTCCGGTTGAACAACGCCTTCTTCACGTCCAGCGCGTGATCGGTGGCCGGGTCGATGGTCAGCCACTTATAGAGCTGGTTCTGCAACGCCAGGATCGGCAGCAGCAGCAGGAACATGTGCGGGAAAAGCATCGACGCCAACTGCTCGGGCACGCGGCGGACCGACACCGACCAACCGGCGTCGAACAGATGGTGCATGATCAGCAGGAACAACGAGCCCAGGCACAGGCTGAGGCAGAACATGTAAGCCGTCAGATAACTGAAGGCGAACTGCTTCAGCGAGAACACGGGCACGACGGCGGGGGCCTCGTGGCCCTCCGCGGTTCCGGCCGCGGCCTCAGTCGGGGCGGCCTCGGCGTGGGCCCCGGCGGTGGGGGCGGCGGCGTGTTCCTCGGCGGCGCGCAACGGGGCCGTGCCCCAGAGCAGCACCCCGGCCAGCGCCAGCAGCGCCCAGACACCCCTCAGACTTTGTGGAATCATCTTCATGGTCGCGTCATTTCAGGGTGGCCCGCACCGCATCCGGAATCTCCTCTTTCTTGCCGAGCCGGCTCAGTTGGAGGACGCGGACATAAGCGATCACCGCCCAGCGATCCTGCACGTCCAGCTTGTCACCGTAGGATCCCATCAGGTTCTTGCCGATCGTGATGGTGTTGAAGATCTCGCCGTCGGCCATCTTGATCAGGCGCTCGTCATTGAGTTTCGCCACGCCCGCCATGCCGAACTTGGTCGTCACCCCGTTGCCATCGCCCGCCGCCCCATGGCACGGGGAACAATAGATCCCGAAGCGTTCCTGTCCGCGCCGGACGAATTCGCGGCTGACGGGGACGGGCATGGCGTCGGTGAAGGAACCGTCGGCCTTCTTGCCGGTGTTGAGCTCGTTGGCTTCATAACCGGACCCGCGGGAGATGGTCCCGGCGACCGGCAGGCGGCTGCTCTGGCCGTCGGTGAAGGCGGCGAACTTCGTGGTGGTCTGGGGCCGCAGCTTGGGCTGGCGGTCCATGTCCGGGAAGATCTCGATGGGTGGTTTGCGGGACTTGGATCCCTGCAAGCCGGCGATGCCCACGGTGGCGGCGACCGCCAGGGCCCAGAAGGTGAAGAAATAGACGAGGAATGGGCGCATTTAGTCCTCCACGGTTTCAACCAGCCGGGCGTGGCACTGTTCCACCAGGAACGTGCGGGTCACCTCGGGGGCGTATTTGGGGTCGCCAGCCTCGATGCACAGGAAGTACCCGTCATCGGTGGCTTTCTTGAAGTTTTTCACCGCAAGCAGCGGATGATGCAACCGGGGCAGGCGGTTGAGGAAAAGCAGCCCGAACAGGGTGGCGAAGGAACCGAACAGGATGGTCAGTTCGTACGACACCGGGAAGGCATAGAGCGGCGTGAACAGCGGTTTGCCGCCGACGACGAGCCCATAGTCATGGCTGTTCATGAACCAGATCATGGTCATGCCGGTGAAGAAGCCCGTGAACCCGCCCGCGAAGGTGAACCAGCCGACCTGGCTTTTCTTCACGCCCATCGCGGCGTCCATGCCATGGATCGGGAACGGCGTGAAGACGTCCCACTTGGTGAACCCGGCGTCGCGGCACTTGATCGCGGCGTCCATGATGTCGGCCGGCGTCTCGAAACTGGCCAGCAGGCCGTAGGATGTGTTGGTGGAAGCACTCATGGTATTGGGGTGGGCCTCCTCAGTGGTGCCCCTTGGCGCCGCCCAACGGGTGATGCGGGTCCGCCTGCGGCGTGACGCCCTTCACCTCGCTGATCGCGATCGCCGGAAGGAACCGGATGAACAACAGGAACAGGGTCATGAACAGTCCGAAACTGCCGACGAACGTGAACACGTCCACCCAACTCGGTGTGAAATAACCCCAACTCGACGGCAGATAATCCTGGTGTAGCGAGGTCACGATGATGACGAACCGCTCGAACCACATGCCGATGTTGACGACGATGGACGCACACCACACGAACAGCGCGCTGGTGCGGAGCTTCTGGAACCAGAAGAAATGCGGGCTGATCACGTTGCAGCTGATCATCGTCCAGTACGCCCACCAATAGGGCCCGAACGCCCGGTTCTTGAACGCGTACAGCTCGTACGGGCTGCCGCCGTACCACGCGATGAAGAACTCCATCCCGTAGGCGTATCCGACGATCGAACCCGTCGCCAGGATCACCTTGCACATCAGTTCCAAGTGCCGCGTGGTGACGATGTCGTGCAGTTTGAACAGGGCGCGGAGCGGGATCAGCAGGGTCAGCACCATGCCGAATCCGGAGAAGATCGCACCGGCGACGAAATAGGGCGGGAAGATGGTCGTGTGCCAGCCGGGGACCACGGAGACGGCGAAGTCGAAGGACACGATCGAGTGCACGGAGAGCACCAGCGGGGTGCTGAGGCCGGCCAGGATCAGGTATGCCTTCTCATAGTTGCTCCAATGCCGGTTTGAGCCGGTCCAACCGAGCGCGAAGAATCCGTAGGCGATCTTGCGGATCTTGCCGGTGGCGCGGTCACGCAGGGTCGCCAGGTCGGGGACCAACCCGGTGTACCAGAACAACAGCGAGACGGTGCCGTAGGTTGAGATTGCGAAGACGTCCCAGAGCAACGGTGATTTGAACTGGGGCCAGACCGTGTTGGCATTCGGGATGGGTGCCAGGAAGATCGGTGCGAACCAGATACGGCCGACGTGGACGACCGGGAAGATGCCGGCGCAAGCCACGGCGAACAGCGTCATGGCCTCGGCGGACCGGTTGATCGAGGTGCGCCATTTCTGGCGGAACAGGAACAACACGGCCGAGATCAGGGTGCCGGCGTGGCCGATGCCGATCCAGAAGACGAAGTTGGTGATGTCCCATGCCCAACCCGCCGGTTGATTGAGGCCCCAGACCCCGACACCGGTCGAGATCAGGTAGGTGATGAGGGCGAACATCATGCTCATGATGCCGGCGCTCACGATGAAGGCCGGCCACCACCACTTGGGCATCGGCTTCTCGCAGATGCCGGCGATGGCGTCGGTGATCCAACCGATCGAGCGGTTGTTGAGCACCAGGGGCTGGCGTTCCAATTCGCGCGGGGCCTCGCCGACCTTGAGGGCGGCCGGCTTGGGCGCGTGGGGCTGGGGCAAGGGCTTCACGACGGGCCCGGGGACTGCGATGGGGGCGGTGGCGGCCATCAGGCGGCTCCTTTCTGCGGCACGACGGCAGCGTGCTTTTCCTCATGGGCGGGCCCATGGCCGTGGGTTTCGAAGGGGGATTCGTGACGGAACCGCTCGTAATCACGCAGCGTGTCCGGTTGGGTGCGCCCTTCGATCTTCGCGATCTCGGGGTTGGGATTGCGGATCCGGGCCAGGTAGGTGACCCGGGGCCGGATGTCGAGGAACCCGAGCACCGAGTAATTGCGGGGAAGCCGCTTCAGCTTCGACACCGCGCTGTCCGGGTCGAGGATGTTGCCGAACGTGATCGCTTCAGCAGGACAGACCTGCTGGCACGCCGTCCGCACCCCGCCGTCCGGCACTGCCACATCACCGCTGTTCCCGACCTTGACCTTCTGGGCGATCTTGGCCTGTTCGACCCGCTGCACGCAGAACGTGCATTTCTCCATGACGCCGCGCATGCGGACGGTCACGTCGGGGTTCTTGACCAGCTTGATGATCTCCCACTCCGGCGCCTCGTTGCGGTTGACCCCCGCCGGGCCCTTGTACAGGTTGCCGTAGTTGAAGAAATGCTGGCTTTGCGCGCCGGCATAATCGGTCTCGCGCTTGTTATAATCGAAGAAGTTGAAACGCCGGACCTTGAACGGACAGTTGTTGGCGCAGTACCGCGTGCCGATGCACCGGTTATAAGCCATCACGTTCAACCCTTCCTCGTCGTGCACGGTCGCGTTGACCGGGCACACGCTCTCGCACGGGGCCGATTCACAGTGTTGGCAGAACATCGGCTGCACCGCCATCTGCGGGTCGTTCGCCGCGGTCTCCGAGGTCACCACCGCCTCCGGATCGTGGCTGTAATACCGGTCAATGCGCATCCAGTGCATCTCGCGGCCGCGCGCCACCTGGTCCTTGCCGACGATCGGGATGTTGTTCTCGCTCTGGCAGGCCAGCACGCAGGCGTTGCAACCGACGCACGACCCGAGGTCGAGCACCATGCCCCATTGGTGGATCTTCGAGGCCGTCGACGGATTCTGGTCGTACGGATGCTCGTAGATGTTCTGCGGCCGCGGGTCGACATTGCGGCCGTCCGGCTTCTCCTTGAACGGCACGTAATGCGGCAGGTGCGACTCCAAGTCCATGTTCTTGGCGAAGTCGGGCTTCGTCTTGAACTGCTCGAGGTTCGCTTCCCGCACGATCGGGCGGCCCTCCATCAGGCCGTGTTCCTGGGTCACCGCCACCAGATGGCGTCCGGGCACCACCTCCGCCTTCGCGCCCGTCGCGACGTGCCGGCTTCCATCCAGGTAAAGCGGGTAGGCATCAAATCCGCTGCCGCGCCCGACCCGCCCTGTCTCCGTGCGGCCGTATCCGAGGGCCAGTCCGAAGGTGTGGTCCGCGAAACCGGGTTGGACCCAGACCGGGCCCTGGACGCTGCGGCTGCCGACGGTGATCTTCAGCAGGTGCTGGCGATACTGGCCGTCCTTGGCATTCGCACTTTCGGAGATGCCGAGTTCTTTGGCCGTCGTGGGCGAGATCAGGATGACATTCTCCCAGGTCACCTTCGTGATCGGATCGGGGACTTCCTGGAGCCATCCGTTGTTATTATATCGGCCGTCATCCACTGAGGACGCCCGGGCGAGCACCACGTCGTAACCCGAACCGGCGACCGGCTTCTCCGCCGCCAGCGCCTGCGCCACCCGTGCCAGATCTGCCGCGCTGAAATCAAGGGGCTTGGCCGCGCTCCCGGCCAGATGACCGTCATGCAGGAATTTCCGCCAGGCCGCATCGTCGGTCCCAAACGTCCCCCGCACCAAGTCCAACGGGGAGACCTTGTCGAGTCCGAGCAACCGGGCGATCAACTCGATCTCGGTGAAGCCGCCGAACAACGGCTCGATCAGGGGTTGCACCGGCACCCAGGTACCGTCACCGGTCCGGGCATCCCCCCACGATTCGAGGAAATGGGCGGCAGCGACATGGACGGACGCCAGCTTGGCGGTCTCATCCTCATAATAACCGAGACGGACGACGTTCTTGGCCTTCTTGGCGGCAGCGGCGAATTCGAGGTCGACCGGCGCGTTATAGGCTGGGTTGCCGCCGAGGATGATGAGCGTGTCGAGGCCGGCCTTGAGGGCGGCGACACATTCGCTGATCGAGCCGTCCGCGCGGTTTTCCGAGGACTTGATCGCCACCAGCGCGGGACCGAACGCCCCGAGCACCGCGTTCAGTGCCTGGGCGATGAGATGCACCGCGGCAGGTTGGGTGTAGCCGGCGAGGACCACCGCGGCACCCTTGTTCTGGAACAGGTCGGCGGCACAGGCCTGAGCCCATGCGGCGGACGCCGGCGAACCGGCAGCCAGTTGTTGGAGCGTGCCGGCCAATTCCCCGGAAATCCCCGCTTTGGCCAACACTGCGACCCCGATCTGCGCCGCCACCTTGACCACGTCGGTCGGGCGCACCCGAAGCCGGTGGTCGGCATTCCCGCCGGTCAGGGTCATCAGCGATTCCACGGCATAAAGCCGGTTCATCTGGTCATCGGACGAGCGACGCCCCTTGGCGAAGCCGCGGATGTTGCGATGGGCGTCCTGTTCGGTGCCGATGAAATCGCAATCAAGGGCGAGGATGCGGCGGGCGCCCTCCAGCCGGTGATGGGGTTGGACGTCGGCCCCGAACAACACGCTGAGCGCGCGTCCGCAGGCGGAGAAATCGACCGGCTCATAGACGAACCACTTCGATTTCGGGAACTTCTTGGCGATCTCGTCCTGGAGGCGGTTGCGGGTGGGGGAACCGGAACGTTCGGTGAGGAACGCCAGGCCCTCGCCGCCGTTGGCCGCGAATTTCTTGCCGGAGGCCGAGAGAAGATCCCGGACGACCTCGACCTTGACGTCGCTGCCGGCCTGCGTGTGGCGATAGGCGCGGTCGGGATCGTACAGGTTCAGCAGGGCGGCCTGGGCGAAATGATCGGTGCCGCCATTGGCGTCGGGATGCAGGCTGTTGCCCTCGAGCTTGACCGGCCGGCCCTCATAGGACTTCGCGACCAGGGCGACGGCGGAGCCGCGCACGGGCATCGAGGTGGCGTAATGCTGGGGTTTGCCGTGGACGTAACCCTCGGGCTGCTTGGCGAAGGGCGTGAGGGTTTCCTCGGGACGCCGGCAACCGCCGACAAAACTGCCCACGCCGGCGAGCATGAAACTCGCGGACATAAGCTTGATCCAATCGCGCCGGGATTCGCCCTCGGGGGCGAGGCTCGCGCCGGCCGGGAATTCGCGCTCCATCCAATGGCGGAATTCGGGCTGGTCGGCCAACTGGTCGAGGGAACGCCAGTACTTCGGTCCGACCTCGGGCTCCGGGCAAAGCGGGGGGATGGTTTTCATCAGCGGTGGCAGGTGGAGCAGCTTTGGCCGGGCTGGACCTTCCAGTCGTGCACGGCCTTCTTCCCGTCGAATCCCTCGTTCACCCAATCGAGCTTGGTGACCAGCTCATTCGGGCGGATGAATTTCTCGGGTTCGCGATGGCATTCGAGGCAGAACGCCATCGAATGGGATTTCGCGTGGTAGACCTCGTCCATCTTGTTGATCTGGCCGTGACAATGCACGCAGCTGATGCCGCGGTTCACGTGGACGGAGTGGTTGAAATAGACGTAATCCGGGGTCTTGTGGATCTGGATCCACGGGATCGGCTGCCCCGAGGCGAACGAGTCCCGGACCAATTGCAGTTTGTCCGAGTCCTTTTTCACCTGGCTATGACAATTCATGCAGGTGCCGGAGGACGGGATGTTCGAGAACCACGATTTCTCCACCGCGCTGTGGCAATACCGGCAATCCATCCCGAGCTGGTCGGCGTGGATCGCATGCGAGAAGGCCACCGGTTGCTTCGGCTGGTAGCCGACCCGCGTGTACTTCGGGGTGAAATAATACGTGATGCCCGCCGTGACCGTGAGCCCCACCACCACGGCGGCGATCCCAGCCATCAGCGGGAGCTTGTTCGTCCACTTTGGAAAGATGTCCGACATGCTCTGCCTTTTTTCTCCCGGGCGGCGCCTTCGTTGTTCTTCGCATAAGGACGATTCATTCGTCTTATGTTGGCCCGCCCGGACCATTAGTTGCCCTGCTGGCGCAGAGACCTGTAGCAATCGCCGTGTGACGGGCAAGTACCAACTTGCCCACCCCACAGCAATTTAAAGTTGTTAATCGACCCGATTAGACAACGACCGCCCTTGGGTCCCCCGTCTCGAAGTCGTGCGCCAACGACTCGTGAAAAAAATCACAAGCGCCCCCCTTCACGCAAGCATCCGTTCACGACCCCGGGTCGGAATCTGTTGGCAAAAGCCGCCTTTCCCTCACCCTTTATTTTTCTCATCCATTTGCACCATACATTGTTACGCATCCCGTTTCCCGACAGAAAGAGCCGTTTGACCGGATGCGAAATATTCCGCGCTGAGTCACCGCCACCGACGTCCGCCGAGCCGGACGGCCGAGCAGAACGGTCCCCGGTCCACCCTCCGATGGCTGAACTGCGCACTTCACTCCGGCCGATCCATCGGTAACTTGCACACCCGACATGTATTCGCCGACCCGAGAAGAATTCGTCCGATTGGCAACCAAGGGTAACACCATCCCGGTGACCCTGCGCTTGCTGGCCGACTTGGAAACACCGCTGTCCGCCTACCGAAAGCTGCGTGGGTGCGGCGAATCCTTCCTCTTTGAATCGATCGAGGGCGGCGAACACCTCGGCCGTTATTCCTTCGTCGGATGCACCCCGCGTGCCGTCATCCGCCAAACCGGCTCGAAGGTCGAAATCCGCCAGGAAGGCCACATTCTCGACCGTTTCACCGTCACGCCCAACCCGGATCCCGCCGATCCGAAGCAGGTGCGCGACGGTCTGCAGGTGGTCGAACGGTACATGGCCCGGTTCAAGCCGGTCGAACTCCCCGGTCTGCCCCGGTTTTGTGGCGGAGCCGTCGGATTCCTCGCCTACGAATTCATCCACGATCTCGAACCGGTCGTGCCCCGCCCCGCCCAGGATGAACTCGCCACCCCGACGCTTTATTTCCTGATCGCCGATCAACTCGTGGTCTTCGATCGCGTGGCGCAAACCATGACGCTGGTCATCAATGCGATCGTTGAACCCGGCATCCCGGCCGGCGATTATTACGACGACGCGATCAGCGAGATCGAGCGGTTGGTGGAACTGCTGAAGGAACCGATCGAGAGCCGACCCGTGGCACTCCCGGTGAAAGTTCCGCCCGTCCACTTCGAATCCAACACCACCCGCGAACGCTTCTTCGCGAACGTCGCCAAGGCCAAGGAATACATCACCGCGGGCGACATCATCCAGGTGGTCGGGTCCCAACG
Source organism: Verrucomicrobiota bacterium (assembly GCA_025360495.1). Taxonomy (GTDB): domain Bacteria; phylum Verrucomicrobiota; class Verrucomicrobiia; order Limisphaerales; family UBA9464; genus UBA6176. The sequence continues at coordinate 1,360 of JANYCC010000282.1, read as the reverse complement.
TTTCACCGCGCCGGTGAAGGCCTCCCCGCTCGACATCTATCGCGCGGTGCGCTCGATCAATCCGTCGCCTTATATGTTCGTGTTGGAACTCGAGGGCTTCTCGCTGGTGGGCGCCTCGCCGGAATTGCATGTGCGTTGCGTGGACCGGCAGGTGGAGATCCGGCCCATCGCCGGCACCCGCCGCCGGGGGACGACGCCGGAGGAGGATCGAGCACTCGAACAGGACCTGCTGAACGACCCCAAGGAACGGGCGGAGCACGTGATGCTCGTCGATCTCGCCCGCAACGACATCGGGCGGGTCTGTGATTTCGGATCGGTGAAAGTGACCGACATGATGTTGATCGAGCGTTACAGCCATGTGATGCACATCGTGTCGGAGGTGAAGGGGCAATTGCGGTCCGACCAGACTTCCTATGACCTGATGCGGACGACCTTTCCGGCCGGGACCCTGAGCGGGGCGCCGAAGATCCGGGCGATGCAGATCATCTCGGAATTGGAAGGCACGACGCGCGGACCTTATGGCGGTTGCGTGGGTTATTTCGGGTTCAACGGCAATTCCGACCATTGCATCACGATCCGGACGGCTTTGGTGAAGGACGACCGGGCCTATGTGCAGGCGGGCGGGGGCTGGGTGAATGATTCGACCCCGGAAGCCGAGTTTGAGGAAACCGTGAACAAGTCCAAGGCGATGCGTTCGGCGGTGGCGCTGGCGGAATTGTTGGCCCGCCCGGAATAGCACACCGGTCCGGAGGGGCGAGTTACACGAGTCCCAAATTGGTCCGGAGGGAAATGGGACTCTCGGAGCTCGTCCCTCCGGGGGGATGGTCGTTCGGAGGGGCGGAATATGCGTGGGGTCTGGCAACGACTGTTGGCGATCCCGCCGCTGGTGCTGGCGGTGGCCACGCTCGCGTTCTTCCTGATGCGCGCCGCGCCCGGCGGGCCGTTCGATCGCGAACGGGCGCCGGCGTCGCGGGAAATCGAGACCGCATTGAAAGCCCGTTATCATCTCGACGAACCCCTATGGCGACAGTACCTCCGCTTTGTCGGTGGTTTGTTTCACGGCGACTTGGGACCGTCGTTCAAATACCGGTATCATTCGGTCAATGACATCCTCGTTCAGACCCTGCCGGTGTCCCTCACGCTCGGGTTGCTGGCCTTCGGGGTGGCGTTGGGGGTGGGCCTTCCGTCCGGGTTCCTCGCGGCGGTCCACCGGGGGCGTTGGCCTGATTGGCTGGGCAGCCTGCTGGTGATTGTCGGGGTGTGCATCCCGACCTTCGTCGTGGCCCCGCTGCTCGTGTTGTGGTTCGGTCTCAAGCTGGGATGGTTGCCGGTGGCGCTCTGGGGTACATTTGGATTCGTA
>JANYCC010000275.1 GCA_025360495.1 Verrucomicrobiota bacterium | reverse complement strand
GCAAAACATCCGCACCTCCACCGGGGAGAACGAGGCGGCCTCGCGTGAAGTGGCGCAGAAGAGTTCGCCGGCCGGCGGTTCGCGGTCCTTGACCCCGGGGATGCTGGCGGATTTCAAGAAGGCGGCCGATCAGCAGGTCGCGAGGCTGGGTGGGGTCGAACAACAGGCGAAGGAGGATATCAACGCACCGTTGGAGGATGTCGGCCGGCTTCAGGAATTGATGAAAGATTTCAACCAATTCGACGCCTTATACCAGGCGCAGCAGGCGTTGACGGAACAGGTGAAGGCCTATGACCGGCAGGGTCCGCTCAGCCGCGAGGACCAACTGGCCTTGCGCAACCTGGCCGGCACGGAACGTCAGGTCGGGGAACTTCTGGACAAGCTGCGGCATCGGTTGGAAGGGGATGCCTGGGCCGCGGAAAAGGATTTTCCCAAGGCGGCCCAAAGCGGGAGAAACCTCGCGGCGAAGATGGATGAATTGCGCCTGCACCAACTCGCCGCCCATGCCACCCGTTCCCTCCTCGACGGACAGGGCGATGCCTCCTTCCAGGCAGCCGACCGGTTGCGGGGGGAGATGGAAAAATTGTTTGGGGAATGCAATGCGCAGGGCGGCCGGCCCGGGCCCCAGGAACTGGACCAATACCTGAAACTCACCCGGTCCAAGGGGCAGGGCCAGGGAAAGGGCGGGATGGGCATGAAGGCCGGGAATTCGTTTTCCCAAATGCTGAAGAGCCGGAAATTCGGGCGGCCCGGCCAGTCTTCCGGAAAGGGCTCCTCGGGGGGGCAGGGAGAGGGCGAGGCGGGCGAATCCGGATCGGCGGTGGGAAGCCAGCAGTCTCTGGATGTCCTGGGCAACGAAGCCTTGGTGAAGCGTGGCGAGGCCGGTCACCAGTCGGCGCGGGCGGGTGGCACCGGGGCCGCGGGCGAGGGGGCCAACGGTGTCGTGTTGGACCGCACCGACGTTCTAAAAAGCCTGAAGCCGGTCAACCGCCAGAGCGGCGTTGTCCCTTCGGAATCCCTCCTTGAGGAATATGATGAGGTCGTGACCAAGTATTTCAAAGCGATCACCAAATGAATCATTTCTCCGCGACGCACGGCCTCGCCTGCCTCCTCCCTCTCTCGACGAAGAACGAGTGGGGAGAGGGCCGGGGAGAGGGGTTCGCATCAGCGTGAGGTCGGGTTGCCAAAAGGACTGATATGAGGATCGACGAACGTCGGATGACAAAAAGGGAAGCGGCCGGTGGTGAGTTCGGGTGCCCGATGGTTTCGGGAGCCCTCGTCCTCCTCCTGCTCTCGGCTGCCGTCATTTTCCCGGTGCGCGCCGAGCCGTTCTCGGAGGTGAAGAAGAAATCACCCCCGCCCGCGGTCACGACCGGGCCCGTGGACCTGACCATCCTCCAGTGCGGCAACCTGATTTACGCCGACAACCAAAGCTCGGTGTGCTTCGCCGACCGTTTCCTGAGCGACGTCGCCAAGGACACCAACCTGAGGGTCACGAAAACCTTCTGCATGGTGAAGCTCAGTTCGGACACGGTCTTCGATTATCCGTTCTGCGTGATGAGTGGGAATGAAACGTTCGCCCTGACCCCGGCGGAGCGTGAGAACCTGAAGAAATACCTCACCCACGGCGGGTTCATCCTCGCCAGCCCGGGATGTTCCGATGACGTGTGGGACAAGGCGTTCCGGAAGGAACTCAGATTATGTTTTCCCGACGCACCCCTGGCGAAAATCCCCGCGGACCATGCGATCTTCTCGACGGTCCACGCGATTCCCCGGTTGACCGAGAAGCACGGGAAAGCGGTCTCCCTGGAAGGACTGGAACTCAACGGGCGATTGGTGCTGGTGTATTCCAAGGAGGGCCTGAACGACGTGGCCAATGCCAAGGGATGCTGCTGTTGCGGGGGCAATGAAATCACCGATCCGGCCAAGGTGAACGTGAACATCTTCACCTATGCCGTGCTGTATTGATTCCAGATGGTGCTGGCTTCTTCTGCTGCTCCTGACGGCCTGCAAACCCGCGGCGGATTCCCCGGCCACCCTCGACCTCCCGATCTGGTTCACGGCCGACATGGATGGCCGGCTCGAACCCTGCGGATGTTTCACCGGCCAGTATGGCGGGATGTCGCGGCTCCGGACGGTGCTCGACGCCGAGGCGGGCCCCTCGGCGCTCCGGGTCGATGTCGGTGACGCGATTGCCGGCGCCGCGGATTATGATGTCATCCAATACCGCCACCAATTGCGCGCTTTCGAAGGCATGCATTACGACGCGCTGAATCTCGGGCATCGCGAGGCGCGATTGGCCGTGGGTACCCTGCGGGAACTCCGAAAGCTGTCCGCCGTCCCGTTGCTCGGCGCCAACCTGCTGGATGCGGTCACCCGGCAATCGGTCGCGGAACCTTATCGGATCCTCGTGCGGGGGGGCTTTCGGATCGCCGTCATCGGCGTGATGGATCCCAAGGGCCTGGCGGAACGGTTGGGTGACGGTCTGGTCGTTGAACCGATGGAAACGACGCTCGCCACGCTCCTTCCCAAGGTGCGTCCGCTGGCCGACCTGGTGGTGCTGCTCGCCTTCACTGACGAGGCGGGGATGGAACGGCTGGCCCAACAATTCTACGAGGTGGACGTGATCCTCGGGGGCAAGGTCCGTCAACCGGCCCAGGAACTCAAAAAAGAGAATCGCAGCCTGATCTATTATACGACCAATGAATCCCGCGCGCTGGGGCTGCTGCGGTTGGCGGTGACCGGCCGTTCGAAACTCTCAGTCATGCACCATGAAATCCGATTGCTGAACGACAAGATCCCGCAGGCCTCCCCGGTCAAGGTCCTCGCGGCGGCGTATCGCGCCGAGGTGCGCCGGACACGGCTCGCGATCGACGATCCGGAATCGCTACGGACGGACCAGGTTCCCGGTGTCCGGGCCTCGGCGACCTTTGCCGGCAGTGAATCCTGCCTGGCCTGTCATCCCGACGCCGCCACGAAATGGCGGGACACCGGCCATGCCCACGCCTTTGCGGCACTCGCCCGTTCCGATGCCGATGCCGATCCGAAATGCATTCTGTGTCACACCGTCGGTTTCGGTGCGGCATCGGGTTACCGGCGCGAGTTGGGCGCGACCCGGTTGGTGGATGTCGGTTGCGAGAGTTGTCATGGACCGGGGAGCCTGCACGTCCGCCAGCGTAACGGGGACGCCACGGTGGATTTCAAGTTCCGTCCCCTGGCCGCCGGCGACTGCCAGAAATGCCATTTTGGCGAATTTAGCCGACCCTTCGACTGGGCCGTGTTCTGGCCGCGGATCGCGCACGGACCCGGGAGGGGGGAAAGGGAAGGACGGGGGAAATGAACTTCAGAACCGCAGAGCTGCAGAACTTCGGAGCCTCAGAACTGCAGAACTGCAGAACGTCAGGCGGGGAAACGGAACGGGCTGACTGGCCCGGCGACTTCTGTGGTTCTGAAGTTCCGATGTTCTGAGGCTCCGAGGCTCTGAGTCGCCGGGGATACGATCATGAAAGTGCCACTTTATATCAGCGGGCTGATCGCCCTCGCCCTCTCGCTGGCCCCGGCTCGCGCGGAGGTGCCCGCGGGTTGGCGGACCAACCTGCTGGAATCCCTGAAGTCCGCCACCGCCAGCAATCGGCCGGTGATTCTTTACTTCACGGCCTCCTGGTGCGGTCCGTGCCGCCAGATGGCGCGCTCGACCCTGTCCGATTCGTCCGTGCTCACCACCCTCGGCGAATATGTGCCGGTGGCGCTCGACCTGGACCTTCATCCGCAGGATGCCACCGACCGTCATGTCAGTGCCATCCCGGCGTTCCTTGTCCTGACTCCGGACGGCCAGGAGGTGACCCGTTCCACCGGCTATCTGGATGCGGACCGTTTCCAGAATTTCCTGACGGCGGGTTTGTTGGCGGCCGATGTGGCGCGGGACCGGCAGACGGAGTTTTCGCGAATGCAGGGAGAGGTCCGTGCCGCATTGAAGGAAGGCGATGTCGAGGGACGTCGCCGGGCGTTGGGGCAACTGTTCAAGTTATGCACCGACCGGGAGTCCGCCCGGCAAGAATTTGCCCTGGAGCAAATCCGGGCGGTCGCGAGGACCACGCCGGCGGACTTGGTGGACGGATTGGACCACACTCAACTCGCCGTGCGGTTGTCCGTCGGTAATGCCTTGCGGGAAAAGTTCGGTGAGCATTTTGAATATGATCCGTGGGCGGGGCCCGAGGAGCGGCGGGCGGTGGCGGCGATCTGGCGAAAGTCTCTCGCTCCGTGAACCTCGGAAAGTCCCGTTGCCGCCCATTGAACAACCAAGGGTTTGACACCGTCGGATGCCGGCACACTGTCATCACTTCATGAACAAGATCCTCTCCTCCCTCGGTGGGTTGCTGGCCGCGGCCGCGACCCTTTCCGCCGCCTCGCTCCAAGACATCCCGTTGAAGGACATCGACGGCAAGGACACCTCCCTCAAGGCCTACTCCGGCAAAGTGCTCCTGCTGGTCAACGTGGCCTCCAGATGCGGTTTCACGCCCCAATACACGGGTCTGGAGGCGGTCCACCAGAAATACAGCAAGCAGGGATTCTCCGTGATCGGTTTTCCCTGCAATGATTTCGGCGCCCAGGAACCCGGCACGGCCACGGAGATCAAGGAATTCTGCTCTTCGAAGTTCAACGTGACCTTCCCGCTGATGGGCAAGTTGCACGTGAAAGGCTCGGAACAGCACCCCCTCTACGCCTCCCTCACCGGCAAGGAAGCCGCCTTCCCCGGCGACGTGAAATGGAACTTCGGCAAGTTCCTCGTGGGTCGCGACGGCAAGGTCCTGAAGCGGTGGGATTCCAAGGTCGAACCGGGATCCGATGAGATCACCGCGGCGATCGAGGAAGCCCTCAAGGCGAAGAAATGATCACCGGTCGGGTGCGTCGCGCAAAATAGGCGGCGCTCCCGACCAGGCACACGACCCCGAGCCCGCACATGAACCAGGTCAGGCCGGTGAAAAAGCCCAACCGCGACACCGATCCGGCCGCCAGATCCTTGTAGAGTTGCACCCCCACGGAACCGGTGTAGCCGATGGCGTCGGCCAGGTAGATGGCGAACACGGCGGTGCCGACCGTCCGGGTGGAGGCGATGAGGCGGTCGAAGAGCACCGAGCCGTAGGGCACATAGGCGAGGTAGGATCCGAGGCCGGTGAGCGTCATCCACCAGAATCCGGAGATGAGATGGGCTTGGAGCAGGGCGGTGGACACGCCGAGCAGGGCGACCCCGCCGGTCATGATGCCGAAGGCGCAGAGCAGGCCGCGCCGATTGTCCTTCACCAGGTTCAACAAGGCCAGGACGCCCATCACCCCGAAGGTCACGATGCTTTCCGCACGCGAAATGATCGTCTTGTTCGCCTTATACGGGTACCCGAGGTCGTCGAAGATCTCGACCTGGTAGTTGTCACGGAAATCCCGGTAGGCGGTGAGAAAGAAATAGGCGACGAACAAGAGCACGAGGCCGACGGCGAATTGCCGGGCGAAGGCCAGGCGATCGGTCCCCTGCATGGGTTCGCGTTCCACCCGGGCGGTGACGTCGCCGGCATTGGGGCGCGGGAGTTGGTTGAGCAACCACACCGAGGCGAGGAACACCGGCAGGAAATGGAACCCGGCGATCGCGGGCATCCAGCCTTCGCTGACCTTGCCCAACATCTGCGCGAAGGGAGGGCCGATCAGGGGAACCGCCGCCCACCAACCCGCAACGCTTCCTTCCATGAGCGCGCGTCCGAAATCCTTCACCACGCCGCTGGCGATGATGAAGGACAGGCTCAGCCCGGCCAGCAGCAGTTCCGACGTGCGCCGGCCTTCCAGATACCAGACGACCAATCCCCACACCATCCCCAGCGGCAGGCCGTTGAGGAAGATGGCCAGCACCTTCCAATCGTCCGGCAGCAGTCCGTACAGCACGAGCGCCCCCTGCGCCCACCCGATCAGGATCAGCAGCAACGGGGCCCGTCGCGCCCGGGTGACCTCGGAACAGACCTTGATGCCGATGTATTTCGACAGCGCGTAACCCAGGATCTGGCTGATGACCAGCGCAGTCTTGAGGGCGACATGGGTGCCGAGAAAGAATTGCCCGTCGAACTTCGACGCGGCAAACGGCTTCCGGAAGGCATACATCGCGAAGTACGTCGAGAACGCCGCCGTGATGGCAAGGGCCACGAAGACCGGTGTCGGCGCCCCTTCCAACCAGCGGGTGAATCGCGTGGATTGACCGGGAGAAGACGGCGGATTGGCCATGCACCAAGGAGCAGACCCTTTCAACGGAGGGGACGGCAAGCGGGCATTCGCAACTTCGGATATTCGGAGGCTTCCCAACCGGGCAGGGGAAACCTGAACAACAACGGGCGCAATGTGTGCCAAAAGGCTCCCTTCAGAAATGAAGACGGCCCAAGGCATGCATTTCCAGACCTTTGCCCCTTCAGGAGTTCTTCCAAGCCCGGCACCCTTTGCGCCCTTTGTTGTGCAAAATCCCGGCGACCTTTCCCACGATTTGAAAATGGGCCGCCATCGGGGGGTCTGTGGCAAAAGGAATGGCCAACCTCACCCCGATGGCGTTTGATATTCCGTCGATGCCCGGCCCCGGATCAATCCTCCAGACCGCCCACCTCCGGTTGTTGCCCCACACCGTGGAGCATTATCGGGTGCTGTTGGTCGGGACCGGGGATTATGCCCGGCGTTTCGGCCTGCGGGTCGCCGATGGGGTCCGTGACATGGCATCAGGCCCCGAGGTCTCGCCCGAGTTCAAGGCGCGCCTGGACGCTGCCCCCGCGCCCGACCCTTGGACGGACGGCTATGCGATCGTGCACCAGGCGGATCAGTTGGTCATCGGCCTGTGCGGATACACCGGTCCACCCGGAGAGGACGGGGTCGTGGAGATTGGATATGGGATCGCTCCGGGCTACCGGGGAAGCGGTCACGCAACGGAGGCCGCCCGGGCGCTGGTGGCTTGCGCTTTCACGAGCGATCAGGTCCATCGGGTCCGTGCACACACGCTACCCGAGCCCAACGCCTCCACCCGCGTCCTCACCAAATGCGGTTTCGTGAAGCTCGGGGAAATCATGCATCCGGAAGATGGCCCGGTGTGGCGTTGGGAAAGACGGCGGACTCTGGATTGATATGAAACGCCTTCGATGGTTCTGGATCGTGGCCCTCCTGGTGCTGCTGCCGCCGCTGGTCGTGGTCGTGGAACATCACCGTGGCCGTGCGGCGTTGGCCCGGACCCTGGCGGAATTCGCGGCCCGCGGCGAGATCCTCGATGCCCGGCGACTGCTTCCACCCTCCGTGCCCGCCGGTTCAAACGGTCTCATTTCGCTGGTCGCCGCCGCGGCCCGTTTGGGTGGGGCCGGCCAGCCGGATCCGCCCAAGTTGGTGATGGTGGATACAGGCCTGGCCGTCCCCGGGACACGGATGGACCGCTGGGAAGGCACGGGACAGCTTCAGACCCAGACCTGGGCGAACGTTGAGATCTGGCTCAACGATCACGCCGATGACTTTGCGGCCTCGCGTGCGTCCCTCGAACGGCCGGCCTGCCAGTCAGTGATCGACCCTTCCCGTGGCTTTGGCCACATGGATTTTTCCCACCTCTCCAGGTTCAAAGTCGCCGCCACGGCACTCGGGATTTCCGCCGCCGCTGCCGCCCGCCGGGGGGATTTCGACGCCGCCATGCGGGATCTGGAGGCTATCCGGGTGGTGGAATCCGACTTGGGCCGGGAACCGCTCCTCATCAGCCAGTTGGTGAGGATCGCCTGCGGGGCCGTCGCCGACCGTCGCGCGTGGTCGGTATTATACGCCCGCGAATGGGACGACCGGCAGCTTTTGCGCCTCCAACGGTTCATGGCGGTGTCCGATTTCGTGAACCCGTTGTTGCACAGCCTGGAATTCGAACGGGCCGTTGCACTGCAGGAATTTCGGGATGAACCGAGTGATGATCTGAGCCGGATGCTGGAGTTCGACGTCGACCAGGCGCTGGCCCAAGCGTTCGGGGGCGGTCCTTCCCCGCTGGAAATCCCGGGGACCTTGGACGAGGCCTATGACACCGCCGGCGAACTCCTCAAACGCGTGGGTGGCAGGGCCCGACAGAGTCTGTTTCCCATCTGGCGATATGGCTGGGGCGATCACTCCACCGTCCGGTTTCTGCGGGCGTCCGTCGTATTGTTCGAGTCCCAGCGAGAGGCGGCCCGGAAGGGAAGTTGCGCGTCGGTGCCCCGCTCTTTATTGGACCCTTGGTTGGAGCCGACCCACCTCCACGAACGCTGGTGCAACCGTTATATGAAAGGGACCTTGCCGCAACTGGCGAACACAGAGACCAAGGCGTTCCGCGCGGAGACCGAACGCGCGCTGAACGAGACCGGCATCGCCCTGCTGCGTCACCAACGCCGTTTGGGCCGATTGCCCGACTCACTGGACGCCCTTGTTCCTGAATTCCTGGCCGCTGTCCCGAAGGATCGCATGGACGGGAAACCCCTTCGCTATCGAAGGGATTCGGAGACGACCTTCACCTTGTGGAGCGTGGCTGACGACTTCATCGATGACGGCGGGCGGAAGCCTTGGGTCAGCCGGTCCGAGCCCAATGGCATCTGGTGGAAGGAGGATGCCGTGTGGCCCCAGTGTGCATCCGTCGAGCAGATTGCCGCCGTCCAGCAGTTCAAACCGAAGCCCTCCGCCAAAACGGCGCCGGTGCAAATGAGTTCGGAACTGATGAAACGATACGGGCTCATTCCTGCCTCTGCCCCAAAGTCGACCCCGACCAACGCGCCGGCCCCCTGAGCCGCCGGAATCACCCTTCGGAGGGACGAGCTCCGAGAGTCCCACTTCTTCCTCCGGGTTTGATGGGGGACTCGGGTAAGTCGTCCTTCCGAAGTGTGGCTAATCCAACCGCTGGACTTGGTATAATCTCACCGATTCCGGCGCATCTTCCCAACCCGTCGAATACCCGGCTGCCGTCAACGGTTGGCCCAGTGCCTGCCATCCGTCGCCCAGTCGGTCGCGGAACAATACCTGATAACGCCGACCCACCACGGATTCCCATTCCAGCCGGATCGAAATCCCACCCACCGTTCGTTCGGCCTTCAACATCGACGGAGCAACCACCTCCCGAAGCACTTCATTATAAGTGTCGGTCACCCACACCGTGCCGTCGGGCGCCACGGCCACCCCATAGGGATTGAAGAAACGTCCGATCCCGTTGTCGCCATTGTCGGACCCGGGATGTCCGGCGGATCCGGCCACCGTGCGGACCATGCCATCGGGGTCGAGTCGCCGCAGCGTGTGCAGGAATGCATCGGCCATATAAAGGCGTCCCTGTGGATCGAAGCAGATTTCCGCCGGGGTGCCGAATCGTGCGTCGGCCGCCGGGCCATCGGCCGAACCGTCTTCACCGAGGCGCCCTGCGAGGGTGGTGACCCGGCCCTCGCGGGTGACACGCCGCACCGCGTGGTTGAGCGAATCCGCCACGGCGAGGGAACCGTCCGGTGCGAGTGCAATCCCAACGGGCCCGTAGAAACGTGCGCGGGCACCGGTTCCATCGGCGGCGCCCCAGTCCCCGTTCTCGCCGGCGAGGGTCGAGACGGTGCCATCGGGCCGGATTTCCCGGATCGAATGATTGCCGGAATCGGCGACAAACACCGTGTGGTCCGGGGCGATGGCGATGCCGAGCGGGGCGTTGAACCGGGCCAGTCGGGCCGGCCCATTGGTGATGCCCGGGTCGCCCGGTTGGCCGGCGAGCGTGGAGACACGGCCGTCGGGCAACACCCGGCGCAAGGTGTGATTGCCGGTGTCGCTGACCACGAGTGAACCGTCGGGATCCAGCGCGATCCCGGACGGCGAATCGAAACGTGGCAAACCGCCGGAACTGTCGGTATCCCCGGCGTCACCCGGTTGACCGGCAAACGTCGAGACCCGGCCATCCGGAGTGCGTAAGCGGATGCAGTGGGTGGCGGAATCGGCGATATAGGTGCGGCCTTGGGCGGCGATGATGAGACCGACCGGGTCGGCAAACCGGACCGCTGCGGCGGCCCCATCGGCATGTCCTGGGATTCCCACGGCCCCGGCGAGGGTGCGGACCGACTCCTGGCCGTGGAGCGCCGGGAGAAACGCGCAGGTGGCGAGAACCAGGCAGATCCAGGGACGTGAACCGGAGGCAGCGGAGAGAACAGGGGCTCTTGGGGTGTCTTTGGAGAACCCGTTGATCCCGTCCCTCTTATTCCCAACCCCGCTCTCCGACCCTTTCCCCGCCGGTTCCTCACGGGGGGAGGGGGTGATGAAATGTCTCATGTTGGATTCGCCTTTGGATGGGATCGGTTCACTCACGCCCGCGGCGGAACAGGCGTCCGGATGGGCGCGGTTGAGAGGGTGGGGCTCCGGCTTCCCCCCGGAAGGTGGAGGTGGGTTTGAGTTCGCCGCCGGACTTGGTTTGCAGGTGGCCGTCGTGCATGGCCACATCTTCCACTTTATATAAGGGTCCGGTGTTGACGCGGGTGGCCGGGTCGGAGTGGCGGAGGAGACGGTCCATCTCGGCGAGGTTGAAGGGCCGGCTGCCACGGCGGCCGAAGACGACCGTCTGGTTGCCGGACTCGTCCACCACGCGGTCGCGGTCGAGGCCCCGGCTGACGGCGATGGCGGGGGTTCCGGTGGGATGGGTGGCAATCAGCTTGGGATTGGGCCGCGGACTGAATCCGTAATGGCCCGGGACGTTCTCCGGGGAGATCAGTTGGATGACGCGCAGGCCGTTGGCGCCGTCGGCGAGCAGTGCGTACATGGAGGCCGCGATGCTGCCGATCTGGACGGCCCGGGCATCGTTGATGGCGCCGTCGGCGGTGAAATGTTCCAAGAGTTGCGGTTTCGCCGGGTTCGCGATGTCCACGATGGCGAGTCCGTCCGGCCCGTCGGGGACATAAAGATAGGTGCGTGCCGCGTAGAGCCGGCCGGCGTGATGCAACGGCACCGAGGCGACGTGTCTCGGCGCGGCGGGGTCGCTGATATCCACCACCTTCACGCCGTCATCGTCGCTGATGAACGCATAATGGAACTGCACGGCGATGGCGCGGGGATTGCGGAAGCCGGTGGTGAGTTCGCCGATGAGCTTTGGTTCGGGAGCCTTCTTTTCGTTGAGCAACCGGACGGTGAACAGACCGTTCTTGGCGACCACGAACAGGTTGGTGCCGGCCATGTAACTGTGCATCGCACCGGTCAGCTTGCCGTCGGGATTGAAACGGATGACGTCTTTCTTCGGGTCGAAGAAATTATTGTCGGGATTGCCATCCACCAGTGTTCCGACGATCGGCATCACCAGGCCCTCCTCCAAGTCGGTCACGAAAACCAGGGCGTAGACCAGGCTGATGTCCTGCTCCTCGTTGTCCGTGTAGATCTCGCCGAACTCGGGGTGCTTCTCGGTCTTGGGATAATGCTTGCGGAGCGGGTCAACGCCCAGGGTGGTGGGGGAGGTGACGCTGGTGGCGAATTTGGTGCGGACCCAGAGGCGCTGCCCGAGCGGGGAAACCGGCGCGGTGACGATCCGTTCGCTGAATCCCTTCTGGTCGATGTTGGCGACGTCGAAGACCTGGAAGCCCCCGGGACCGTTGGCGGTATAGACATATTCGCCACGGACGAGCAGATCCTGGATGTCGTCGGCGCCGTGGTGATGAGCCTCTTTCAGGATGCCGTGGTTCCGGGTCGTGTGTTCCTCGTAATGGTCATGATAGGCGAGGCTTTGGAGATGGCTTCCGTACGCCGCCTGGGGTTCCTCGCGTTCGGTCCAGACCACGCCGTGCAACCCGCCCTTGCCGGCGCCGACCCACGCATACCGGCCGAAGAAATTGACGGTGCCGGTGCCGAAGCCGAGCAGGGAGGTCATCCACGCGTTGTTGTCGTCCGCCGCGCTGACATGGCAGTCGGTGCAACCCTTGGTGGTGCCGACCGAACTGGTGGTGTGGGGAAAGTGCGGGTTGTAGGCCTGGCCGCTGTACCCTTCGGCACTCACGGTCTGCTGCTGTGAATAAACCCATTCGCGGTTGCCGTTCTGCGACCCGACGATCACCGCGCTGGAGGAACGGAGCACCCCGACGCGGTGGTTCTTATAAGTCGCGTCGATCCCGAGTTGGAAGACGTCGTCGCGGACCACCTGCGGGTTATAGGTGGTGTAATTGCGAGTCAGCGTCCCCTCGAATTTGTTGGCGGCGACCCGCTGGTTGGCGCGCATGGGCAGATGGCACCCGAAGCAACTGGTGGCCCACGACGTGTGGCACACCTGGCAGGAGACGTTGGAGTTGTCGTGGGCCAGTTCCCGGGCGCATTCCGTGTCACGATCCTCCGTCAGCGGGGACCGCCGGGACTCGTCCTGCGCCTTCACCCCGCCCGGCACGTCGCCCCAGTTCCGCCCATTGCGCCGCAGGGTCTTGGCATAGGCCGACCTGGGATTATACCGCGGGTGGTTGGGGTCGATGGTGTCCACTGTCTGCGGGATCTCCCAGACGCGGTCCTTGTCGAGGGAGCTGCGTTGATAGAGCCGGCGCCCCTCCCAGAAGAAGCGCGGACCGCCCGACGTGTTGCCTTCCCGGAGCAGATCGATGGGCACGTGTTTGCCGGTCTTCGGGTCGAACCGGCCGCCGCTGCCGCTGGTCAGCAACGTGGGCCGCGAATTGACGCTGCCGTGGCAGTCGACGCATTCGACGGACGTCACCGTGCGGGGTTCGCCATAAAGCAACCCGTTGCCATGCATGACGTGGAGGAAATGGCAGTCGACACAATGCATCCCACGGGCGAGATGGACATCCTTCAGGTGGACCGCCTTGTCCCATTTGTGGGCGTCGTCGTGGGGGATGACCTGGTCGTCGAGATCGAGGAGTTCGCCCTTTTTGTCGCGCTTGAAGATGGCGCGGAAGATCCAGCCGTGGCCGTGGTAATCAGCGAACTGGGTCTGTTTCAACTGCGGGTTGAGCTCGGCGACCTTGTCCAGAAAGTCGGGGTCGCCCCACAGGCCACGGGCGGCGGAGGCCTCGGGATTCTCGCGGTTGCTGGCGGCGATCTCCGATTCGGTCGGGTTCTTCTGGCGGGTGAAGGCCTCTCGCGGTTTGCCGGCGCGGAAATGGTCGTTGTCGGCGAGCGGATTGCCCGGGTGCGGGTACAGGAACTCACCGTCGGACTCCTGATCCCACCAAGTGTAGCCGAGATAAGGATTCACGAAGAGGTTGCCTTGGTGCATGTGGCAGTTCATGCACTGCGAGGTCGGGATGGCGCGGGTGAAGGCGTGACGGATCGGGTGGCCGCGTTCGTTCTTGGGGATCGTCGGGTCGGTGCTGAACGACAGGCCCTGATGCCCGTACTTGGAATAGTAATCGGAGTTCACGGGCGACCGGTCGTTGGCATACACCACGTGGCAGGCTGAACACCCGCTCGAACGGTAGTCGCCCGGGTGGTTGTTGCTCCCCATGAAATCCAGGAGCGGATCGTGAAGGCGCGTCTTCTGCAGGTTGAGGAAGACGGGGTCGATGCGGTTCAGGGTGCCGAGCCCGCGCTCACCCAGGCGTCGGGCGGGCTTGCCGGGCGGTTCGAAGGCGTTTGGGATTCCGAGCGAATTCTGTGATTCACCGCCCTTTTCGAAGATCCTCAGGATGTTCGACGGTTGCCCGATCACAAAGCGGGGCAGGGGTTCGATATAAGGCAGGATTCCCAGAAGGCGGGTCATCCCGGTCGTGACCGGCATCGGGCTGATCAGTCGCAGCGGGACCCCATCGAGCCCGTAGGCCTGACCATACCGGTAGTTCTTCTGGGAGAAGGCACCGTTATTATATAACGCCGCGCCCCACAACATGGCGCCGTGCCGCATGATGCTGTTCCGGACATGGTCGACCGATTCCTGATGGCACGGTCCGCACGACACTTGGGCGACGCGGAGATCGCCGGGGTTGACGAACCGGATGAACTCGGCGGACTCGTGGTTGAGCAGGACGGAGGATTCGTTCGGGTTGGCCGAGGATTCCCAAAAGACCGGGTTGCGGGGCTCGACATGGGCCTTGCGTTGGGTCAGGCCCGGGGTCGGATCGCCGCCATGGCAGTCCGTGCACCCGAGCACCACGTTCGGCGACGTGTGCATCGTGTGGGCATCGGTGGAAGTGTGGCATTCCCGGCATCCGACGCTCTTGCGATGGGCATCCTCCCAACTCTGGTCGATCCAAGTCGTCGGTTTCGGGGTGTGTCCGGCGGCGGGCGGGAGATCCGTGGGAACGGAGATCCGGGGGCCGCGGGCCGTCACGAAGGAATCCAGTCCGGACTCCGCGCGGGCGAAAGGTGCACCCACGAGCAGGGCACTCAGAAGCAGCCATAGGGGGCGGATCTCGTACCAGGACGTCTCATCCACCACCCTGCCTCCCTCTCTTCCTGAGGAACGAAGGAGGAGAGGGCCGGGGAGAGGAGGCACGTGGACAGCAGTGGCAACCCCTCTCCCCAACCCTCTCCCCGCTTGTTCCTCGCGGGGTGAGGGAGAACGAAACCGGGCTCCCCCCGCTCGTTCCTCGCGGGGCGAGGGGGACCGAGACGGGGCGGCGCAGGGGGATGCGCCTTGGCTGCCGCCCAGAGGGGTCGTGGGTCTCATCTTCAATGGAATCCGTTTCAGTAGGTGAAGGTGATCGCGATCACCCCGCTATAGAGGAAACTGTCGACCTGCCCGGCCTGGCCATCGGGATTGAAGGTGGGCACCGGATCCGTGTTCCGCCGGTAGATGTCCCGGAAACCGGATCCCGGGATCAGCACGCCGAATCCCGCGGACAACACGATGTTGCCGGTCAGCAGCGGACGGTATTGCCAGCCGATGCTGAGATCCCAGCCAATCTCGTGTCGGATGTTGTCCTGGAGCACGGCGGTCCGGAGCGGATCGGTCTCGGCGAAGCGGAGATAATTCAGGTTGATGAACGTGCGCAGCTTGGGCGTGGTGTCGATGTCGAAACCGAGCCCGTACAGGAACAGGCCGGGGTTCACGAAATTGGGCTGCCCCTGGGTCTTGCTGGTGCGCAGGTCCGGCACCAGCGAGTTCGGTTGTTTGAACCCGACCCCGGTCCCCCCCAGGTTGAATCCCTGCCGGACATAATAACTGAACGGTCCCCCCGTGAAATTCGGGTTGTCCAGGATCGTGTCGAATCCGCCCGCTGTGCCGTCATCCACGTTCCGGTCACCGCTCGCATAGAAGAAGGATCCCCGCGTCCGCAGCCAGTCATGGTCATAGCTGATTTCCAGCGCCGCCATCTGCGCGTTGATGTCCACGGCACGCCCGGCCAGTTGGTTGAAGGTGTCCTCGCCGAACGCCTGGTAGAACTGGTGGCTGACATTCCAACGCCCGATGTGCCCGTCGCCCGCCCAGCCGGCATAATAGGCCCTCACATCATGAGGTCGCACGGTCCCGAACGGTTCCGGGCGCACGATGGCCCCGGTGCGGTCATAGAAGATCCCGGCATCGTCGAGGTTGGCGGCGAAACTGAGCTGGGCCGTGTAGCCGTGGGTGAGGAAATCCTGCCGGTAAACATTGGCGAGGAAGACGCGCTGGTTGCGTTGGTTGAAGGTGTTCAGCCCGCTGAAGGTGTCCTTCTCCCGCATGTCAAACCCGAGCAGGTTATATTGCCATTGGTTGTTGTCCCAATTGCCGAACAGCCGCCCGCCGAGATTGGTGTCGTTGAAGAGAAACCCGCGGAAATCCTGGTTGAAAGCCTGGTTGCCGGCCTTCACCGCGATGAAATCATAATTGTCGCTCAGGTCCGCCAGATGGTATTCGGCGAAGTATTCCTGGAGCGCGTACATGAACCGCGTGCGATCGGTGTAACGCGTGCGGGCCAGGGAATTGGGCAACCGCTGGAGCTGCCCGCTGAGCAGCGTCCCGACATCGGCCGGATTGTTCACGAACCCGTTGTTCGGTGGCGGGTTGTTGGGGCCGCCGAGAATCCCGCGCGGATCGGGCGCCAATTGGTTGTTTTCGCGGACCAGGGTGTAATTGACGTTGAAAACCGGGACCAGCTTGAGGGTCCAGTGGGCCGGCTTGAACACCGTCTCCCCGGAGAACAATTCCGCCGCGAACCCGAAGTATTGCTGCAGCGCCAACTGGTCGTTCTGCCCGAAGAATTCCGCCGAATCGGATCGCGAAGCGCTCACCCCGCTGGGCGTCGGCACGCTGCGGAATTCCGCGATCGTGTCGCTGGTCGCCGTCAGGTTCAGGAACTTGTCCTGGCCCCACACCGGCAGGTCGCCCTTGAGCCGGCTTTGATAATAGGGATGCCAGAGCCGCGGCGCGGGCTGTTCATAGGGCTGTTCGCTCAACCCCTGGTCGTAACGGTGCCAGGGGGTGAAACCGAATCCGAGCCGGTATCGGTCGGGCACGGCCTGGGTGTTCGGCGGGAGCGCCGAAGGATCCTCCGAACGCGGGTATTCCGGGGTGCCGTGGGCTTGGAACTCGATTTTCTCGTTCCGTCGCACATTCCATCGGGGAAGGGCGTTGGTCCCCGTGAGCGGCTCCGGATCAGCCCCCGGTCCGGCGGGGGAAGTCTGGCGCGGGACCAGGGTGTCCGATCGCCACCAGGGTCGCGGCGGGAGCAAACCGGTCGGCACCGGTTCCCCCGCGTACTCCGGATACGGCGGCGGTTCCGCGGCGAAGAAGGGATCGAATCCTGCGCGGGTGCCGAAACGCCCCCGGTGCCGCGGCAATTCGTGCGGAAACGAATCCTCCAACAACAGCCGGTTGAATCGTGGAACGTCGTCGCCCGTCGCCGGGGCGTCGCGCAGGACCCTTGTCTCCTCGCGCAAGACCACGCCGTCGAAACGGGATGCCCGATACCAGGAAGGTCCGGTGATCACCCGGTTCAATTCGCGGGTGAGGGCCGGTGCGAGCGTCGACAGGTCCGCGCCGGCGGATGGCAACGCGAGCACGGCGGCCCGGGTGTCCGGCGCGAATCCCGCGAGGAGGTCCTGGGCGAGCGGGTCGGCAGGGCTGCGGAGTCGGGCGATGAACAGGCCGGCCTGGGTGTCGGCCAATCCTGCGAAAGCATAGGGATTCCGGCCACCCGGATCCGGGTTGAAGGCACCGGGGGCCGCCGCCGCTGGTCCGTTGGTATGGATCCGGCGTTCCCGGGTCCAGACCGCCTCCGACGGGATCACGCGCCGCGGGAAAACCGGCAGGACACCCCCTTCGATATTGCGTTCGGCGGGGGAGATCGGAGGGGCATTGGTGTGGACGGTCTGGTGCGATTTGAGGGCGGTATTGGGTTTCGGCGCAGGTTCGGTTTCGCGTCGGGCGTCCCGGTCTCCGGACTGGGACACGGCGATCCCCTCGGCCGTCACGGGGGGGAGGTGGAGCCAAAGGCAGGCGGCGGCGGCGAGACCGACGGGGAGAC
>JANYCC010000241.1 GCA_025360495.1 Verrucomicrobiota bacterium | reverse complement strand
ATCTCCGAACTCCCATCTCCGATCTCCCATCTCCGATCTCCGATCTCCAATCCCGGCTTCCCTTGACCCCGACCGCGCCCGCCGCGCACCCTCCTTCCGATGCCGCTGTCCGATTCCGTGCTCCGCCAGTTGCGCGCCCTCCTGGGGGACGCCGATGTGCTCACCGCCGTCGAGGATCTCATCCCGTATTCCTTCGATGGCACGGCGGTGCTCAATGAAAGGCCCGGTTGCGTCGTGTTCGTCACCTCCGCCGCCGAGGTCTCCGGCGTGCTCCGCCTCGCCGTGACGGAGCGGATCCCGGTGGTGACCCGCGGTTCGGGCACCGGGCTTTCCGGAGGCAGCCTGCCGGTCCCCGGCTGCATCGTCCTGTGCACCGTGCGCATGAACCGGATCCTCGAAGTCGACCGCGCCAACCTCACGATGCGGGTCGAACCGGGCGCCACCACGCTGGAGGTGGCCGAGGCGGCGGCAGCAGTGGGGCTGTTCTATCCGCCCGATCCGGGGTCGATGAAGATCAGCACGATCGGCGGGAACGTGGCGGAAAACTCCGGGGGGTTGCGCGGTCTCAAGTATGGGATCACCCGCAATTATGTCATGGGCCTCGAGGTCGTGCTGGCGGATGGCGAGATCATGGTCACCGGCAACAAGTGCGTGAAGGACGTGGCCGGATATTCCCTCAAGGACCTCTTCATCGGCTCCGAAGGCACCCTCGGCGTGATCACCGGCATCCTGCTCCGGCTCATCCCGAAACCGGCCTCCAAACGCACCCTCGTCGCCACGTTCGCCGCCATCGACACCGCGGCCCAGACGGTCAGCGACATCATCGCCGCCCACATCATCCCCTGCACCCTTGAGTTCCTGGACCGGACCACCATCCGTTGCGTCGAGGATTTCGCGAAGGTTGGATTGCCCACCGATTGCGAGGCCTTGTTGTTGATGGAAACCGACGGTCACCCGGCCCAGGTGGCGGACGAGGCGCGCCAGATGGAGGAGATTGCCCGGCGCCATGGGGCGCTGGAGGTGCGCGTGGCCCGGGATGACGCCGAGGCGGCCCGGCTGGCCTCCGCGCGGCGCAGTGCGTTCAGTGCCCTGGCGCGCGTCGCCCCCACCACGATCCTGGAGGACACGACGGTGCCGCGGAGCGAACTGGCGCACATGGTGCGGTTCATCGAGGGGGTCGCCCGCCGGCACCGGTTGCGGATCGGGACCTTCGGTCACATGGGGGACGGCAACCTGCATCCGACCTTTCTCACCGATGAGCGCAACCACGCGGAGATGCACCGGGTCGAGGAGGCGTTCCGCGAGATCTTTGACGAGACGATCCGCTGCGGCGGCACGATCACCGGGGAGCACGGCGTGGGCGTCGCCAAAAAGGCCTTCCTCCCGAAATTCGCGGGCGACGCCCAGATGCGGGTGATGCGGGAATTGCGGCGGGTGCTCGACCCGGCCGGAATCCTCAATCCCGGCAAGGTGCTCGACTGAGGCCGCTCAACGGGTGGCCGCCGGCCGGGCCGGCGCCACGGCATTGGTCCCGGCGACCGGTTCGAGCCCGTGCCTCCGGAGGACCGGGATATAATTGGTGTGAATTGTGCCGTACCGCTGCAATTCGGCGACCAGTTTATTCATCCGGCTGAGATCATCAATCGCCCTCTGGGTGGACAACGCCTGCACCTCGATCGTGCGCCGTTGGAACTGCCGCTCACGGAAAACCAGCAGCCCCACGGCGACCGTGAGTGCCACCGTGAGGAATTGATTGATCTTGAGCTGCGTGCGCAGGTGTTGGACCTCACGAGAGAGACCGGTGTGCTCCTCGCGGCCGACCGGGTTGACGGGGGTTTCCATGATCAGTGTCGGGGTGCGGGTGAGGCAGGGGGGGCGACCGGTGCCGCGGGACCCCGGTTGATCTGGACCCCGATTGAATTCAGCACGGGTTCGATCGACGGGTTCCTTTCGGCATACAGGACCGAGTCATTGATCAACTCCCCATAGGCGATGGCGTTCCGCTGGTGATTGGCCGCCAAGGCCTGCTGGTACGAGGCCGTCTGCGATTCGCGCAGGTACATCGTGAGCAACACGAACAAGGCGACCACCGCCAATCCTTGCACCGCCGCCAGCCATTGAAGATCCGATGGGCTTCGCATGGTGGGCAATTCTACGCGGCCCGGTGCCGAAGGGAATCCCGAATCCCGCCGGTCCCCCTCGCGGGCGCATCTGGGCATCGGGGGAAGCCGGGCCATGGGAG
>JANYCC010000161.1 GCA_025360495.1 Verrucomicrobiota bacterium | reverse complement strand
CGCGTCCGCCAGTTCGCCCGGGTCCAGCGGACGCAGCGGATCCGCCAGCGGGCCCGGCGTCAGCGTGAGCCCGGGCGCGGCGGTGATCGCCACCGAGCCCGTCTCGCGTTCGGCGTCGGGTGCGTGCGCCCCGGCGGCGTCCACCGTGCCCACTTTCGGGTCGAACGTGCTGTCATAGGTGACCACCAGCGTATAGGCGCCCCAGACCTTGTCCTGGAGCGCCAGGGTCCACAGGTCGCCGGTGTGATCCTGTCGTCGGATATTGGCGCCGGTGAATTCGATGTTGCGCCAGTGCGCGGGCAGCCGGACGCGGAACTGTTGGACGCCCTGGTTGACGAGGGCGAAGCGCAGGGTGGCGCTGCCGCCGACCACGCCATCGCCCACGGTCACCAGGTTGAACACGTCGGCCACCACCCGGGCGTCGAGGCGGCCGGCCTGCAGGAGGATCCGCCAGTCGGGACGATCGGCCCGGAACGCGAGGAGTTCGTCGGTGCGGTTGGGGAGCGCGCTGACCGGGAGTTCCCGCGCCCCGGTGGCGGTGGAGGTCTTGAGCTGGAGACCGGGTTGGGCGGCGGCACCCAGGACGGTGTTCTCGCGGGTGGCCCCGGTGAGACGGAGCGGATCCAGCGTCAGGGTCGGGGGAATCGTGGTGAAGGATTGCTCGAGTTCGACGTTGAGGACCCGCGCACCGAGGACCCGTTGTGCGAATTGGAATTTCAGCCGCCCGTTCTCCGCCTTCCAATCCTCCAGCCCGTCCGCCTTCACCGAGGTCACCGTGAATCCCGTGGGCAGGACGGCTTCCAACGCGTAAATGCCGGCCCGGGTCACGTCGAGGTTCAGTTGGTGTTGGACCGCGAAGCGCGTGTCTTCCAACCGGCCGATGACGCGCGCATTGACGGCCAGATCGGGTGCGACCCGGGTGAGGTGTGCGCGGAGCACGACGGGCCGCGCGTTGAAACGGAACGCCGCCGCCTCGCCCGCCCCGGCATTCACCTGGCGCAGGCCTTCGATCGCGTCGAACCGCGCCGTCACGTCCTCGGTCCGGACCTGCACGCTGCCGGTCTCGCGCTGGACGGCGAGGGGCGCGGGCAAGGGGACGGCGATGTCGGCCGGGAGCGCACCGAGGGCCTGTTCGGTGAGCAGGGTGACGGTGACGACGCCATCCACGGGCCGGAGAAACTCGATGTTGATCACCGGCTTGCCGTTGAGTTCCTCGACCTTCCAATCGCGGAGGGCGTCGGCCTCGATGCGGGTCAGGGTTTGTTCCGGGGGCAACGCCAGTCGCAGGCGGGTCAGGCGGCCTTGGAGCACCTCGTGCCGGATCACCGTGGTCAGGCGGGCGGCGGTGGGGGTGAGATCCATGGTGACCCGCGTGTCGGCGGCGACCACGGCTTCGCGCGTGACTTCGGTCGTGCGGCTTTGCCAGCGCAGGGCGAGGCGGCGATCGGCCCCGAGCACCCCCTGGACGGAGTTGGTGCGGGTTTGCTCGGAGGCCAGCGAGGTGCCGGACAGGAGCTGTAGCTCGAGGTTTGGACGGTCGGTGGTGGCGGTGACGGTGGCGATCGCGGCGGCGGGTCCGATGAGGCTGAATTGTTGCCAGGGTTCGGCGCGCTGGACCTTGGGACGGAGCTCGAATTCAAGCCGGTGATTTCCCGGGACGGAGGCGGCGAGCAGCAGGCGGCCGGGTGCGGGGAGAAGCCGCCAGCCGGCGGGGAGTTTCGGTTCGAGCAAGGCGACGTCGCCCTCGAACAGGACGGTGGAAAGCTCGTTGGTCGTGCGGGATTCGGCATCGAGCGTGACCTGGAACACGGCACCGGAATCATCGATGCGTCCGGTGTAGCGGATCTCGCGCAGGAGCAGGTTGGTGACGGCGGGTCCGGCCGGGTTCGGGGCGGCGAGGGTGAGTCGGGGTGCGCCGGTGCCGCGCGAGAGGATCTGGAGGCCGTTGAGCACGGCGATCCCACCCGGACCGGGGGCGACCTCGAGGGTGACCGACTGGCCGGACTCGAGGGCGACGTCGCGGAACACGGTGAACTGGGCCCGTTCGCGCCAGGGTTGGCCGGCCTGCCAACCGGTGGCGCCGGATGCGGTGACCGGGCCGAGGTGATGGGTGCCGGCGTGGAGGGTGAACACGCTGTTCTGCTCGGCGGCGACATCGGCCGCGGCCCAGCCATAAAGATGGAAGTGGTATCGGCCGGGATCCAACCCGGTGATCGTGACCACGATATTGCTGCCATTCGGGGCGAAAATATAACTGTCGAGCAGGGGATCACCGGAGGCGTTGCCCCAGACGCCCGGGGCATTGGTGACGGCGACGGCGATCTTCGACGGGGAGCCGTCGGCCAGTTTCAGGTTCTCGAGGCGACCGTTGGCGACGGGCGGCATCCCGGGGAGAAACCGGGGTTCATAATGCCGGTAAAGATTCCAGAAATCGTTCGTGGCGAGGCCGGTGGCGGCGAAGCCGGTCTTCGGACTGAGCGTGCCGGCACCGAAATGGACATTGAGCAGCGTCTGGGCCTGGAGACCGGAGGCGGCTGCGAGAGCGAGAAAGAGCAGCCAACGAAAGGGACGGCAAAGGTCAGACATGGGAAAGGGTCCTGGGATCCGGATTGATGACTCGGTGGCTGTGATCGGTGCGGTCGGGACACTCCGCCGAAGCGGGTGCGCCTTCAACGGAGGAGTGGACCAGTCCGGCGGGTCGACGGGTGTAAAGGGTGTGTAAAGACTTGGCTCTGACCGGACGCTATGCACAAACCGGGCCGGATTCGGAGGGGTGCGGAGCTCTTCCCTCCGGGGGGATAGAAAAAACCGGATCGACAAGGCGAGCCTGATCCGGATGCTGTGGGCACAACGGAGGCGACGGAAGAGGGGGACCAAGGGCCGCTCATTTCCGCAGTCTTATTCCTACAATTCCGGATTCAATCTTCACCATGTTCTCCCGCAATTCCACGGTTTCCATTTCGCATCGGACCCTTCGGCGGGCCCTTGCCTGCGTCCCCGCCCTCGCCTCGCTCCTCGGCTTGGCCCAGGCTGCCGACCTGTTTGAACTCACCGGCGGCACGACGGATGGCGGCGCGCCGATCACTTTTGACGAGACCAACAAAAGCCTGCCGGGATTCGTGAAGGACCTGGTCTCGGGCACCGGTCAGTTCGATGCGCTTCAGAACCGGACCTTCAACGCCGGCCTCCGCTATGCGAACGTGTCCGACGCCCTTCACTTCGCAATCCAGCGGGTCGGCGCCCAGTGGGTCGCGCAATTGTCGTCCCCGTTCCAACCCGGCCTGATCAACCGCAACTTCACGGCGGCCAGCCAATCGGACCTCCAGCAATCGATCGACGATTATCTCAAGAAGGATGGTGCCAGTGATTACGCCCGGTTCCTCGCGGCGATCAATCGGAAGTCCATCGCCGGGGTGCTGGACGGCAACCCGAATTCGGCGACCGCGCAGGTCGCCAACCAGAATTTCATGGAGTACGGACTGCGCCCCACCGAGACCGCGGATGAACGGGCGGGGGACGGGGCCGAGGGCGATGTGAACGGCGTGAACAAGGACACCAGCCGTTCGGGCGTCAGCATGACGGCGGACGCCGGCACGTTCAAAAGCCAGGGGATCGAGGGGCAGACCTACAGTTGGACGCCGCTGATCCCTTATACCATTGGTGAGGCGCGGCGCGTGCGGCTCGAGCTGGCGTTGCCGATCAATTACACCCAGATCGAGGGATCGGACCAGTATCGCGTCGGTGCGCAGCTCGGGATCGCGGTGCTCGTGGTGAAGCGTACCAAGACCCAACCCTGGCTCTGGCAGGTGACCCCGCACGGCGGCGCGATCGTGGCCGGGTCGGCCGACCTCGTGGCGGGCGGCGTGCTGGCCTCGGGCGGACTCACCAGTTACACCTCATACCGGGCGGGCGACTGGGAGTTCTCGATGGGCAACCACATCAGCTTCCACGAAGGATTGAAGGTGAGCGCGGGCGATTACACCTTTGATCCGCAGGTGAGCCAGCAGATCGTCAAGAACGGCCTCAAGCTCGGTCGCAGCCTGGGCCAGCGCTGGTATGTGGAGGCCTATGCCGTCGACACCGAGTTCGTCCAGGATGCTTTCACCTCCCGATTCACCACCGTGGGCGCGGGCGTCGGTTATCGCGGGGTGAACCGGAAGGGTTATGTGATGCTCGGCGGTTATTCGGATTTCGGCACGAGCTACACCTCGGCCCATCTCCAATTCGGCACCGGCTGGAAATTCTAAGTCCGACGACCCGTTCCTTTTCCTGGCGTGAAGACTTTCCTGGTCGTGAAGACCCTCCTCCTCCCCGGGTTGGTGGCGTTGCTGGCAGCGGGATCCGTCCTGGCGGACGGCACCAACACCCCGGTGGTCGCCGTCACCCCGGCGGGACCCGTCGTCGCGCCACCCAACCTCGCGTTGGAACTCACGGTGATCCGGTTCAAGCCGGAGTCCAAGGAGCAGGTGCTCCAGGACCTCAGGCTCAGCGGCTCCTCGGCGAACATTGTCGAGACGCTGCGCGGCATGGGTCGGAGCGTCGACCTGGTCTACCGCGGCACCCGGGAACTCGTCCTCGAGGCGAAAAGCATGGCGAAATTCGATGCCACCGAGACCCGCCCGATCATCCTTCTCGGCAAGCCCGGCGTCCCCGTCCCGCCCGCCACGGTCTATGGCCTCACGATGCAGGTCACGGTGCGACCGACCACCGATGACCGCTTCGTGCTCGCCTGGGACGGCGGCCTGAATTGGTCCCCCGACCTGATGGACCGACGGGGCGGGATGCAGAACACGATGCAGTACTTTGGCAAGGCCGCGGCGGTCGCGCAGAGTGCCAGTGAGGTCGCGGGACAGGCGGGCGGCGCGGTCAAGGGCGGGGCTGACATCGGTCTGGCCGTCGCCGAGTTGTTCCGGAGCGGCAATGCGGACAGTTCCATCTACGAATTGCCGGTGCTCAAGACGGTTTCCTTCACCGGCAGCCGCGCCTGTCGCAGCGGGCAACTCATCGTCAGCACCACCGCGGCGGAGGCAGGGGTGAAGGAACCGCAGATCATCCTCTTTCTGCTCACCCCAAAACTCGAGCCGTAACCAGGCACAGGAAACCGGAATGTCTCACGCAAAGGACGCCAAGCGCGCCAAGGTCGCAGTTCCCTTCGGCCCGCTGTTTCTTCGCGGCCTTTGCGGCCTTGGTGTGAAATACCTTCTGAATCGTCTCGGGTCGGCCGTGAACAAGGGTCTGGTTTCGGCAATGTGCCTCGCCACCGCCGGATTCGCCGCGCCACCCGTCGGTTCGGTGCTCGTCCTGACCGACGACATCCTGGCAGCTGCGGCCGCCCATGCCGCCTCCTCCGCCGCACCCAACGAGATGGCCGGGGTCTCCTATTCCAATCCGATTTCCAACGTTGCGGTCGAAATCACCCTGTTGCGTCATCGGCCGGTGAATCCGGCGTCGGTCACCGCCGAGAAGCTCCTGCGGTGCCGGACGGTCCCGGAATTGGCCCAGATGCTCCGAGCCGCCGGACCGCTCGAAGTGCTTTCCCATGCCCGCCACGACCTCGCGTGTGGCCAGTCGGCACCGGCCACTTTTCACGACACCGAAATGCGGCCCTCGTTCGTTCTGTATGAGACCGGTGGCGTCACGACCAACCTGGCCTTCGGTCTCGATCTTCGGGCGGAAGTCCGGGTGCTGGTCCCCGCCACGGCCACGGCACCGCCCGTGCTCAACATTTCCTGGGCCGGTTCGTGGTCCGGTTCGGTGGCGCTCCTGGCAACCTGGGAGAAATATGCGGTCCGCGCTTTCAACCTCGCCCGGACGGTCCCCGGCATCACGTACACCAAGACCGAAGTGGATGAGGACGGCTTCGTGAACACCGGTGGGGGTTCCGATATCGGGGGTTTTTTCAAAAAGAAGAAAAAGGACCCGGGAGCCGGCAAAAAACCGGCCCCGTCCGACGCCACCCCCGCCGCCGCACTGCCCGGGAATGAGCCCTCGTATTCGGCGGAGACGGCACGGGAGAGAATCTGGCTGCAAGGCGCATGGTCCGGCGCGGGCAGCCCATTGCTCATCACCCGGGTGCAGTTGTCGATCGGGGATAAGCCGGGCGAATTATACCTGGTGATCCAACCCCGTGCGGCGGAGTGACGCGGGTCGGCTGAAGTATGAAGTATGAAGTATGAGGGATGAAGGGATGAAGGGATGAAGGGGCAGCCGCCATTTGGGATCGGGCGAGCTTGCGTTTCTGCCTGAGGCAGTGCATTCGGGAGACATCGGGTGCGCGCCAACGGATGGCGTGATCCCACTATGAACCGAATCCCCATGCAAACATCCCTCTGCCCGCGAATTGGTTCCGTCCTGTACCCGGTCAGGGTGGTTTTGTTGTGGATGGGGTTTCACCTCGTCTGGGCGGGGGCTTCCGGTGCCGTACTCGAATCCGGTGTCTATCAGACGCTTCCGGAGGCGGCGGTGAATGAGCGGGGGGACCGGGTCCCGGACGGCAGCCGGGACGTGCCGCTCGCCGCTTCCCTGACCTTCGACCTGGCGGCCTCCCAACCCACGGTCTCCGCCGTGATCCCCAATGCCGTCTTGGAAGGGGGCAGTCCCTTCCTGCTCACGGTGCACAGCCAATCCGGGATCCATCTTGCGGACGGTTCCTATAGGTTTTCGGGCGATTACCTCCGGGACCTGATCCCGGTGGGGACGCAGTATGGATTCGACTGGACCTTCTCGCTGACCACCGATGGCCAGATCGTATGGAAAGGGCTGATGGATTGGGGGGGCGGACACCTTTGGTTGGTGTCGATTGCCGAACTCAACATCGTGCCCAGCACCGTCC
This sequence comes from Verrucomicrobiota bacterium, assembly GCA_025360495.1. Classification (GTDB taxonomy): domain Bacteria; phylum Verrucomicrobiota; class Verrucomicrobiia; order Limisphaerales; family UBA9464; genus UBA6176. The sequence goes on along the minus strand of JANYCC010000161.1, from coordinate 24,437 downwards.
CGCCGCGGTTGGAGATCGTTGCGGCCGGGGGGCAGGTCACCGTTTCCTGGCCGGCGGTCTTCCCGGGCTATGTTTTGGAGAAATCGACTAATCTGTCCGTTCCCGATTGGAGTGGGGTCACCGATCCCGCCGACATCGTCGGCAACCGCTACTCGGTCACGCTCGACGCCTCGACCGCACCGGGATTCTTCCGCCTGCACAAGCCGTGACCGGATCCGGTGCGGCTCGGGTGGAACCTCGCCCTACCAAAAAACACCACGCTGGAGGCACTTCGAATCGGTAGGGCAAGGTTCCGTCCGAGCCGCCCTGGGGCCAGTGCCCAGATGCGCCCCGCGGATAGGGAATCGCAAACCTGGCGTTTCCTATCCGTGTCATCCTGTCATCCGTGGTTCGATTTCCAGAGGTGGCGCAGATGTGATCCTATCCGATGGAACGAAATGCCAAAGAACGGGTGCCTCCCCCATTCGTGTGTTTGGTGTGATTCCTGACCGGGGATTGGAACGGGATGCGGAGGAAGGGATTGTTTCATTCTGATCAGCAGATCCCGACTTCTGCGCCTCTTTGCGTTCTTTTGCGGCCATTCCCCCCAGCCGGCCCCGGGGTTCACTCCGCCGTGCCCACCAATTGCGGCTGTTTCCCCGGGCCGAAACCCACGTTCATCTCGGCGTCGCGCGTCAACCGGTCGCCTTCGAAACGGAGTCTGATCGTGGAGTAAAACGGCGTCTCGCTTGCGCAAACCTTGATAACCAACGTGTCGTCCGAGGCCCACGCGCCGCTCGCCGCCACGGGTTCGTCGGCGAAGGTTCCGAACGGGGCACGTCCTTTCTTCCAAGTCTTATATCCGATCGGGATCCGGCTCTCGATTCCCTTGGATTGCGTGACGAGCGTGAGGCTGTTGCCGGAATCCAGGACGAGTCGGGCGGACTCCAGCTTCTGCTCGTTCGCGAGGAACACAAACTTGCGGTTGAGAATCCTGCCAGCGTTCTGGGTCAGGGCCGCGCCTTCGGGCATGTGGACGGAGAGGCTGGCAAGGCGTGCCTGAAGCTTTTTGGCGTGGACCGAATCGGCATGAAGCCGACCCGGTTGCAATGCCGGCAACAGCTTGTCCCAGACGAGATCCAACACCGCCTGCATGTCCTTCAGGCCGCTGGTGATGACCACCACGGCATCCGACTCGGGTAGCACCACGCAGTATTGGCCGAAGGCGCCGTCCCCGCGATAGGCCCCATGCCGGCAGCGCCAGAATTGGAATCCATAGCCCTGGTCCCAATCGCTCTTGGGATTGCTGCCGTTCGAGGTCTGCCGCGCGGTGGCCATGGCAATCCACGGGGCGGGCAACAGTTGTCTGCCATTCCATTTGCCCTGTTGCAGGTAGAGTTGGCCGAAACGCGCGATATCCTCCGTGGTCACCCGCAGCCCGTATCCGCCCAGCGAGACCCCTTGGAAATTGGTGGCCCAGACCGGGTGCTCGATCCCCAGCGGTTCGAACAGGCGCGGTCGGAGATAATCCTGCACCGTCTGCCCGGTCTGCTTCTGCACGATGGCGGACAGCATGAACGTGGCGGCGGTATTATATTTGAAATGGGTCCCGGGCTTATGCGGCACCGGTTGGGCGAGGAAGGTCTTGGGGGAGACCTTGTCCGCGGCGGACGACGGTTCGTCCTGATGCCCGGTGGACATGCACAGGAGATCGCGGACGCGCATGGATTTCAGGTTGGCGCCGGGTTCGACCGGGGCGTCCTCCGGGAAGAACTTCAGGACCGGGTCATCGATGCTGAGTTTGCCCTCGGCGATGGCCATCCCGACCGCGGTGGAGGTGAAGCTTTTGCTGAGGGAATAAAGCTCGTGGTTCGCCCGGGCGTCATAAGGCGTCCACCAACCCTCCGCGACCACGTGGCCATGGCGCACCAACATGAAGCTGTTCATGGCATCGAGTTGCTGGTCGGCGGCCTCGACAAAGTCGAGGACCCCGGCGGACGACACTCCCTGGGCCTCGGGGGTGCTGCGGGGGAGCGCGGTGCCGGCGGCGCGGGCGACGGTGCCAAAAACGAGGCAGACGAGCAGGGAGACGAGGGCCAACCCGGGATGGAAGACACGTTTCATGGGGAAATCAGGCGGAAGCATGGGGAAAACCGGGGCGACGTGCAATGGCGGCGGGCGGTGATGTGTGGGCCCATTCGCCGTTTTGTAGCCGACGAGGTACGAGGCGGAGCCCGATTCCCCCGTAGCCGACGAGGTACGAGGCGGACCCCGGCGAGGCGGGGAGATTGATGATTTTGGATTGGAGATTGGAGATTGGAGATTGGAGATTGGAGATTGGAGATTGGAGATTGGAGATTGGCAGACCGGCCCGAAGAGGCACGAGGCGGACTCCGATTCCCCCTTGGCTTTCCGACCCGATTGTGGCACCAACATCGGATCCGGACCCACCGGCTTATAGGCGCTCCCAAGAACCAAAGCAAACCCGGCGACACCATGGCTAACACACTCATCCAACCCTACCTGTTTTTCGGCGGCCGCTGCGAAGAGGCGCTCGAATTCTACCGCACCGCCCTCGGCGCGCAGGTCGAGATGCTCATGCACTATAAGGACAGCCCGGAACCGACACCACCGGGCATGCTCCCCCCGGGCTTCGAGAACAAAGTCATGCACGCCACGTTCCATATCGGCGGCTCCACGCTGATGGCTTCCGACGGATGCAAGGAGGGTCAGGGCTTCGATGGCTTCTCACTGTCACTCGTGGTGCCGAGTGCGGCCGAGGCTGACAAGGCGTTCGCCGCGCTGTCCGCTGGCGGTCAGGTCAAGATGCCGTTGGCCAAGACGTTTTGGTCGCCCCGTTTCGGCATGGTCACCGACCGTTTCGGGATCGGGTGGATGGTCAGTTTCATGGGCTGAGAGATCCCGGGTCACCGGCGGAAAGCGCGCAACGCCGCGACCACCGCCTCGCCCAGCGCGCACGCGAAGAACATCCCGCATAACATGCCCGCCGACATCCCGGCCAGTGCGACCGGGAACTGTTGCGGATGCCCCGGACCCAACGCGCGCAGCACCCATTCCGCACCCCAACCCATCCCGCCGACCATGCCTGTCGCGGCCAACGCCAGCAGCGTCCAACGACCCAGGCCCCGGGCCAACCCGCGCAATCCCGGCCACATCGACGGCAATCCGCCCGCCAACATCCCCACGTACATCCAGGGAATGCGCGCGCCCAATTCGAAATAATGATGGGACTGGCAACAGAGACAGACCCCGTTGCGCATCACCGGCCCGAATCCCGCGTCCGCCCACCAACCCACAAGCATCAGAAGATTGCCCGGCCCGAGCATGGCCAACGATACCCGGGCCACCGCCCAACGTTGACTGCGCGGCCAGATTGAGATCGCCGCGCCCAGCGTCAGCACCAAGCCGCAGGCGATCCATGCCGGCCCGGATAACCGCCCCAACCAGCCCACCAACGGCACCTGTACCAAAAGGGTTGCCGCCATCCAGATCCCGACCCAATTAGAAGGTCGCGCCGCGGTTCCCCTGGGACCGCACGGATCCGCCATCGGACGCAACGCACGCCAGGACACCACCGCACTCGAACCAACCATGAGCAGCGCCGCCACCACCGGGTGCAATAGGCCCGCCGCCGCCAGGGCCATTCCCAACACATTATAAAAGGCCGCAAATCCCAGGCTCGACCGGATCGCGCCCCGCACCTCACGGGCCGAACGGATCAGCAATGGGACCCCGCCCAGGTCCGCCCCGGCCAGCACCACGTCCGCCACCGCTTCCGCCAGGGGTGCGCCGCCACCGACCGCCACACCGACATCCGCCGCCCGCAACGCCGTCGCGTCATTCACACCGTCGCCCACCATCGCCACCACCCGACCCGACTGACGCAGCTTTTCCACGGCACCCGCCTTGGCGTCCGACGAAAGGTCACCGATCGAGGCGTCCACCCCCAAAGGGTTCGTGAATTCCCGGACCCGATCCCCGCGATCCCCGCTCAGGACGCTCACCCGGCAACCGAGGTCGTGCAATTCGGCGATGACCGCGGCCGCATCCGGTCGCATCGATTCACGCACCGCACCCCATGCCACCCAACGGCCGTCCACGGCCACGGCAACAAGGGCATCCCCGGCCGAAGAACGCAAAGTCGCGGCCCAGGGTGGCATTATATAATCCGGCCCGATCCATTCCCGTCGCCCGATCTGCACGCGATGCTCGGATCCTTCCGGCGTGCGCAGCCAGGCCTCCACTCCGCACGCCGGGACAATCTTGAAACCCAAGACTTCGACCCCGGAATCCAGTTCCGTCCGTCGGAATGCCTGGGACAACGGATGCGGACTTCTTGACTGCACCGCGGCGGTCCAATCCAACAACCGGGAGCGCTCTGGGGCGTCACCGGAACACACGAAATCGACCAGTTCCGGACCTGGTTCGCTCAGGGTTCCGGTCTTGTCCCAACACACGTCGGTGACCCGCGCGGCCCGCTCCAGGGCCGCCGCCGAACGCACGACGATCCCGCGCGCGGCAAGTCCGGCGAGTGCGTGCCAGAGGGCCAGTGGCGTCGCGAGCCCCAGCGCGCAGGGGCAGGCCACGAGGAGCACCGACAACGCATTGAACAACGCCTCCCCCGGACGGCCGGCCCACGCCCACCCGATGAACGTGGCCGCGGCGACGCCCAACACCGCGGGCAGGAACCACGCCGCAATGCGGTCCGCCTCGCTTTGCGCCGATGTCCGGTCGAGCGAACCCCGCGCCTGTTCGACCGTGGCCAGCACCCCATCCAGGCGGCGTGCACGACCGGTTGAGGAGGCGCATACTTCCAACTCACCGTCCTCGCTGAAACTGCCGGCCATCACCGTGTCGCCTTCGCGTCGCACCACGGGCATCGGTTCACCGGTCAGCGGAGTTTCCCGCACCCACGCCGCGCCCCTGATCACGATCCCGTCCACTGGCACCGCCTCACCTGGAAACACCACGACCCGATCCCCGATTTCCACGGCCGCGGTGGCCACCATCACGAGTTGACCGTCTGTGTCCCGACGCCGGGCTTGGGCGAACAGATCGCGCAGGCGCCGGGTTTCGGTGAAGGCCCGTTCCCGTGCCGCGGCGGTCAGGGCTTTTCCCGTGGCATAAATGGTCACCAAGACTGCCACGACCTCATAATAGACCGCGCCCCGACCGGTGAACGTGGACCACAACGATGCGCCGAACGCCCCAAGAATCCCGGCGAGGAACAACCACTCGACGGCCACGCGGCGATCGCGGGCACAACTGCAGGCCTGGCGTACGAGCGGGGGCGCAAGCAACGCCAGGACGCCGATGGCAGAAGCGATCAGGCCGCCGTGGAGCACCCATCGCACGGTCCCCGTCGGCTGGGAAAGGTTGGCCGTGAGCCCGAGCACCATGGCCTGGCCGGCGAGCAGTGCGCCGGACCCGATCCGGAACCACGGCGATCCTCCGACCGCCGGGCTTTCGGGTGCCGACCGTTCCGCGCCCAGAACCCGACATCCATAACAACAGAACCGGCGGCCCGTCGTCGGATCGGAACGTGGATCTCCACCCAGCGGCCCACCGCAGTAGGCGCAGGTCGGCACTTCGCGGAGGGCGGCGGCGGCGGACAGGCTCAATTACCCGGGGTGTTTCGATCCGAAGCCCCGCGAGGTCAAGCCCACGCTCAGCCGCCCGGCCAAATCGTAGCCACCGAGGTACGAGGTGGATTTGCGAGGCGGGTCTTGCGTAACCGACCAGGTACGAGGCGGATCAGGCGAGGGACGGATCAGGTGAGGTGGCGGAAGAGGCGGTCAAGGTGGCCGCGGGATGCCGGTCTCCCGCGGAGGCCGCCTCATTACTTCGGCGGCTACTGCACGAACCCAAGGCAGGTCGGCGGTTAGCGATCTCCGGACCGGCTGAAGCTGGCACTCCGAGCCTCAGGGAAGTTTCCACCAAATTGCCCCATTGCTTCGTGAATTCAACGCGGCGGCGTCCCAACCATTTCCGGAGCCAATCGCAACATCCCATTCTCACGCACCACCCCGAGACGCCGATCCACGGCCGCTTCGACTGGGTCCGGACCGGTTTGATCCATTCTCCGGCGGATCTCCTTCCGCAGCCACCAATAGCCGGAATTCCACGAATACAGGACATGCCCATGGGGTTTGCCATCGACCGTGCTAATGGACTCATTGAAGGCCGGGACGTGGGTGATCTCCCGGGCCACACGCTCGGCCAGCAGCGCGTCCACCTCGGAGGCCGGCAATCCGTGGACGCCCGCGAGGAGATAATTCGCGGCATCATTCAGGAACCAGGAACCGCCATAGCAATATACGCCACTATGCCCCGGCAATAGGGATCCATCCGCTTGGGAAATGACCCGCAATCCATAAGGGGTCTTGACCTTCTCCGACGTCCGGAAATGGGTCAGCACCTGGTCATCCGTGAGCAAATTCCGACCGAACACGGCATAGGTCAGTGTCGCTCCATAAAGCGTGTCCTGACCCAGGATGTCCCGTTGCAGGCGGCTCGTGGGCATGAACCCGCGTTCGGTGTTGAACAGGGAACGATAGGCCAGGATCGCACGCTCGATCTCCGCCGTGGTGACCGGCAATCCCAGTTCCTGCGCCGCCAGCAAGGCGCCGCAATGAAATCCCTGGTCGCTGGCCGGCGAGTCGCCTTCGTCATAGGGCAGCACATCGTGATAGGTCTTCCAACCTTTGGAATTCGGCGCGCCCGGGAGGGACGGCGGGAGGAAGAGCCCGTCCTTTTCATGGTTCCGCAGGAAGTCATAGGCCTGTCGCACCAACCCGTCGTTCACCGTGCCGCCGGCCCGTTTCATCACCACGGCCCAGATCAGGTAATAGTGCGCATTGTCCTCATAATCCATGCGGGTCCAAAACACCGCCCGATTCGATTCGATGGTCTTCTCCGGGTCACCGAGACCCATCGCGGTATAAAAGCCGTCCGAGACCCATTGCTTCCATCCATAGCCCGGGCCGGAAATGAAGATATAGCGACCGTCCCGCGGATGACCGTCCGCATCGAGGGCCAGGTTCCGGCGCAAAAGATAGAGCGACGTGTTGCGCAGGATGGCGGTCAGGGCGGAATCGCCCCAACCCTTGCCGTTCGCCAGGGCCAGATGGGCGGCGAGTTGGGCATCATAATGATTCCGGGCCGGGCTCGCGAAAACCCAGGTGGTGAAGCGCCGGGTCTCCCCGGCCGCCAAGGTTTGCCAGCCGTCCATCTGATATTGGTAAGTATCCCGTGCGTCCTCCGGGGGGCGGATCACCAGCGGATAGGCGGCGCGCCCATCCCCGGTGAGGACCGCCACACGGCGCGCGGAGGGGTCCACCAGCACCTGGCAACGATTCTCCCAAAGCCCCGGTGAATCGGCCACGATCCCGAACACCCGGCCGGCATTGCGCACCATCGCCACCGGAAAGGTCTCAGTGTGGGAATCGCCCCGCACCGTGTCATGCAGCGTGCGAGCCAGATCCGGACCGGTGAAGGACTCGAATTCCCCATCGATCGCCAGGTTGAGGGGAAAGATGACGGCGAATTGCTGGGACTTCTGTGCGGTGACTTCCAGCGTCCGTTCGACCAACGACGGAGTCTTTTGCTCCAGAAACAGCCGCAAGGTGAGTGAATCGATCCGGGTCGGGCCCAGCTCCATCCGTCCCCCTTGCAAGCGCTGTTCCCGAAAGGTCACCGGTGCCGTCGCCATTCCGGGTCGGAGCAACTCAGCCCCGGCCGGTGAGGAAGGCGTCGGGCGACCGATCTGCCCGTCCCCGGAGCGGTATTCCACGGTGAGTCCATCCGGCGACTCCTTCACGACGGCATGGATCTCCACCCCGTGGGCGCCGACCGGGACCGTCATCAGGGCGAGCCACAAAGTCCATCGGAGCGCGCGCCGAGGCAGGTACGAACAAGGCTGCATGGGGTGAAGGCGCCTACCTCCCCAGCCAGGTGCCCCCATCGCGCCGGGTCACCGGGATGGGAGGTCGCCTGGGGAATTGTTGTTGGACCGAACCGTCCGCCATCAGCAGATGACCGTGCACCGGACAGATCGCCACCACACGCGTGGGCTCCCCGTTGGTGATTCCTTTTCCCAGATAGGTATAGCTGATGTTCACGTCCCGGACCGAGTTCCAGTCGAGGGCCGGGTGGTGATCCCGATCGGCCGGGCAACAGAGTAGCGCGGGCACCGTGATCTCATTGGTGACCTGCAGCCAATTGCCGGGAAACACATTCTCGTTATCGGTCGAATAGATCCGGGTCGCGAGGCCGAGGTTCTTGAGATTGTTGATGCACTTGATCGATTGCGCCTTTTCCTTCGCCTTGGCCAATGCGGGCAGCAACATGCCCGCAAGGATCGCGAGAACCGGCAACGCCAGCACACAGAACGCCCCGATGATCAGGGCGATGACATAACCCGGCATCCGTCCCCCCGTGGAAGCCGGAATGGCCGGGGCGGTTGGCAGGGCCGGGGACGGGATTTGCGGCGGGAGCGGTGGCGGAGTGGGCGGCAAGGGATCCATGCCGGAAGTCTGCCCAATTCACGCGTTCAGTTGAACCAGATAATTTTGGACACTGTTGCGCACCCATCACTCCGATGGCTTATTGCGGGAAGCCTTTCACGAATCCCTGATGATGCGCCCCCTGTTCCTCCCACTCCTGCTCAGTGCGTGGGTCGTCTCCCTGGCCGCCGCCGTGGGTACGGCCCCGGGCGTCGACGACCCTTGGCCCACGATCGCCCCGTTGTTCCATCCGCCCCCGGAATTCGCCGGTCAATGGGGCACCCTCCGTTCCCCCCTGCTTTTCCGGGATGCCACCGTCGTCAAGTCACCCTCCGATTGGTCCCGTCGCCGGCAACAGATCCTCGGCGAATGGCACGGTCTGATGGGCCCCTGGCCGCCGCTTCTCACCCAACCGTCCTTCGATATCCTGAGCTCAACCAACCGCGCCGGGTTGATTCAACATCGGGTGCGGGTCGGGATCGCCCCCGGTCAGACCAGCGAAGGCTGGCTTTTGGTTCCGCCCGGACCCGGGCCCTTCCCCGCGGTGCTCGTCGTCTATTATGAACCGGAGACCAGCGTGGGTCTCGATCCGAAACAACCCCACCGCGACTTCGGACTCCAACTGGCACGGCGCGGTTTCGTCACGCTGAACATCGGGACACCCGGTGGCAACGCTTGGAAACCCGATCTCGGCGGCGCTGTCTGCCAACCCCTGTCCTTCCATGCCTATGTCGCTGCGAACTGCTGGAATGCCCTCGCCAACCGCCCCGAGGTGGACGCCCGTCGTATCGGCATCGTCGGCCACAGCTATGGCGGCAAATGGGCGCTGTTCGGCGGGGCGTTGTGGGATAAGTTCGCCGCGGTGGCGGTCAGCGACCCGGGAATCGTGTTCGATGAAACCCGGCCCAATGTGAATTACTGGGAACCGTGGTATCTCGGTGCCGATCCCGCCACCCCGCGAACCAAAGCCGGCGTGCCCACCGACGACAACCCCCGCACGGGCGCGTATCGCCGCCTGATCGAGACCGGCCGGGACCTGCATGAACTCCACGCCCTGATTGCGCCGCGCCCCTTCTTCGTATCGGGCGGTGCGGAGGATCCGCCGTCGCGTTGGATCCCACTGAATCACGCGGTCGCCGTGAATGCCATCCTGGGCTTCACGAACCGGGTCGGCCTGAGCCAGCGTCCGGACCATTCTCCCACCGAGGAATCCAACGCACAACTCTATGCCTTTTTCGGGCATTTTCTCGGCGCCCGTTCCGCACCACCGGGTCTCGCCGCAAAGTATCCGGGTGACGTGGGCCTGGAACACGATCCCGCCGTCCTGTTCGCGGAGAACTTCGAGGAACCGAACCTCGAACAGTTGAAGCCCCGCTGGGAGACCGTCACCCACCCGGAGATCATGTCCTGGGCCGACGACGTCCCCACCGGCAGCGGGGGACACCAATCGCTGTTGATGACGCAGGTCGACGGGAAGGGCGACGGCGGACAATTATACCGTCGTCTGCCACCCGGTCATGAACGCGTCTTCGCCCGCTTCTATGTGAAGTTCGCACCGGACTGCGCGGCCATCCATCATTTCGGCACCTGCATTGGCGGCAACAACCCCGCGACCCCGTGGCCGATGGTGAGCGCGGGCAAACGACCCGCCGGCGACAAGTCATTCTGGACGGGTATCGAGCCGTTCGGTGAGGCGTGGCACTGGGATTATTACACCTATTGGGGTGAGATGCGCGGCAGTCCCCCGCGCGGACAGACCTGGGGCAACAGTTTCATCCGCGACGATGCCTTGAAGGTCGAACGGGGCCGGTGGATTTGCATCGAGGTGATGGTGAAGATGAACGATGTCGGGGACACCAACGGGGAGATGGCATTATGGCTCGATGGCCGACCGGTCAGCCATCTCGGCAAGGGTTTTCCCAAGGGCAAATGGGTGTTCGACAAATTCCTGCCGGGCGAGGGCGGAGACAGTGTTCGATGGGATGAAACGAAGGGCGACCGCGAGAGTTTCTCCACGGCGGCAGGAGGCGAACCGTTCGAAGGTTTCCGCTGGCGCACCGAAAAGGGACTGAACGTCAATTTCGTCTGGGCCTATCTCTACATCACGGACGCCCCCGCCGGCCATGTCAGCCGCGTGTGGTTCGATGACCTGGTGGTGGCCACCGAATACATCGGCCCGATCCGCCCGCAATAGCCGCGGTCACCATCCGGTGCGTAGCCGACGAGGCACGAGGCGGATCTTTCGTGGCCGGTCCGGGTCCGCCTCGTACCTCGTTGGGATTCGTGGCCGGGGCATTGTTGAGGCCAATTCTGGCGGAGTCCCCGGTCGGCCAATCGTCAATCCTCAATCCCCAATCCAAAATCAACAATCTCCCCGTCTCGCCTCGCCTGCCGGGATCCGCCTCGTGCCTCGTCGGCTACGGGAAGAGGGATCCGCAGATCGTGCGTGACAGGGACCAAGGCGTCCGGTCGAAGCTGTCGTTCACCCGGTTTGTAACGATTCAAGAGTTCAACGATCACGCCACGCTCCAGCATGGATCCAATCCGAACCATACCACAACCGTCGCCCGCCGATACGGAGGATGCGCCCGAGGTCTTGGAGGCTTTGGTCCGCACGGCCGCCGATGCGGGCGCGAGCGATCTGCACCTGCAGACAGGTGCGGAAGGGGTGGAAGTGACGTGGCGGTTGGATGGCGTGCTCGTGCCGGCGGGGCACCTCGATCGGGATCTGGGCGGGCGCGTCGTCGGTCGGGTGAAATACCTGGCCCGGTTGCGCACCTATCAGGATGCCTTGCCGCAGGACGGTCGGATCGCGGCGTCGGACCTCGCGGTGACGGGGGATGTGCGGGTTGCGACCTATCCGACGGTGACCGGGGAAAAGGTGGTGTTGCGATTGTTCCGGGAAACGACGGCGTCGGTGTTGGAGGATTTGGGGTTGTCGGCGCCGGCGTTGGCGACCTTGCAACGGGCGTTGTTGCAGCCTTTGGGAATGATCCTGTTCACGGGTCCGGCGGGGAGTGGGAAAAGCACCACGGTCCACGCCTGCCTGCGACGCCTGCGCGACGCGGGGGGACGCCACGTGATCACGGTCGAGGATCCGGTGGAACAGGTGTTGCCGGGAATCATGCAGACGGAGGTGAATGTGGCGCGCGGACTGTCCTACCCCGCGGCGGTGCGTCATCTGCTGCGGCAGGATCCGCAGGTGCTGATGCTGGGTGAAATCCGGGACGACGAGACGGCCGGACTGGTGGTGCGGGCGGCGATGACCGGGCATCTGGTGATCTCCACGTTGCATGCGGGTTCCTGTCGCGGCGTGCTGGAGCGGTTGCTGTTGATGGAGCGTGATCATTTTGCGGTGGCATCGGCCCTGACGCTGGTCCTGAACCAGCGGTTGGTGCGAAAGTCCTGCGGCGCGTGCGGTGCGGCGGGTTGCGCGGCGTGCCGGGGGACCGGTTACCGTGGCCGGATCCCATTGGTTGAAGTGTTGGAAATGGACGACACGGTGCGATCGGACCTGCGGGCGGGTCGGGCGGGACAACCGGTCGTCAGCCCTACGCTGGCGGAATCAGGGGCGTGGATGGTGGCGACGGGACGGACCACGGCGGCGGAACTCGGGCGGGTATTGGGAACTTGAGATGAACCTCGACGAACTGGCTTTTGTGAACCGGCAACTGGCCGGGATGTTGCGGGACGGCATGCCTTTGGAAGGGGCGCTGCGCGGGACGGTGAAGGAATTGCGATCCGAAGCCCTGCGGAGCGAGTTGACGGCGTTGGAGTCGGACCTGGCGCAGGGCACGCCGCTCGGGACGGCGATTGATCGGCGGCAATTTCCCGCGGTGTACCGGCGCCTGGTGCGGGCCGGGGCGGCGGCCGGCGATCTGCCCGGGGCGTTGTTGGCGGCGGCGGATCATTTCCAGGAGAGCGTCCGGTTGCGGCGGCGATTGCAGGCGGTCCTGGTGTATCCGACGTGTGTGCTGGCGGTGATGCTCGGGGTTTGCCTGACCCTCGGGTTGACGCAGGGTTCCATGAACCAGGCCTTGGAGGGGCTCGGGGGAGGTCGGAAGAATTCGCTCCCGATGATCCCGGCGCTGATTCCGACCTTGTTGTCGCTGGGGTTGGGGGCGTGGTTGGCGGCGTTGTTGATCCCGGGTCTGCGGCGGTGGGTTTCGTGGCGGTTGCCGGCCTGGCGGGATTCCCAGTTGGCCCAACTCGCGGAGACGCTGGGGGTGTTGGTCCGCCATGGGTGTCCGTTGCCGGAGGCGGTGCAATTGGTGCGGGAACTCGAGCCGGACTCACCGATGGCACCGGAATTGGCGAATTGGGAAAAGCGCATGGCGGCGGGTGCCACGAAGATTTCCGAAGTGGCGGGAGGTGGCGACCGCGGTTCGATCCTGCCGCCCTTGTTTCGTTGGCTGGTGGCGCAGGCCGGCGACCGCTTGGGGGACGGTTTTGCCACGGCTGCGGCTTATTATCGGGACCGTGCCCGACACCGATTCGATCTGTTGATCCATGGGGCGCTCCCGGTGTCACTCCTGTTGCTGGGTTTCCTGGTGGTGCAGCAGTTCGCACCCATTCTGCGGTCCCTGACAATGCTGATCGACAGCCTGGGTTCGGATGGGGGTGGCACATGAAAAGACGGGGTGTCAGGAATCTGGGGAGGACCGGCCGATGACCTTCGGGGAGACTTTGGTTCAATGGGGTATCGGTCTGGTGGTGCTGGCTGCGGCCTTGGTTCCGGTGGTGGCGGGCCTCTGGACCTTGTATTGGCTGGCGACCCTGCCTTGGCGGCGGGCGGAACGGGCGCGGGTCTTCCTCGACGTGCTGGCGGCCGGCTTGCGCTCCGGGCTCAGTCCCGAGGACACCGTGCGGGAAGCGGGTTCGACCGGGGACGGATCATTGCCGGGACGGATCCGGGTGTTGGCGGCGCACCTGAAACGCGGTCTCAGCCTGGCGCAGGTGTTGGAGATGGTGCCGATGTTCCTGCCCCCGGAGGTGCACGCGATGTTGGTGCTGGGACTGCGACGCGGCCAGTTGGCGGCGGTGCTTCCGGTGTGTCGGGCGGAGGTGTCGGGCCGGCCCTCTGTCGAGCACGGGGGTTTGGTTTCGGTGGGCGCATTCCTGATCCTGCCCGGTTCCACGGCGGCGCTCTTTTTCATGATCAGCACCGTGGTGTTCCCCAAATTCCGGATGATCGCCCAGGACCTGAACGGGGGGGACCTGCCGACGGTTTCGGATTGGGTGATGGAACACGGCTGGCAGGTGGCGCTGGTGCTGCTCGCGTTGAAACTGGCGGTCTATGTCGTGGCGTTCAGCCGCGTCGCCGGTCCGAAGATGGATTATATAATGCCCCTGGACCGTCTGGCCCTGATCCTACCGTGGCGGAGACAGCGGTTGCACCGGCGGTTTGCCCACCTGCTGGCGGTCGAGTTGGACCTGGGCGTGCCGGAGGCCGAGGCCGTCATGGAGGCGGCGGCAGGGACGGCCAACCACCTGTGGCTCGAACGGGCCGATGTCGTCGTGAAGGCGTTGCGGAATGGCGTCGCGCTGCCGGACGCGTTGGACGGGTTCAGGCAGGGTCCGGAATTCCGTTGGCGGCTGGCCTTGGGTCTGCGTCGGTCGGCCGGCGTGGGGGCGGCCTTGCGGGGTTGGATCGAGGGATTGGAGGAACGGGCGGCGCGCAATGAACTGATGGCCGCCGAATCGTTTTTCACCGCGGTGATCCTGAGCAACGCGCTGTTGGTCGGGCTGACGGCCGTCGCGGTGATCGGCTATCTTTCCGGGACGATTGAGAACGGGACCCTATGGTGAAACGCATTGCTTCCCGACGTTCCCGCGGGTCCCGCCAGGGCAGCCTCCAGATCGATTGCCTGGTGGCGCTCGGGTTGATCATGACCGTCGTGTTGCCGCTCGGGTACGGCTTCCTGCACAGCCAGCGCCTGATGCGACAGACCTATCAACGGGCCGTGGTCACCGAACTCATCGATGGTGAATTGGAAGTGCTCGCGGCCGGGGAATGGAGGACCCAGCCGATGGGCATGCACGAGTATCCGATGCGGGGCGGGTCCCTCACCAATGTGCCACCGGGCCGATGGTTGCTGACCCGGAATGAACGGGTGTGCCGCCTGGAATGGCAACCGACGGATTTCCGGCAGCACCTCCCGTTCGCCCGCGAATTCCCCCTGAGGATCGCCCGCTGATGAAAACCTCATCCCTTCATATCCGCGATTTGCGCCACGGCTTCACGCTGATCGAATGCCTGGTTTATATGATGTTGATCTCCGTGGTCAGCGGCGTGGCGATGCTCAGTCTCGGCCGGTTGTGGACGGCCACGGGCCGGCTTCGCCAGAACGCGGACGACCTGCAGGCGGCCCTGCGTGCCGGCGAGCAATGGCGCGCGGATGTCCAGTCCGCCCAGGGGCAGGTGGAAGCGTTTCCCGATGGCACGGGCTGCCGGATTCACGCGACCGCCGGGGTGATCGAATGGCGGTGGGCGGAGGGCAGCGTCCGGCGTCACGCAGCGGGTCCGGACGCCGTCTGGTTGGCGCGGGTGCGGCGCTCGGGGATGTCTGAGGAATCGCGTCAAAAGGTCCGGTGTTGGCGCTGGGAACTGGCCTTGGAAGCGCATGGGAAGAAGGCGCACATGGAACCGCTCTTCACCTTCGTCGCGGTTCCCGGCGGCGTCCTGCAAACCCCATGAACATATCCAAGTGCAAGAGGGTCGCCCGACGCGGTGCCGTGGCCACGGTGTTGGTGCTGATCGTCATCGGGTTGCTGATGGGTTTGGTGGCCGTGGGGTTGGACACCGTGCGGCGGTCACGCCGGGTGGTCCGGTCGGTGGACGACCAGCAGGTGAAACGTTGGGAGCGGGTGGCGGGTGCGTCTCACCACCCGTGAATCAGGCAAAGGGGTTGAACACCCGCACCCCGGGACTGATGTCGCCCGTATCCCGCGTGGCGAGAATCAGTCCGTGAACCAGCGCGGTCGCACCCAGGAGGTTGTCCACGGCCGGAAGGGGGCGTCCCTTTCGTTCCGCCTCGCCCATCAATTCCCCCCATTTGGAGGCGACGGCTTCGTCCACCGGGAGGATCCGTCCCGCAAATCGGTGGCGCAGCCCGGCGAGGGCATTCTCAAGGCTGCGGCGCGCAGGCCCGGGCGGGATTGCGTGGATCCCCTTTTCGATCTCGCCCATCGTGAGCACGCTCAAGGCACACTCTTCCTCAGCGAGCGAATCCAGCCAGTTGACGACCTTGGCGTGGGGTCGCCTCTTGCCCGGTTCGCAGATCACGTTCGTATCCAGGAGCCACTTCATTCGGGGCGCATGGGACGCTTGTCGCGCCGCAGCTCAAGTCCCGAGGTGGCGCGGGCCAGCAGGCGGGAAAGGGGTTCGCGGGCCACGGGTCGCGACAGCTTGAAAATGTAGCGCGGGGCGCCGCCGGATTCGATCTCGACGGTCTCGCCGGCGTCGGCCTGGGCGCGCATGGAGGCGAACTGGCGTTGGAAATTGCGCAGCGTGGTCCTCATGTCTGACGAATTGTGTCTGACAGATCACCGGGGTGCAAATCGCAAATCAGCTTCGGTGGGAACCTCCCGACCCGCGGGAGGCCGAGACCTGGGTCCAACGCCGTCGAATCGGAACTCCCGTGATCCCGGTGAAGTCCCGTCGAACAGACCCCGCTTGCGGCACGTCGATGCCCGGTACATTTTGCCCATCATGAAAGTCCTGATCCCCGCACTCCTGGCCCTGCTGACCGTGTTGCCCGTGGCCGCCGCACCGTTGTTCGAGGAGGATTTCAACCGCACCACCGGGGACCAGGTTCCGGACAACATCATGGTCCTGGACGGGCAGTTCGCGGTGAAGGAGGAGGCGGGCAACCGTTTCCTGGAACTTCCCGGTTCGCCCTTGGAAACCTTCGGGGTTCTCTTCGGACCGAGCGTCCCGGCGGATGTGCAGGTGCAGGCCCGCTTCTGGGGGAACAAGGTGGGACGCAAGTTTCCCACTTTCGCCGCCGGTCTCAATGGGGTGAGCGGTTATAAACTGAGAGTCTCCCCGGGCAAGGGTGCGCTCGAGTTGGTGCAGGGCGCGGACGCCGAGGTCAAGGCGACCGTCCCCTTCACATGGAAGAGCGGGGAATGGATCTCGGTCAAGCTTCAGGTCAAGAAGTCCGGTACCGGGGTCGAGATCGTCGCCAAGGCGTGGCAGGGGCCGACGGAACCCGCCGAATGGTCGCTCAAGTCCGCTTCCGCCGAGGCGTTGCCCGCAGGCAAGGCCGGGGTGTGGGGCATGCCCTTCAGTGGGACGGCGGTCCGGTTTGACGACCTGCGCGTGACGAAAGCGGAGTGATGCGGGTCAGTGGAGTGAACCGGGTCACTTGCTCCCGGGCTTGGTTGCCGGACTGGCGGCAAGATCCGGGGGGAGTTGATCGGCCGCGAAGGTCTCCACCTGGAGTCGGATCAGGCTGAACGTCGGCACCCCGAGATCCAGTTTGCCGTCCGAACGGTCGACCAGCATTGCCACGCCCACCGGCTTGCCTTGGTGCTGACGGACAATTTCCAGGGTCTCGCGGACCCGGCCGCCTTGGGTGACGACATCCTCGACGATGAGGATGGGTTCCCCCGGGCTGATCTTGAAGCCGCGACGGAGCACCAACCGGCCCTCTTCCTTCTCAGCAAAGATGAAGCGGAGTTGCAATTGGCGGGCGACTTCCTGGCCGATGACGAGGCCTCCCATGGCCGGGGCGATGACCGTGCGGGCGCCGAGGGTGAAGACGAGGTCAGCCAGGGCCATGCCGAAGCGTTCGACGACGGGCATATCCTGGAGGGCCAGGGCGCATTGGAAAAACTGCCGGGAATGCAGGCCGCTGCGCAGGACAAAATGTCCGTCCAGAAGCGCGCCGGTGTGTCGGAACAAATTGAGGGCCTCGGCCTGTGTCATGTGCCGGAAGACTAGCGTCCGGTCGGGACGGGCCAACCGGAAACGCACCCGGAACCCCGCCCTCTCTCTTTGCGTCCTTGGCGGGCTTGGCGTGAAATCATTTCTGCGGGGTACGGTTCAGTCGCCGGGGGCGGAACGGCGGGAGGCCTTTTTGGCGGAGTTATGGGATTTGTCGGCCAGGATCCGGCGTTTGGCCCCGGCGCTGCGACCGCGTTTTTGACGACGCATTTTCTCCATCCGGGCGCGTTCGGCGGCGATGCGTGCCTGCTGGCGGGCGGCGAGTTTGTCGAGCAACAACCGGAGGGCGAGAACCCGGTTCTGGCCTTGGTGCCGCGTGTCCTGGCACTTCACCTGAAGCCCGGTCGGCACATGCACCAACTGGACACAGGTGGCCACCTTGTTGACGTTTTGTCCGCCATGGCCGCCGGACCGGACGAAGGTCTCCACCAGGTCCGCCTCACGGACGCCCAGCGCGGCCATGCGCAGGGCGATCGGGTCATCGGTCCCTGGCGATTCCGGTGTCGAACTCACCGGCGCACGATGAAAGGACGGAGGACGAATGTCGAATTGCCAGAACGTGAAACGTGTTTCGTGTTCCGTCATTCGTCATTCGTCATTGCCTCCGGGTGTTCAGCTCGATCTGGAGCTGGCACAGGGCGGTTTGCGCTTGGAGGCGCAGCAGGAAGGCCCGTTCCAAACCCTGGCCCAGCCCGATGAGACCGAGCAGGGCGGGGCACATCCAGTCCGTGGCTTTCAGCGAAATCGCCGAAGGGAGCGCCTGCAGGATGTAGGGGGCGCCCACCAGTCCGACCAAGGCACCCAATGCGGTGGACGTCGCGGCGGCCAACGAAGCCCGGAAATAAAGCCGGGTTGCGCATCTCTGGATCACCGCCGGATCATAGGAAATCATAGCCGATCCCGACGATGCCGGGGCCGGCGACCGAAGGACAGCGAAGTGTGTGTCGGGTCGGAAGGGGAATGGATGATTGGCGATTGGACGGACTGCGTGGTTGGTGGGGCGACCAATCATCAATCAACAATCTCCAATCCAAAATCATCAATGTCCCCCGCGGATTCGGAAAAAGGGGTCAGGCGTCGGTCTGGACCCGGCTTTCCTCGGGGATGGCTTCGTCCCGGAATTGAAGCGCCGCCAATCGCCTGTAGATCCCGCCTTCGACGGCCTGCAACTCCTCGTGGGTGCCGGACTCCGCCACGCGCCCACCGGCAATCACCAGGATCCGGTCGGCGTGGCGCACGGTCGCCAGACGATGGGCGATGATGAAGGAGGTGCGCCCGTGCATCAGCTTTTCCAAGGCCTCCTGGATCAGTCGTTCGCTCTCCGAATCCAGCGAACTGGTCGCCTCGTCGAGGATGAGGATGGCGGGGTTCCGCAGGATGGCCCGGGCGATGGCGACCCGTTGGCGTTGCCCACCGGACAGCTTGACACCGCGATCACCCACCGCGGTTTCATAGCCTTGGGGGAAGGACATGATGAAGTCGTGGGCGTTGGCCTGACGGGCGGCGTTTTCGATCTCCGCAGCCCCGGCCCCGGGTCTGCCATAGGCGATGTTCTCGGCGATGCTGCCGCCGAACAGCAGAACTTCCTGCGGGACCATGGACATCTGACCGCGCAGGCCGGCGAGCGGGTATTCGCGGGCATCCCGGCCATCGATCAGCAATCGGCCGGCCGTGGGTTCATAAAGCCGGAGGAGCAGCGAGATCAGGGTGGACTTGCCGGCGCCGCTGGGACCCACCAGTGCAATTTTCCGGCCCGGTTCCGCATGGAGATCGATGCCTTGGAGAACCTCGACGCCCGCGCGTGAGGGGTAGCTGAAGTGTACGCCCTCGAACCGGACTTCGCCGCGCAGCCGGGGCCGGGGGGTGGAAGCGGCGGGTTCAAGGCTCACCTCGACCTCGCCGGTCTCACGCAGGAGTTCACGGACCCGCTGGGTGGCGCCGATGGCCTTCTGGAGTTGGCTGTATAATTCCGCAAATTGCCCCATCGCACCGGCCACAAACGTGGTGCAAAGGATGAAACGGGTGAGGTGCCCAAAGGTGATCTCGCCCGATTGCAACAACCGTGCCCCCGACCACAGCACCAGCACGATCGAACCGAAAAGGGCGAACACGATGAAGGCGACGAACGCCGCCCGCAACCGGGCGCCGCGGAGGGTGGCCTTCAGGAAGATGAGCAGGCCGTCGTGATACCGGTGGAGCTCATAACCCTCATTGGTGAACGCCTTCACGTTGACGATGCCTTGGAGGGTCTCCTCCACGATCGTCGCGGTTTCCGCCAGGCGGTCCTGGGCCTCACGCGCGATCCGGCGGGTCTTCCTCCCGAACACCACGGCCACGACGGTCAGCACGGGAAGGCTCGCGAGCATGATGCCGGTGAGCTTCAGCGACGTCGCGGCAATCACGGCGATGCCGCCGGCCAGCAGCGTGGTCTGCCGGAGGAACTGCGGCAGGATGGAGATCAGCGTGTCCTCGATCTGGATCAGGTCGGACGAAAGCCGGCTGGCGAGTTCCCCCACGCGGCGGGTGGCGAAGAACTTCATCGGGAGCGAAATCAGGCCCGCATAGGTGTCGCGCCGCAGATCGACCACGGCGCGTTGTCCCACGGTGGCCAGGGAGAGCACTTGGAAGAACTGGAACCCGGCCTGCACCGCCAGGACCCCGACGAGCAACAGGGCCGTCCGGTTCACCCCGGACAGGTTGCCGCCCCGGGGTTGAAGGACGGCGGCGTCCACGATGCTTCCCGCGAGGAAAGGGAAGGAAAGGCTCAGGAGACTGGAACAGAACAGCGAACCGAGGGCGGCGGCGAAGCGGACCCGGTAAGGCCGCAGATAGCGGAAGAGTTGGAGTGCCTGACGGATGGATTCCCGGTCCAGCTTCGCTTTGGGCACTTCGACACCGGCCTGATCGTTCCGCGAATAGCGCGACATGGGAGGGACCCTAGCGGCCGTCGCCGTCCCCATCGAGCCAGACCGGATTCGTCAAGCCGATCGCACGGCCCTCCCAATGGGTCGACGCCGGTTGATAAGGCCGGGTCATCGCCCAAAAGGGTGCGGTGACCGCGGGCCCGGTCGCGATGGCCACGAGATAAGAATCGCGCGCAAGTCGCGGAATGATCCATTCGATCTCCTTCTTGAGGCCGGCGGTGCTTCCGTGGACAGAGTCGATGCCCGCCTCCCGGATCCGGACGCCGTTCTCGAAAAGCTCGACCCGGTCGGCCGTCACCCAGGAGGGCCCGAGCACCTGCACGCGGACGTGGACTTGTGACGGGAGGTTGGTCGCGAGGTCGCCGACATGGAAGCGACCCTCGACGGTGATCTGGGTGAGCAATCCCATGCTCACCAGGGCCCGTCCACCGAGGAGATTCGAACAGGCGTCGCCAATGTCGATGTGGGCGGGATCCGCACCGCGGGCCTGGATATAAGTGCGCGCCTGCCCGACGATGAAACGGCTGACATCATGGGAATCGCTCGCCCCGACCGCGACGACGTGCCGGCCGCGGTTGAGCAGGGCGAACCAATCGCGGATCACCAGCATGTAATCGGTCTGCTGGGCGCCGGAATTGAGCACCTCGAGCGCATCGAAGCTGAATTCGCCACCCCGTTTGTTGGCTCCGGTGACGGGATCGAAGTTCTCGGGACCGAATGGTATGAAACCGCTGTGAACGCTTCGCGGATGGTTGACCACGATGACCCGGACGCCGGGGACCGAACGCATTGAACGCATCAATTCGGGCCATACGGTCAGGCGCGGATCCGGCACCGCCGCGTCGGGATCAGCGGGGAAAATGTTGAAATGGCCGGCCGCCGTGGTGACCTCGTTCCCGATCACCGTCGTGAACCATTCCTTCACCCCCGTGCGGCGTGCGGCGACCCGGTAATCGGCGTGGAAATTATGTTCGGTGGCGATCGCCAATTCGATGCCCTCGCCGGCGAGGGTGAGCATCCGTTCGTCCAAGGTGGCGTCGCCGTGGCCGCTATGGGTGAGGGTGTGGATGTGCGTGTCGCAGCTCACGAGTCCCGGGGTGGGGACTTCCCGGGCGATCTGGAGGACGATCCGGCGCGATTCGCCCCGGCGGAGATCGACCGTTTGGGAGGCGGCGCCATACTCAAAGCCGCGCGAGGCATGGACGATGTGCCGCCCCGCACGGACCCCGATGCGTGCGTGCCCGTCGCCGGTGTAAACCACGCCCGGGCGCACCGCGAGGGTTTGATCCGGAGCGGCGGCGATCGGTGCGAGGGTGCCCTGCGTGTCGACGAGGGTGATTCGCGCCGGCAGCCGTTGATGGTCCCGATCCTCGACCGTCACCTCCAGGATCGCCTCATTGATGGCCTCGGTGGGAGGCCGGGGATCCAATAGGATCTCGCGTAATATTATATCATCGTCCGCCCCGCTCGGCGGGATGATGGAGAGTACATTGTCGCCCTCGCGGAGGACCCCGGCGGGCACGGTGATCGCCTGGATGAGATCGGCCTCCATCAGGAACAGTTTGCCCAGGCGGCGTCCGTTCAATTCGACGATCCAGTCCAGTTTCACGTCGTCCTGTCGGAGGAACAACGTCGCTTCAGCCGTGTTTGGGGTGGCGCGAAACGGCTGATCCAGACGTCCGGGTCGGGCTGGATCGGCGGCGAACCGGTCCCACTCCGGGGCTCCGGGATTGCCGAGGTGGATGGGGAGCCTGTTGATGATCACCGAGGCCGGACCGGTTGTTGCGCGTGCCTTTACGGCCGGTTCCGGATTCGCCGGGTCGACCGCGAGGGCCGGAGGGTGGACGGCGAGGCATGACACTGAGAGCAAAAGGAACAGTCGGAGGACCATGGTGCATCGCTGCCGCCGTGGAGCGTGGCAGGGAGGAAGGAAGGTGGGATCCGGGACATGAGAAAGCACAGAACAAAGGTTGAATCTCCCATGGTTTCCCCAACCTTCAGGGCCCATGTGGAAACTGTTGCTGATGGCCGGGCTGGGTGCGGAGATGGTGGCCATTGCTTCCAATCCGTACGACGAAGGGACGGTGATGGCGGACACCAAGTTTCTGCGGCCCGCGGTCATCTTCACGCCGGCCCACGCCCCGGCGACCCCGAAGATCGGGGACTTGGAGTTGCGCACGAGCGTGTCGCAATACGGGATCACGTGGACCTTTGACCAACCCGCGCGGGTTGGGCGTTTCGTCAACGGAGACTGGTACGTGGTCGGGCCGGTGACCGTCCGGGCGATCGATCCGCGGCCGCTTTATGGCAATCAGATCCCGGGGGACCAGTTGGATCACATGGACCAGGAGCGGCCGGCGGACCAGCGTGTCCGCAACGGTTTCATGTTGAACCCGCCGGCGCGGATGAAGGTTGCCTATGACAGCGGGGTTCGGAATTGGTTCGATCCGGCATTGATCCAGAAATTGCCCGTGCCGATGCGGGCGGGCGATTCGCTGGTCTCGACGATCAGCATGCCGAAGGGCCTGGTGCTCGACGCCCAATTGCGGAACAAGATTGAGCGCGGTGTGGACGACAGCAGCCCGATCCGCACCGCCGCGGTGCTGACGTGTGTTCGCGATCCGCAGCCGCCGGACGCGTTCCGGCCGGCTTTTTGTGACCGGGAACAAAAGTCCTACCTGGCCCGGAACCTTCGACGGGAACTTTTGCCCGGGGTTGTCGCAACCGGCAGTCGTCCGAGGACGGAACTTTATGTGCGGTTCACCCAACGGCCGTGGGTGGGGACCGGGTTCTTCGGGTTTGAGGAACCGGTGGAGAACATGCCCCAATACGGGTTGGAATACGGACGCGTGGTGGGGATCTCCGCTTTGTTGCTGTGCACCGATATCAAGGCCGAAGAGAAAGAGGCGTTGTTGGTCAACTTGGTCCAGGTGGGAATCGACCTCGGGGGCATGGTGCGCGCGGGTCATCCGGGTTGGACCTCCTGGGGAGGGCACGGGAGCGGGCGGAAACTCCCCATTGTGTTTGCCGGGCTGCTGCTGGGGGATGACCAATTGGCGAACATAAACAAATCCTTCCCGAAGGTGAGTTTCGGGGAGGATGAGCAGACCGCGTACGGGGATGCCTGGACCGGCGCGAAAGTCGTCTTTGCCGGCCATTCGGGGATCGATGTCGTCACCGGCACGGGCAGGAACCAGGGTCGTGGGCATCCTTGGGGGCCTTATGAGCATACGCCGCCCTCGCAATGGCAGGAGGGGCAGAACACCAGCGAGGCCTATCGCCGGACCTCCACCAGTGCCGGGTGGGTGGCCCAGGCCTTGGTGTTGCGGTTGCTTCACGCCGGGAAGAACTGGGGGCACGACCCGTTCCTGGATTATGTGGACCGTTGGATGTATGAGCCGGACGGTGATTTCGTGAAGACCATCAAGGCGGCGACCGGGAAGGATTTGGATCACGATTGGTCGCGGCAAGGGCAGGGGTGGGATGCGTTCGTGAACGAGATGTGGGCGAAACACCGGCCGACGACTGGGGCGCCCATCGATGGGTGGAAGCAACCGCATGATGACCGGTATTACCGAACAGCGGCCGGCCTGCCCGTGCCGGATTCAAAGTGAACAGGGCTCCGTGATCAGTTTCCCTTGGCCCGGAAAAACTGTCCGCCCGATCCGATGACGGCCGGAACAATCAGCCGGGTCCGGCCGTCCGCGGACAATTCAACGGACCTGAACTCCGACCAGCCACCCGTGACCGGATTGCCGGCGGTTTCGATGACATGATGTCCGCCTGGTGCACCGAACAAGGTCATTCCATACAAAGGGACACATACAAAGGGACAGATCCATAGTCGAATGATCGTGACGGTGATTGGGCGGGGTGGCAGGGTCGGTCCATGCGACAGCCACGCTTGAAGGTCTCCCGGGAGCGGCCGGTGGGCTTCTACCATTGCCTCTCCCGCGTCGTGGACCGCCGCTTCCTCTTCGGCTTCCCCGAAAAGGAGCACTTCACCGCCCTGCTCCACGAATACGCCGAGTTCTGCGAGCTCCGCATCCTCACCTTCTG
>JANYCC010000101.1 GCA_025360495.1 Verrucomicrobiota bacterium | reverse complement strand
GGTGCGCGTCCCCTCGACGCCCAGGGCGAGCAGGGCCACACGCTGGTGGTGAGCGCGTACCAGTTTCAAGTGCGGCCGGTGAATGTCTCGCCCGGGTTGCTGCCCCTGGAGACCGCCGAGGTGCCCGCCGAGTATCGCCTCTTCTTCGATGCCCCGATCCTGGCCGCCTATCATTATACGGCGCGCCCCTTCAACCTCCAACTCGCGCTGAGCCCGCTCGCCCAAGGCGAGACCCTCGGCCTCATCGTGGATCGCGCCGCCCTCACCACGCGCATTTCCAAGGACGGCGAAGTCCTGACCGACGTGCGCTATTTCGTGAAAAACCGGGGCAATCCCCACTTCCGCATCACGCTGCCCGCGGGCACGACCCTCTGGTCCGCCACGGTGAATGGCGCGACCGTCGTGCCCGTGAAGGATGGCGGCGCGGATCTCATACCGCTCCCCCAGCGCACCGACCCCAATGCGGTGCAGACGCTGGACCTGAAACTGGCCTCGCGTTCGCCGACACCGGGACGCATGACCGTCGCGGCACCGATCGTCACCGCGCCGGTGTTGCTCGCGGAATGGCACGTGGAACCGGACACCGGCCGGAGGATCACGTATCGAGGTGGCTCACTCGCACCGGCGGGTGGGGTGGCGGATGGGTCGGGTTTCGCCGGGATGGCCCGGTTCCTCCGAGACGATCGATCGGCCGGCCTGCGACTGGCCTTGGCCCTCGCGTTGGTGGGGTTCGCGGTGTGGGCGTGGCGTTGGGCGACCCGATCCGGCGCGCATCGTTATGGCGTGCGCCATCTGGGCGGTGCGATCGTGGGACTGGGTGCACTCGTCCTTGCCGGGGGATTGTTTGCCGCCTTATGGACTGAGATCGGACGGACCCAACTGGAGATGCCGCGCGGCCTGTCCTTTCTCGCGCCCGTTCAACAGAGCGGCAGTGCCCTGACCGTGGACGTGGCGAACCAACCCGATGAAATGACGTTCGCTTCCGGCCTGGGTCATGCCTGGCCCGCGCTGCTCGCGTTGACGGTGTGGGGTTATGCCTTCAACCGCCCGCGGGACGGAATCCGGATCGCGTGCTTCGCCTTGGGCTGGACGCTCGTTGCCTGGGCCGCGCTGCGCTGGCCGGATGGTGCCGCGATCTTCCTGGGGGTGCTCGTTCTCTTCCTCGTCCTTCACGTGGTGATCCCCGCCGCCCGTGCCCTGTTCCGGGTGCCGCGTCGGGAAACCCCACCCGCCGATCCCATCCCGACGCCGGCGGTCGCGGCATTGCTCGTCGGCGCCCTGCTCTGTCTCGCTTCTCCCGGGGAAAACGGGTCCGCGGCGGAACCGTCGGCCCGCTCCGTGCCCAAGGAACCCGCCGTCGCGGAGTCGGTCCTGCAAGACATCCGGATTGAGGAAAAATTCGGGGTGGCCACCGCAACCATCAAATGGCGCGGATCCAAGGATCAGGTGTTGCCGGTATTGTTCGATCCGGCGGTCCTCACCGGAATCACTTTTCCCACCAATTCACTCAAACTGGTCCAGGCGGCCGCCGGTCCCAAGCGCGCCCATCAATTGCTCGCCTTGCAGGACGGCTCCTTTGACATCGAGGTGCGCTACCAGGTGCAGATCGTGAAACGGGATGCGGAAAGCGGGTTCATCCTGCCGACCCTGCCCGGGCTCGTGAACCGGCTCACGCTCACGCTCCCCGATCTCGATGTGGACGTGCTCTCCCCCAACGCGGTTTCGATCCAACGCGATCCGTCGCCAACCAACCGGACCGTCGCGACCCTCGTGCTGGCACCCGCGACGGAATCGTGGATTGGATGGAAGCCGCGCAGCCGCGATGTGCGGAATGAGAAGGCGGTTTTCTTCGCCGAACTGTTCCAGCTTTATATGCCGGCGGCCGGGGTCATCGAGGGCGTGCACCAGGTCCAGATCCGGCCGGCGCAGGGCGAATTGGGGGAACTGATCTTCGACGTCCCGCCCGGCGCGACCATCAGCGACGTGGCCGACGCGGCGAATCCGACCGCTGTTCCGGCGAATCCCAAGGACCCGAAGTCGCTCCCGGCCTCGATCCTTTCGCTGTGGAGATTCGATCCCGACACCCGAAAACTTCGCGTGAGCCTGAAGCCCGCGCAATCACGCCCGTTCACGCTGATCATCCGCTCGCAGGTCCCCACCGGACCCCTGCCCTTCGAACAGGTCGCCGGTCTGCTGAGCGTGAACGGCGCCGCCGGCCAACTCGGATCGCTGGGCATCGCCACCGGCAACGAGGTGCAACTCGACAGCGTCGCCGCCCCCTCGTTCCAGCCCCTGAATCTGGAGGATTTCCCGGCCGGCGTGGTGCAAACGCTCCAGGCCCGCGTCGGCGGTCTCACGCTGCGCCGCGCCTTCCGTTATGCCGACCCGTCGGGCACCTTGGTGATGAAGGCGTCGCCGGTGGAACCCGATGTCCGGGTGGAGACGCAGGAAACGCTCTCCCTGGGCGAGGACCGGACCGTGCTCGCCGTGAACGCCACGGTGGCCATCACCCGCGCCGGCATTTTCCGCCTCAGCTTCGTGTTGCCGCCGACCTTGGAGGTCGAGTCGATCAGCGGCCCGGCCCTGAGCCATTGGACCGAATTGAAAACGCCCGACGGCCGGGTGATCACGCTCCAACTCAAGGGTCGCACCGAGGGTCAGCAGCAATTCGCGGTCGGCCTCTCCGGACCGGGCACCAAGGCGATGACCAATTATATCGCACCGCGGGTATTATTCCGCGAGGCGGGCAAACAACGGGGGCAACTCGTCATCGTCCCCGAACAGGGCATGCGATTGCAGGTCGGCGCCCGCGACGGCGTCACGCAACTGGACCCGCAGAAATCGGGCATCCGACAAAAGGGCGTGCTGGTGTTCCGGTTGTTGCAGGCGCAATGGGCGCTGGCCCTGGACCTCGAACAGGTGGACGCGTGGGTGCAGGTGACCAGCCTGCAGCACATCACGGTGAGCGAGGCGCAGGTGAAGGTCGCGGCGAACCTCCAATACCAGGTCGAGAACACCGGCCTGAAGGCGTTCCGCGTGCGCGTCCCGACCAACGCCGCGGGCGTGCATTTTCGCGGCGAACAGGTGGCGGATTTTCTCGCCGTGCCGGGTTCGATCACGAATGGGATGCAGACGTGGGAGGTGAAGCTGCACCGTCGCATCATCGG
>JANYCC010000043.1 GCA_025360495.1 Verrucomicrobiota bacterium | reverse complement strand
CTTGTTGGTCGACGCCCCCGCCACCAGAAACTGGGCCAGCGGCAACCGTCCGAGGATGTTGGTCCCGAACGAAACCACCACGTAAGGTTCCGAAGTCGTCCGCATCCGCATGGCCTGTTGCAGGGGCCAGGTGAGCAACCGGATGATGAAATTCCCCGAACTGAGGCACACCACCACCCCAAGGAGCACCGAGACGAAGCACTTGATGATCGTCCAGCGCAGGTCCTCGAGGTGCTCCAGAAACGTTTTGACGGGTCCGCCCGCCTCTTCGTCTTCATCCGAAGGGTCGGGCCGGTGCACCGGTTCCAGATCGAGGATCTCGGGTTCGTCAGGCATTGCGCAGGCGGGGCATCCACCCAAGGACGGGGATCACGACCGACACAACCGCCCGGGAAGCGGTGCCAGGAGCATCGCCGAATTCCCGGGCGGTGGGGTTGGGGGTCGGGCCGGGATTCAGAGGCCGGGGTTCAAAAGCCTCAAATCAGGCCTGATGGGTGCTGTCGTGGGAGATGGTCTCGGCCGGCTTGCGCACGGGCGGGGTCGGGGTCGGCGTCGGGGGTTCCTCGGCGGCGCGGGTGAATTCTTCCTGGACATCGCGGGACGCCTTCTTGAATTCCTTGATGCCGGTGCCGACGCCCTTCATCAGCTCCGGCACCTTCTTGGCACCAAAGAGGACGAGGACGACCACGGCGATGAGGATCATCTCACCCGTGCCGAGAAAGGCGAAGAGGGACAGCGTCATAATTCAGATTCCTAAGGGATCGGACTGGTCGGGACGGGACTTTCCACCCAAGCCGGACCGCACAGTCGCTTTTGTTTCGTACGTCAAACTAGGGCGCGGTGAACCGGGGGTAAAGGTGCAAAAAAGCCCCGCGTGGGGCGCGGGGCGAAGTTTTGTATTTGAAAGAGGAACTCAGCGCACCGTGCCAGCGTCTGGCATCAGGAGGATGAACTCGGCGCGGCGATTCTTCATCCACGCGCTTTCATCGTGACCGGGATCGACCGGACGGGCTTCGCCGAAGCTGACCGTGGTGACTTTGTCCGCCGACACCCCGCTGTTCAGCAGGATCTCCCGGACCGAAAGCGCGCGGCGCTCGCCCAAGGCCAGGTTGTAACCTTCCGTGCCCCGTTCATCGCAATGGCCTTCGATCTCCAGCTTCGCCTCCGTATGCAGCTTCATGTACTCGGCCACCGCGATCACCTTGGTCGTCTCGGCACCCTTCTTCACGGCGCTCTTGTCGAAGTCAAAGTGGACGGTGTTCCCGGCGAACATCTCCCGGTTTTCAGTCGTGTGAGCACGGATATCCCCTTCGGGTTGGGGCCGATTCGTGTCCGTATTCACTGGCGCCGTGGCACCGGCACCGGCACCCGCCAGCGGGTCCACCGTCCGGTCGATGCCATTCGGGTTTTCGACCGGCCGAAAGGTGTTGCTCGGCGTGATCGGCTTGGAACTCCGGTCCACCCCGGTGGGTTGCACCCCCGTCGTCGGTTGGAAGGGTTGGGTCGTGGTGAATTCCGTGCCTCCTTTCGGCGGTTCCGAACCGGGGAGCGCGGTGATGTTCTTGGGGTTATGCTTGCACCCGACGCCACCCAGCGCCCCGGCCAACAGCAGGCTGATCAAACCGATTTGAGAGAATCGCTTCATACTACAGATTTTCGGGGATGGTTATCTGGCCCAACTGGGCTGGGAGCAACTGCCCGAAAATGACGCGGAATCTTTGACCCGACGCGTGAACACGTCAAGCAGGGACAACCTCCGCAACCCACCTTTGCGTCGCACCACCGCCAGGGTCCGCGAATTCGGCGCCCAGGTCGGGTCCTCGCCGTCCGAGATATATTGCGCCTCGCCTCCGGCCGCCGGGACCACATAGATCCGGAAGTTCTCCCGCCCGCTCATCTGCGTGAAGGCGATCGACTTCCCGTCCGGCGACCAATCCGGTTCCGTGGCCCCACGGATTCCCCCCGTGTTCAACGGCCGCATCGCTCCTCCCGCCGCATCCACCAGATACAGTCGGGTTGCCCCCTCCGCCCGGGACGAAAAACAGATCGTCCGACCGTCCGGCGACCAACACGGCGACGAATCATCCTCCCGCGTCGTGGTCAACTGCCGCAACCCGCTGCCGTCCACGTTCGCCACCCAGATGTCCGGGCTGCCGCCTTTGCTCAACACCATGGCGATCCGCGTCCCGTCCGGGGAAATCGCCGCCCCATCGTTCATCCCGTTGAAACTCGCAACCGCCGCCCGGGCGCCCGTCGCCAGGTCATGCGAATAGATGCACGCCCGACCCAGCCTGAAGCTGCTGTAGAACAGGGTCCGGTGCCCGGGCATCCATGCCGGGGAACGCACGATGGTCCCATCCTGGGTCACCTGGAACGGATTGGCCCCGTCATAGTCCGCGAGACACACCTCCGACACCGCGTCGTTGTGGTCATTGCGATGGCCCGTATCCAACTTGAAAACGATCTTGGTCTTGGCGATCCCCTTCTGCCCCGGAATGGCGGCCTGCACCACGTCATCTGCCAGGGCATGGGCTTGGGCCCGCGGGGTGCCCCCCGGATACGCGCGCGCAAACAGGGTGTGTTTCCCCGCGTCCGTCAACGTGCACTCGATCTGTCCATTGTTCTTCCCGTTCAACTCGAAACGCGCCTGCGCCGGTGGCACCAGGCTGAATCCGGCGACTTCCAGGTCAAACCGCAAGGTCTGATCCACCTCCCCGGTGAATCCGGAAAGGGCAATGGGGACGAATCCCGCGACCTTGTCGCTGATGTTGATGGTGGACGGGTCGGGTTGGGCCGCCAGATGGCAGTGGACGAGTGCGGCGGCACTGGCCAGAAGCCAGCGGCGCCGGGAGGTGGGGGAGAGGATCATGCGGAGGTTCCTTCGAGCTTGAATTTGATGCGAAACACCCGTTCGGGATCGGTGGTGCCAGCCGGCAACGGATCCAATTTGCGATGGCGCTGGAGCACCTCGGTGACCGAGTCGTCCAGCACCCGGATTCCGGAGCGCTCGATGACTTCGAACCGCACGAGAGTTCCGTCGCGCGCCACCGTGATGGAGACACCGACATAGGCCACGGGCACCGGCAGCGAACTGGGACGCCGCCATCGCAGCTCGTAGAAAGCTTTGAGATAAGTCCCATACCCGACCCACGCTTCGCCGCCGCCCGAAAGGCCGGGACTGAAGATCTCGGTCTCCCCGGTCATCCTTTCTTTCAGGGTCCTACCGACGGCTGCCACCTGCGCCTGCCACGCCCTCGCCGCCGCCACAGCAGCGGCCTGTTCACGGGCGCGTTCCCGCGCCTGTTGTTCCGCCAACGCCTCCGCCTCCGCCGCCCGCTGTGCTTCCCGCTGCGCCTTGATTTCCGCCGGGGTCGGTCCCTTGGGCAACGGGGCCACCTTGATCGGCGCCTTGGGCGGCTTCACCGGCGGCTTCACGTGGTCCGCCAACAACTGCGATTTCAGCACCTCGGTCGAAACGTGCACCGGCGGCCTTTTCAGGACTTCGCGAACCGGCGGATCCTTCGGTGGCGCGGGCCGGACTTCGGGCGGAACGGGCACCACCCGCGCCCGCGGCGGTGTCGGCGTCGGCACCGGGATGAAAGGGACCGGCTCCGTGATCACGGGACGCGCCACGGGCGGGGGCGCTGGGGTGGGCGTTGGCGCGGGGGGCGCGGGGTTTCCCCCTCCGGCACCCAGCCCGTCCATCTTAATCCCGGTCTCGATGAGCTCGATCGGTTCGGAAAACTGGGGCGGATACTTCACCGCCCAATACGACGCCAACAACAACGCCAGCACCGCCGCCGCATGGATGGCGGCGGACGAGACCAGGCAGCGTGTTTCCGTGCGGTTCATCGTCGATCGGGTTGGGTGACGATGTCGAAGCGGTTGATCCCATTGCGCCGGCAGAGATCGAGAATGCCGGCGGGATAGCGGAATTGCCCGCTGGCGTCGGCCCGGATGACCACGATCATGTTGGTGTTGCGCCGGTATTCCGCCACCAATTCGCGTTCCAAAACGGCGACATCCGCCACCGGATGCCCTTTGAACGAATAGATCCCGGCGGGACTGACCTCAGTCAGGACATTGTCCCGTGGATCCGCCCGTCTGGGACCGCCACCGGTCGGGAGTTTCAAGTCGATGCTTTGTTCCAGCAACGGCGTGGTCATCACGAAAATGATGAGCAGCACGAACGCGAGGTCGAGCAACGGCGTGATGTTGATCTCGTTCAGGGACGAGCTGGTTGCGCTGGGAAAAGCGGCGCATGGGTTCCTCAACGATGGT
>JANYCC010000457.1 GCA_025360495.1 Verrucomicrobiota bacterium | reverse complement strand
CGCCAGACCGCGGCACCACCTCGCCCGCGGCACCGCCGCCCGGACCGCCCGCGCCGCGCCCCAGCGCCCGGCCGCACCCCACATGGTCTGAGAAGAAAAAACAAGGCGGAATAATGGCGCATGATTATTCGCACTGATATGAAAGGTCTGTGGCATGCGAGTTACCCCCCCCTTCCTTCGGGCTGGATGGGCCCGTCCGGCTGAGGGGGTGGGGAGGGGAAGGGGGGAAGAAGAACGGGATGGTGCCTGGATGCGGCGTGATTTAGCCTGCGGCATCCCATGAAAGCTTCCCTCAGCCGGCGCTCGTTTGTGCGCCGAACCGCAGCCGCGACCGTGGCCTTCCCCTTCGTCAGCCGCCTTCGGGTCTTGGGGGCCAACGGTCGGCTCAACCTGGCCGGGGTCGGCGTCGGTGGCAAAGGCTGGACCGACATCACGTCGGTGGACGGCGAGAACGTGGTGGCACTGTGTGATGTGGATGCCGGCCGGTTGGCGAAAGCGGGGGAGCGGTTCCCGCGGGCGCGGAAGTTCGCGGATTGGCGCGAGATGTTCGACCAGATGGCGGTCGGGATCGACGGCGTGACCGTTTCCACACCGGATCACTCGCATTTCCCCCCTTCGATGACTGCGCTGAAGGCCGGGAAGCATCTTTTTTGCCAGAAGCCGTTGACGCACACGGTCTGGGAGGCGCGGCATCTGACGGAGGCGGCGCGGAAGGCGAAGGTGGCCACCCAGATGGGCAATCAGAACATGGCGCAACCTGAATTGCGACGGGAGGCCGAGTTGATCCGGGGTGGCGCGGTGGGACAGGTGAAGGAGGTTCACCTGTGGACCGATCGGCCGGGCCGGTGGTGGCAGCAGGGCTTGCGGCGTCCGCCCGCGGGTGCGCCGGTGCCCAAGGACCTCGCCTACGATCTCTGGCTCGGGGTGGCCTCCGTGCGGCCGTACGATCCGGCCTGGGGTCATTTCGCCTGGCGCGGCTGGTGGGATTTTGGGACCGGTGCCTTGGGCGACATGGGCTGTCACATGATGAACCTGCTGGCATTGGCCTTCGAGATCCATGACCCCATTTCGGTGGAGGCCGAGTCCGCCGGCCTCACCGAAGAATCGGGCCCGGTGTGGTCCGTGGTGACCTGGCATTTCGCGGCGAGCCGACTCCAACCCGCGCTCAAGGTGGTGTGGTATGATGGGGGGCGGCGTCCGGATTCCTCCCTGTGGAACGGGATGCTGACCCCGGAGAACGGGGTCTTGGTGGTGGGCAGCCGGGACTCTTTGCTGACCAATTACGAGGCGACGGGGCAGTTCCTGAGCGGGGCCCGGGTCGGGGATTTCAAGGGGATCCCGGAGGTTTTCGCGAAGGCGAAGAATTTCGACCGATGCCACTACGACGAGTGGATTGCGGCGGCGAAGGGCGGACCGAAGGCAGGTTCCAACTTCGAGATTTCCGGGCCGGTGACCGAAGCCGTGCTGCTGGGAAACGTCGCGATCCGCAGTGGGGTGAAGTTCCAATGGGACGCCCGGGCGTTGAAGACCGACCAACCCAAGGCCAATGCCCTGCTGACGAAATCGTATCGTCCGGGCTTCCGGGTGTGAGGTTCCGGACAACCGGGAATGGCAGCGTGGACCGGTCCGAAAGGGTTGCTGAATAAACGCAGGTCGCCGGAGTCGAAACCCCGCTGGTGAGTGCCAGCAGGGTTAACGCATAGGAGAAGTCAAGCCCGCCGGCCGGAGACGCCGGCGGGCCTTTTTTCCCGCCGCCCGGCGGGTCCGACTCCGCCTTGCTTCTCCTTCCGCCACGCCCAATCTCATGGCCGATGCGCTGGTTATCGCGAATGCAGACGGATTGCCCCCGGAAGGGACGGTGGTCCCGGTCCGAGTGCGGTTGGTGGCACGCCTGATGGCCCCGGTTTCCCACACTTCACGGGCCCGGGTCACCGTCGACGGCAAGTTCTTCCGTGTCGATGGCCGGAAGTTCCATCCCAAGGGCGTGACGTATGGTCCGTTCGCCCGGGGCGCGGACGGGGAGCCGTTCCCACCGCGGGAACGGGTGTTGGAGGATCTGGCCCTGTTGCGCGAACTCGGCGCAAACCTGGTGCGGGTCTACCATATTCCTTCGCGGCCCCTGCTCGACCTGTTCCACGAACACGGGATCAAGGCCCTGATTGATGTGCCGTGGAACAAACACCTCTGCTTCCTGGACTCCCCCGCGGCGCGTGGGGCCGCATTGGAACGGGTGCGGGCCGCCGCCCGGGCGTGCCGGTCCCATCCGGCCGTGTTCGCCCTGAGCGTCGTGAACGAGATCCCCGCCGACATCGTGCGGTGGTCGGGCGCCGCCGCCGTGGCCGACTTTCTCGATGAATTGGTGGCGATCGCGCGGGCCGAGGATCCGGAATTGCTCTGCACTTTCGGCAATTTTCCGCCGACCGAATTCCTCCGCCCCCGGGCCGTGGATTTCTTCTGCTTCAACGTCTATCTCCACGAACGGAGGGCGTATGAGAATTATCTGGCCCGACTGCAGATGCTGGCCGACACCAAGCCGCTGATCCTGGGGGAATTCGGCATCGACACCCTGCGGGAAGGGGAGGGGCGGCAGGCGGAAATCCTGGCGTGGAAGATCGAGTCGGCATTCCGCCATGGGTGTGCCGGCACGGTCGTGTTCGCCTTCACCGACGATTGGCACAAGGACGACCGGCCGGTGACTGACTGGGCGTTCGGGTTGACCACGGCGGCCCGGGTTCGCAAGCCGGCATTTGAGGCTGTCCGCCGCCAGTACGCCGCCGCGCCTTGCTTCCCCTTGCCTGCCGTGCCGCGGGTCTCGGTCGTGGTCGCCAGTTATAACGGCGCCGCCACCCTCCGGACCTGCCTGCAGTCGTTGGAACATCTCAATTATCCGGATTACGAAGTCATCCTCGTCGATGACGGTTCAACCGATGGGACGCGGGAGATCGCCGCTGTGTACCCACAGGTCCGGACCCTCCGGCACGATCGCAATGAGGGTCTCAGCGTGGCGCGCAACACGGGTCTCTATGCCGCGACCGGTGAAATTGTGGCGTTCACGGACTCCGATTGTCGGGCCGATGAGGATTGGCTCTACTATCTCGTCAGCGACCTGATGCATGCGGGTTGTGCGGGGATGGGGGGACATAATTTCCTGCCGCCGGACGATTCGGCGGTGGCGGCGGCGGTGATGGTGTCCCCCGGCGGGCCGGCGCATGTGATGCTCACGGACCGCGTGGCCGAGCATGTTCCCGGCTGCAACATGGCGTTTTACCGATGGGCGCTGATCGAGCTCGGGGGTTTCGACCCGGTGTTCCGCAAGGCGGGCGACGACGTGGACCTCTGTTGGCGGTTGCAGCAGCGGGGTTACCGGATCGGGTTCAGCCCGGGTGGGTTCGTCTGGCATTACCGGCGCAACACGATCCAGGCCTATCTCAAACAACAGGCCGGCTATGGCGACGCCGAGGCCCTCCTCGAGCGGCGTCATCCGGAGAATTTCAACCGGTTTGGCGGTTCGATCTGGCATGGACGGATCTATTCGCCCGCCAAGATCGGTGTCGAGACCAGCCGACCGATCATCTATCACGGGCTGTTTGGGACCGGATTCTTCCAAAGCATTTATAATCCGGACCCCGGCCTCACCCTCATGGTGGTGTCCAGCTTGGAATACCATGTGCTGGTGACGCTGCCATTGCTGGTCCTGGCCTCGGTGGTGCCGTATGTCGGGACCGTCGGGGTCGCCAGCCTGCTCCTGTCGCTGGGCATGTGCGTGGCGGCCGCCTGGCAGGCCGACCTCCCGCGCGGTCGGCGGCGGATGTGGTCGCGTCCGTTGGTGGCCCTGCTGTTCCTGTTGCAGCCGGTGGTCCGGGGCGGGGCGCGGCATCGGAATCATCTGCGTGGGCAGCAAACACCCCTGAGTGCCCGTGAAACCCTGGATTCCCTGACCTTGGAGGACCGCGCCGAATCACTGGAACAATTGCGGTACTGGTCGGAGGCGGGTGTCGATCGGACGGTTTTTCTCCGGCGGGTTTTGGAACGGTTGGATGAGCGGGGATGGCAGAACAAGCCCGACGGGGGCTGGAACAATTATGACGTCGAGATCTATGGCAGCCGTTGGGCGCGTCTGGAACTGGTCACCGCCTGCGAGTATCTGGAGAACGGCACCCAGGTCCTGAGGTGCCGGTTGCGGGGTCACTGGAGCTTTGTGGCACGTGCCGTTTTCTGTTCGCTGGCCGGCCTGCTTTTGATCGTGATCGGCGTCAGTGGAATCTGGTGGTTGTGGACGCTCCTGCTGGTGCTGCCCCTCGTGGCCTGGCGCCTGAATCTCGCCCAACGCGATCTGTCCCGCCTGATCGTCACCTTCCTCGACGAACGCGCGAAGGAACTCTCACTCGTGAAACTCCGCGGCGAGCGGAAGTGAGACGGGGGTTCGATTCCCTTCGGTTTCTGGCGCCGCATGGGCGTCCTGCGGAATCACCTCGCCGGATCTTCTTCAGCACTCATGTCCATCGGCAGGATTTCTTGGGGATCCCCGGCGGGTCCGATCAGGACGGCAAACTCGCCTTTGCGGGGGCGACGGCCGATATCAGCGGCGATTTCGGCGGGGCTGCCGCGGAGCCATTCCTCATATTTCTTGGTCAACTCCCGGGCGACGACCAAGCGACGCCCGGGTGCCACGGCCGCGAGTTCCCGGACCAG
This sequence comes from Verrucomicrobiota bacterium, assembly GCA_025360495.1. Lineage (GTDB taxonomy): Bacteria > Verrucomicrobiota > Verrucomicrobiia > Limisphaerales > UBA9464 > UBA6176. The sequence goes on along the minus strand of JANYCC010000457.1, from coordinate 14,015 downwards.
CTTCTCAATGCGATGGGGTGACTCATAGACGCAGAGCGTGCCGGGAAGGGCGAGGAGTCCGGCCAGACGACGTGCCCGTTGCCCCGATTTCACCGGCAGAAAACCCGCGAAATGGAATTCGTCGGTGGGCAAACCGCTGGCGGTGACGGCCGCGATCAACGCGCACGCACCGGGGACCGGTTCCACCCGTGCCCCGCCCGCGATAACCGCGGCGACCACCCGTTGGCCGGGATCGCTGATTCCCGGTGATCCGGCATCGGTGACCAGCGCCACGGTGCCGCCGGCACGAAGGCGGGCGAGAATCTCTTCACTGCGTTTCGCCTCATTGAAGCGGAAGTAGCTCAGCAGCGGTTTGCGGAGCCCGAAATGATGGAGCAGCAACCCGGTGTGACGGGTGTCCTCGGCCGCCACCACATCGCAGTCCCGCAACACCCGGAGCGCACGCAGGGTGATGTCCTCCAGGTTTCCGATGGGCGTGGCCACCAGGTACAGGGTGCCCGGGATCAGGGGGGCCGGATTTCCAACGGCGGGCGTGGGGACTTGGTTCATGCGGTCGCAGTCGCAGCACCCGCACCCTGAGCCCCGCCGGGTGCCGGGGGCGAGCCCGGAGTGCCCGCCACGGTCAGATCAACGAGCGGTCGGTGTCGTCGCGGATCACGACCGTGCCGGCGAGCTTGTCATGCCACGTCTGTCCCCGGGGATCCCAACTGGCCCAAAACCACCCGATGCCCAACGGGACGCTGATAAGCGCGCCGCAGGCCCGCACCAGAGCCACGTCGCGCGTGAGCGGCCGCCCGTCGACGCGCACCACCCGCAATCCGGTGATGAGCCCTCCCAAGGTCGTGCCCCGCCACGTGAGCATCCACGTATAATAGGCCACGGCGGCCAGGGCGCGGATCCACCCGAAGTAATCGCTGAAGTGGAAGTGGGAGATGCGATCAGGAAGCATCTCAACCAGGATCAGCAGAGGCAGCCAGTCGATCAGCAAGGCCCCGAAACGGCGGAAGAATTCCGGCCGGCGAGCGGCGGCAATCGCGGCTGAATCCAAGGCGGGACCATGCTCCGCGACCCGCCAACCCGGCGCTTCCCCGCCGGCTTGAGCCCCGGGCGTGATGCCCGCTGCAGGCAGTGCGGGCCCGGTGGTCGGTGCGGCCACGGCGGCCGCCGACACCCCGCCGCCCGTCGGGAACCCGGGGGAAGCGTCGTGGACAGTTCCATCAATGCCGACGGTGGGGCCTCCCGAATCGGCGGGAGTGGTGGCGAACAAGGCGGTGGTGGATGGGGGGGACCCGGGTGCTGCGGGTGAAGGGGCGGGCGCGTAAGTCGGCGCGTAAACCGGCACGGAAGCGGGTGCGAAAGGGGCGGCAGGAGCCGGGGCTGCCTTCGCCGGTCGTTCCCGTGAAAAGAGTGCCATCAACAGTCCCCCCAACGCCCACAAAACAAAGAGCAGCCAAGTCACCAGCCCGACCACCGGAACCAGGAACAGCACGGTCGTCAGGGCGGCACCCACGCAAAATTGAAGCACCGGCGCCATGTCCGTCATGCCAAACCAACCCAGCATCCGCGCCCCGAGGAATTGGTAAATGGCGACCCTTCCCAGGCACAGCCCCACCACCAGGGCCGTGAACAGGAACGGGATCGCGACCAATCCGACGCCGGTGGCGGCGATGATCAGGGCGGCGACCAACACCAACGGGAGTCCGAGAATTCCGAGCAACGCGGTGCCGCCCGGACGTTGTTCCATCACGCGGATGATACCGTTGACAGCACCGGGGAAAATGAACCCCAGCAGTGCGTGAAGAACGAGGAGAATGCCCCACGTGATCCAGAGCCAGCCGATCCGGGGCGCCAGCGGACGGGCCAGGAGAACACATTGTTCGAAATAGGCCACCACCCGGTCCCGGAACCCCGCGGGCAATCCCAAGGGTCCCAGGTTGGTGATACGGCCCTTGATCAATCCGTCGGATCCCTGTTTCAGCCCATAGCCCACGGCCACGACGTCCCCCTCGACGCGGGCACCATCCTCCACATAAACACCCCGTCCCACATTGACCACGTCGCCTTGGACATGGCCGGTGACCGTGACACTCCCGAGGGTGACGACCACATCGCCTTCCACCTCGCCGTCGATCTGGACGGAGCCGCCATTGACGACCAGGTCATGGACCACTTCACCGGCCTTGACGTGATAATCGTCGAAATTGCGGATGACATCACGATGCCGGCGGCGGGACGGTTTGGAAGCGGCCTCGTCCGCCGCTTTGTCCGGTTCGCGATCGGCGTCATCGACGGTGGCGGCGGGCGCGGGAACGACGGGGACCGAGGGAATGTCAGGAACCGCTTGGGGTCGGGCTTGCAAGGTGCCGACGGGGCCCAGGACCAGACCGGCGACGAGGAAGAAAGAAAGGCAGAAACGCTTCATGGGAGGAGGGTGTCAGCGATGGGTGCGGGCAATCCGCCAGCAGGCGGTTCCGAGCCCGACGGTGGACAGCCATGCGACAGCCAGGCTGCAGAGGATGGAGGTCACCACCCACGGTTGAACCTGATCGAAACAGACGAGGATGGCATGCCCGACCCGGGCGGGAGCTTCCCCCAACGCGACCAGGCCATCGGTGAGTCGGGTGGCTTGTTGGAACCTCTCATGATGGCGGATGAAAGCACCCACCCGCGGCGCGACCATTCCCAAGACCAGGAAAAAGGACGTGGCCAGCAACACGCCGGATCCCCACCGGTGGGTTGCCGGCCATTGGAGCCACGGTCGTCGATACCAAGGTGCCTTGGCCCGTCGCCGGATTTCAGCCAGGACCCGCGGCACCAAATCACCCGGGGCCGGGCGTGCAGGCAATTGCCGGAGCGCTTGGTCGGCCCAGGCGGCCAACGGATCCGGCTCAGGTTCAGGACGGTTCATGTGTGGTTCCTTCTTCAGATACCCAGTTCCGCACGGCACGGTTGCAGCTTTTTCTGCAGCGCCAACCGCGCACGATGGATGTCGGTCTTGATCTTCCCCAAGCTGACGCCCAGCCGGGTCGCAATGTCGGCATAATCCAAATCCTCGTAATGGTAGAGCACCAGTGCCACCCGCTGGTCCGGCGGCAATTTTTGAAGTGCTTCCTCCAGAATCCGCCGTTGGTCCTGGTTCAGCAGGTCTGATTCCACCGTGCTTTCGCTCCCGAAAGTCGCCTCCAACCCGTCGTCGTCATCATCGGCATCCGCCGGTTTCAGGTCAGTGAAGAACCGCCACCGGGCACGGTACCGTTCCAAATGGTTGAGGCAGAGATTGCGGGTGACGGTCTTCAGCCAACCTCCGGCGGTGACGCTTCCCACCAGTTCGTGCCAATGATTCCACGCCCGGACAAAAACCTCCTGCGCCACGTCCTCCGCCTCCGCCTCGTGGCCCAGCAGGCGGAAGGCGGTCGCGTAGACCATGTCCTGGTAGTTCGCGAGGAACGTTTCGAACTGGGCAGTGTCGCTCATCGGGTCGCCCGGTCTGCCGGGACGGGCACCACACCGAACACCCGGTGCATGGGGCCACGGTTTCACATTCCTCGGACGCTGCCGAGACGAGGATGGTCTCGCCGATTTGAAAGTTCCAAGGTCGCAACCGAAGTTCCGGGCATCGGTTTTCCCGTTTTCCAGGATGGATTCGGCAGCCTTCCAAAGCTTTCCGGCGCCATCCACCAGTTGACACTGTCCGTCGGCTTGGCTACCCAGTCCGTTCAATCGAAGGGTTTAACGTGACCCAGATATTGAACCAACAAGTATTGGTGCTCAACCGCCTCTGGCAGGCGGTGAACCTTTGCTCGGTCCGGCGGGCGCTCGGCCTGCTGTTCGAAGGCCATGCCCAAGTGGTGTCCGGCACCCCCGCGGGCGAGTTCCGCACCTACGACTTCCAACAGTGGCGGGACCTGCCCCATGAGGACCCGGACGATCGGGCGGATGTCGTTCGCACCGTGGCCCTCCGGATCCGGGTGCCCCGCGTGATCCTGCTCCTGTTCTTCGATCGGATGCCGAAAAAGGAGGTCAAGTTCACCCGTCACAACATCTTCGAGCGCGATCGCAATCGTTGCCAGTACTGCGGCCGGGTGTTCGAGCGGAAGGACCTCAACCTCGACCACGTGGTGCCCCGGGATCGTGGGGGCCCGACCACCTGGGAGAACATTGTGTGCTCGTGCATCCCGTGCAACACGCACAAGGCCAACCGAACCCCGGCCGAGGCGGGAATGCGCCTGGTGCGCAAGCCCAAGCGTCCCAAGTGGCGCCCCTTCATGCAGGTGAACCTGGGGACCGCCGTGCACGATTCCTGGAAGCACTTCCTCGACATCGCTTACTGGAACGTCGAATTGGGCGAAGAAGTGGGCTAGCGGGCTGGCGGGCTGGGCCGGGCTTCCGGAAACGGGCTTCCGGAAACGGGCTACTTCTCCTCGCGGGTCTGCTCGATCAGCTCCCAGAACTTGGGGTTGTCCTGCAGTTGCTCGTCTTCCGGTGTCGGCAGGCTCGATCGGAAGAGGAAATCCTTCAGCGTGTTCTTGCTCAGGATCCGGTGGACCACGATTCCCAGGGGATGTCGCTCAAAATAGAGCCGGTAATCCCCCAGCCGGTATCGCGTCAACGTCCGGCCGTGCCGCGTCAGCAGCCCGAAATGCGAATCCTCACGTTGCAGTTCCTGGGGCAATCCGCGGAATTGCCCCAGAATGTGCAACTGCAGATCCCGGGGCAGCCGGCCGAGTTCAGCCGCACTCACCGGGTTGAAGATGATCTGGAACAACTGCATCGCTCCCGCAGGTTAGAGATCGTCCCCTGCCGCGTCGAGCCCGACACCGAAGTTCAACGCGTCGAGGCCGTCAACAGCTCGAGCACCGCCGCGTCCTTCTCCGGCCCGCTCTGGAAATCAAACGCCCGCAGGAAATGCGGCTTCTCCTTCTCGGTCGTCGAGGGGTCTTTCAGGATTTTCACCAACAGCCCGGACGTCGCTTTCGCACGCGATCGCCAGATGACGTCGCGGGCCGACGTCGTGTTCCATTGACCACCTCGCAACTCGAGAAACGCCCCCAGGCAGGCATCCCAATTCTTGTCGGCACCAATGCCGAGAGCCTCGACATACCAGCGGTCCTGGCCATCGTGATGGTCCGCCAGTTTCGCCCATAACGCCGGCATTTCCGGTGACTTGTTCCCACGCAGCGCTATCGCACACTCGCGCAACACCTGACGGTCGGGGTCGGTGGCCAGCTGCCGCACCAGCGGGATCACGTCCATGCCCAGTTCACGGGCGATCCGCAGGCTCGTGATGCGCAGGTCGGGATTCGGGTCCCTGAGCCCGTTGCCGACATAACCCCCGCGACCGTTGATCCGCGCGAGCAATTGCAAGGCACGGGCCCGGAAACGCGGGTTCGGGTCCATCCAAAGTTTCTTCAGTTCACCCTCCGCCGCGGGGCCGAACCCATGCAATGCCTGCCAGGCCACATAGCGCGTCGCCTGGTTCGGCGACTTCAACGCCGCCACCGCCCCGGCCGGCGTCGAGACATCCAGCTTCGGGACGATGGGCCGATGTCCCTTGGGCGCCACGCGGTACACGCGCCCGGTCATCGTCTCCAGTTTCTGGTCGGCCATGAAGTGGCCGCCCACATTCGCGTCGTTCCAATCGGCGACATACACCGAACCGTCCGGCCCCACGCACACGTCACTGGGGCGGAACCAACTGTCGGCGGACGAGATCAGGTCGACGATCTGCGCCGTATAACCCGCGCCGGATTTCCCGACCGGATAAGCGCGGACCACACGCGGTCCCGCATCGCAATGCAGGATCTGGCCACGGAACACCTCGGGCAGCAGATCGCCCTCATAAATGCAGATGCCGGTGGGCGAACCCGCGCCGGTCTGGAGCAGGTTGGGCACCACGCCGGGATCGTTCAGGTGCCAGTGCCGGCGGGGGATGTCTTCTTCCATCCCGGTGCGCTTGTCGCCCCAGCCCGCCCCGGTCATCTCGTCGTGGTAGCCGTAGTTGCCGAACTCCATGACATAATTGATCCGCACGCCCTTGTTGCCGTCATCGTCATTGTCGGATTGCCAGATCGTGCCGAAGGAATCGACGGTGGCCTCGAAGTTGTTGCGAAAGTTCCAGCCCAGGGTCTCGAGGTGGGAACCGTCCGGGTCGCAACGGAAGACCAGGCCCTGTTGATAGGGTTTGCGGTGACCCCAGACCTCGTTGCCAGCCAGGTCCACGACCCAGCCGCTGCCGTCCCCCTTCTTCAGCTGTTTCCCCTCGTTGCCGACATTGAAGTAGAGCTTGCCGTCCGGACCGAATTGGAACGAGTGCGCGCCGTGATCGTGATCCACTCCGGCGATCCCGGTGAACAGTTTTCGCGGCGGGCCATCCGCCTTGAGATCGTGGTTCTTGTCCTCAAAAACAAAGATATCCGGCGAACGCGAGACAATCACCGTGTCGCCCAGCACACAGATGCCGAGTGCCGCATTCATCTCCTCACCTTGGTAAAACGTGGTGAACTTGTCCGCGACGCCGTCGCCATCCGTGTCCTCGAGCACCTGGATGCGGTCGCCACCGGGACGGAGCTTGCCCCATTTCTGGAAGGTGGAGCGGTAATTGGCGCCCTCGGTGATCCAGACCCGACCGCGGGAATCGACGTCCATGCTGCACGGATTGACGACCTCGGGTTCGGCGGCGAAAACACCGACCGCGAGCCCGGGATGGACGGCCATGGTGGAGGCCATCTGTTGGGCGGCGGCATGACCGCTGGCGTGTTGGGCGAGGACCGCGGGGGTGGCGATTGTGACGCCCAGGACGGCGAGACCGACGGCACGGCGATAGGCGGGAGATTTCATGGCTTTCGTGAAGGATAGCGGCGAAGCCGTGCGCTGGGAAAGGGGCGAGTGCGTGCTTTCCGGAGAATGCGGCCCCTTGCTATCCGGAGCTGGATGGGCGCCCGGCTTGGAGGGGCTGTTTCTCGAACCGGACGCTGAACCAAAAGGTCGAACCCCGCTCCGGGCTGCTCGTCACGCCGATGTCGCCATCCATCAGATCCACCAATCGTCGGCAAATCGCCAGGCCCAGCCCCGTCCCCCCAAACCGCCGGGTGGTCGAGGAATCCCCCTGGGTGAAGGATCCGAACGCGTTTTTCTGTTCCTCCGCGGACATCCCCATCCCGGTGTCGCGCACGGTGCCACGCAGTTCGACCGAGTCGGAAGATTCGCCCCGGACGGAGAGATCCACCGCCACTTCGCCTTGTTCGGTGAATTTGACGGCGTTGCCCACCAGGTTGAGGAGCAGCTGTCGGAGTCGGTGGGGATCACCGTGCAATTCCCCGGGAACCGCCGGACTGACTGTGTTCGATAGCCGGATTCCCTTGGTCCGCGCCGGATCGGCCAGCGACTGCATCACCCCTTCGAGAGTCTCCCGTGGGGAAAAAACAGTCTTCTCCAGCTTGAGTTTGCCGGAGGAAATCTGGGAGAAATCCAACAGGTCGCTCAGGATCCCCAAAAGCGTGTCGGCGCTCTGTTGGATGGTTTGGGCCTGGTCGAGTTGCTCGGGGTTGAGCGGTGTTCCGAGGAGAAGCTCGGTCATCCCAATGATGCCGTTCATCGGGGTGCGGAACTCGTGGCTCATGTTGGCAAGGAATTCGTCCTTGGCCTTGTTCGCCCTCTGCGCGGCGGCGACGAGTTGGCGGGAACGCTCGACTTCCTCCAAGAGACAGCCGTTGGCGGCGGCCAGCTCGACATTGGAGGTTTCGAGCGCGGCCGTCCGCTCCCGGACCATCCGTTCCAACTCGCCGAGTCGGTGCCCGGACTGTTGTTGGAGGCGCCATTTCTCGGTCAGGGCGCTGGCCAGTTGCAGCACCTCGATATTGTCGAAAGGCTTCTTCAATATCAGCAGCCGGTCGGAACGTCCCAAACGGGTCACGATCTCGTTCCACGAATGGTCGGAGTAAGCGGTGCAGACCACGACCTGCAGTTCCGGGCAGACCTTCCAGATGCGGCTGATGGTCTCGATCCCGTCCCACCCGGGTGGCATGCGCCCATCGACAAATGCCAGGGCATAGGGCCGGTTTTCTTGCAGCGCCTGTTGCACCTGGGCCAGGCCTTCCTGGCCCTGGCTGGCAACATCGACCTCAAACACCGGGGGATCTTCCCCGGTCGGGGGGGAACCGAACAGGGCGGATTCCGCCCGGGCCCGTGCGCCCCCACCCGGGGCCGCCCCGCAGAGGATCTTGCGGAAATCTGCATGGATCGCCGGGTTATCGTCGATCACCAGGATCCGCCGATTCCGATTGGCAGGCACATCATCCATGAGGATTCCCTTCCGTGTGGAGTGGCAGTTCGAGAGTGAATGCAGCACCCCGGCCGGGTCCGTCACTGCGGACCGTCAACGACCCACCCATCTCTTGCGCCGCCAGCGCGCCGCCGTGCAGTCCGAAGCCGTGCCCATCGCTCCGGGTGGTGAATCCGTGCTGGAAGATGCGGTCCAGATGTTCGGTCGGGATGCCGACCCCATTGTCCAGGACGGACACCCGGACCCGGTCCTCGCTGCAACCCACCCGCACCGTCACCCGCGGGTCCGTCCGTCCTGATTCTTTGCAGGACTGCAGGGAGTTGCGGATCAAGTTCACCAGGATTTGCAGAACCCAGTGCTTGTCGAGGCTGAGCGGCGGCACCGGGTTGAAGTCGCGGACCACCGTCACCCAGGCCGGGTCGATCGTATCGGCGTTCAGTCGGAGGCTGTACTCCACCAGTTCTGCCAGATCGACGGTTTCCCGGACCCCGGAAACCCGTGCATGGCGTTGCTGCATGGCGACGATCCCCTTGATGTGGTCAATGTTGGCGCGGAGCGAATCCAGTTCCCGCACGGTCGCCTCCTGGTCGGCCACCCAGTGTTGGTAAAGCTGGGCCAGGTAAGCGGGAACCTGGCGGCCGCGGGGGTCTTCGGTGACGAAGGTGCCGAGGTCGCGATCGTGTTCGTGGAACAGTTCGACCACCTTGCCGAGGCCGAAGACGCAGGAGTCTTTGGCGGCATCGGCAACCAAGGTGGCGGACACATTGACGCTGTTGAGGACGTTCCCGACATTATGCAGGACGTTGGTCGCGATTTCCGCCCTCCCTGCCGCGCGGGAGGCCTCCACCAATCGCCCCTGCACCTGCTCCATCTCCGCCTGCATCCGCCGTCGCTCGGTGATCTCCTTGCGCAGGGAATCATTGGCGTTGCCCAATTCGATGGTGCGCTCCTGCACCCGGGCCTCGAGTTTGTCCTGCGCGACGTTCAACTCCGCCCGGGCCGCTTTGAGTTTCGCATTGGCTTGGGTGAGCATCAGTCCCCAAACCAGCCCGATCAGGGAGGCGACCGAGATGATCCCGAGCGACCAACCCAGCCGCAGGACGTTCCACCAAGAGGGCTCGGCCAGCACCCGGATGTCGCCCGGTGAACTGAACAGGAATTGGGCGGCCCGGTTGTCGGAATTGTTGATCTGGGGTTTGAAGACCCCGGTCACTTCCACCAGGCTCCCCTTCGCAAAACCGACCAGCAGATCCTGCGGGGACGATTCGGTCAGGGTCGCCCGGAGAAAGACCTGACCGGCCTGCAGGAAGATGCCCTGGTCCAGGTCGCCGCGCTCGTGGTCGAGGATCCGGCCCTGAACCCGGACCAACCGGGTGTCGAGGTGGTCCCCTTGGAATTGGGCTTCGGTGAAAGGGATCGATTCGGGACGGGGACCGTGGCCCAGAAGCGTGGCGCTGGCGTCCTCCAGGACCGCCCCGTATTTCCCCAGCCTGGGATAGCCGACCACTTCCAACCGGTCTCCCAGTTGAACCGGGAAATCCTGCGGCAACTGAACGCGAACTCCGCCCGTCGCATCCTGGATGAAAAAGGTTTTCCCATTGCGCCGCAGGATGACCACCCCGTGCAGTTGGACCCGATGACCGGACGCCAGATGCATTGACCGGTCCATGAGCCCACTGATGGAGTCGAGGGGCTGGATCCGGGTCTTGGGGGCCGGGTCGAGCACCCGGACGTGATCCGGGCCCGGGATCGACACGACCACACCGGTCACCTGTTTGCGATCATTGAAGGTCGTGGCGCAAACCCCATGGATTTGCACCAGGGTGTCCACGTAGGAGGGTGGGCTGCCTGGCCCTTCGTCCAGAAGCGCGAGGATGCGGTGCTCTCCTTCCGCCAGCGTCAGCGTCCGCTTGTCCCCCACCCGGATATCCGAACGAACGATCCCCTCAACCTCGATCCATTGGCCGTCTTCCACACCGGTCATCAGATGGTCGAACGACACCGGCCTGGCCGGCGGCAGTGAACCTTTTCCCAAAAGTCGGTATTTCGGGTCCACAATGATCGGAAAACTGGCGCCGGCCCCCGTGAAGCCCTCGATCTCGTAAGAATCGCCCGCTCTCAGTTCGCCCGTTCCGGCCGTGGAGGCCGTGATGTTCCAAGGCCAGACATAAATGCCGCCCGTCGGGTCCTGGATGAACAGGAGATCGGCATGGTCGTAATAGGTGATCACTCCCGTCACCCGGACCCGATGCCGTGCGTCCGCCTCGGCCAGGGTCATGTTGCGGACCTGCACCACATTGGTGAGCAAGGGCGATCCGGCGACGGCCGCCACCGACAGTTGGGCGGTCGCCGGATCCGCAGCGCGAAGCACCAACTGGAGGACAAGGGATGAGAGGATCCAGCCCCAGATTTTAATTGGGACCGTACGGCCATGGCGGCGACTGGGAGGTCTCAGAAACATGCGCAGACCCGAGCAGCCTTGGGCGATCTCAGGCGATTCCGCCATGCTACGGGTGAACCGGTGCCGCCCCCACAGAAATCCCACTTTCCATGCCGGGGCACCCACCGGGCGGGAGTGTGGCGTTCCGGAAAGGAAAGCGTCAAACGACTCCTTGCACCAACCATCGCCTTTTCGACACGGGGTCCGGGATGTCCGCCCCTGAAACAGGATGGTTTGACCGCCGGGCTCGCAGCGTGTCGGGGAACCCGGTTTTATAAGGGTTCGGCACGAAGCTCGTCCGCCCGGGAACCGAGCTTCCCGTACCGGTGCCATGCGTGGCTGACCGATTGCTCGCGCACATACCACAGCAGTTCCACCCGTCCTTCCGCCACGACCGGCGCATCCGCGATATATACCCCGGTTTCATGGGCCACGATGCGCAGGTGCACCGGAACACGGTCGGCCGCCGCAAAGCGCAACCGTTCCGCGCCGCCGTTGCGCAAGGTCTCCGCCAACTGTGCGTCCGTTTCCTCGATGAACTCGATTCCCGCGGCCCATGTTCCCGTCAATTCGTCCAGCCTGCGCACCGCCGGATGCGTCAGATCCGGCGGCGTGCTGATCGTCACGTGGCATCCCGCCACCCGCCCGGCGCAAGTCCGGGCGAAAACCTCGAAGAAGGAATCCCGCCCATCGACCCGCACCCGCAGCCCGGAGATCGGGAGATAGCGCCGCAGGTTGTCCTCGCCCAGCAGGCGGAAGTGATCGTGCCCCCGTCCGAATTCTTCACGAAAGGCAGAGTCGTAGCTCGCCATCGCCACGAGCACCCGCTCCAGATCCGGATCCGCGGCCTCCACCCCAATCTTCTCACCGATGGCCAGCAACCGCCGCCGTAGATCTTCGAGCAAGGCATCCGCCAACACCCCGCCTTCAAGCCGCACCGGCCGATCCTGAAAGGCCATGAACTGCGCGACATAATTGGGTCCGCCTGCCTTCATCCCCGGCCCGAAGCAGGATTTCCCCATCCCGCCGAACGGTTGCCGCAGGACGATCGCGCCCGTCGTCGGCTTATTGATATAAAGGTTCCCCGCACGGATGCCCGCTTTCCAGGTCTCCTGTTCACGGTCATCCAGCGACTCCAGTCCGCTGGTCAGGCCGTAGCCGGTCAGGTTCACCAGCGCGATGGCTTCCACCAGGGTCGTGAATCGCAACACGGCCAGCACCGGACCGAATAACTCCGTCAGATGCATGAAGCTTCCCGGTTGCACGCCATACTTCACGCCCGGTGACCACAGCTTGGGATCCTCCCCGACCGGTTGCGGCGTCACGCCCCATGACTCGCCCGGTTCGAGCGTCGTGAGCGCCCGCAGGAGGTCGCCGTCCGGTGGTCGGATGAGGGGGCCGATCCGGGTGGACAGTTCGCGCGCCGGTCCGACGTGCAGGCTTTCCACCGCGTCGCGCAGCTTGCTCTGAAAGGAAGGATCGTCATGAACCTCCGCCTCCAATAATAGCAGCGAGGTCGCCGAGCACTTTTGTCCGCCATGGCTGAACGCGGAATGCACCACGTGCCGGACCGCCTGTTCGTGGTCCGCAAGGGCCGTCACAATGGTCGCGTTCTTCCCGCCCGTCTCGGCGAAGAGCCGCAGTTCCGGGCGCCCGCATAGGATCCGCCGCGCCGTGTCCGTGCCGCCCGTAAGGATCACCGCGTCCACTCCGGGATGCGCCACCAACCCGCGGCCCACACCGGCACCGGGGCAGGGCAGCAATTGGAGGGCCTTCCGGGAGACACCCGCGCGCCAGAAGCACCCGCATAATTCCCTGGCAACCATCGCCGCGTCCGACGCCGGCTTGAGGATGACAGTGTTCCCGGCCGCCAGGGCCGCGGCGATTCCGCCGCATGGGATCGCGATCGGAAAATTCCACGGCGACACCACGACCACCACTCCAAGCGGCCGTGCCTGCACCGTTTCCATCTCCTGGAACATCCGCGCCGTGCCCCGATATAATTCCAGGAAATCCACCGCCTCGGAGACCTCCGGATCGCTTTCCGCGATCGTCTTCCCGCCCTCCACCATCGCCGCGCGGATCAGGGTCCCGCGGGCCTTGCGGATTTCATGCGCCACTTTGCCGAGCACCTGCGAGCGGTCCTCCACCGACATCGTCCGCCATCCGTCCGCATCGGCCCGGGCCCATGCCACCGCGTCCTCCACATCGCGGGGTGTCACCTCCTTTCCCCCCGTCGCCCGGCTTTCCAAGGGAATCGCCACCAACCGGGCCGCCCATTCCCCGTTCTGCGGCAAGGAAAAATCGGTGTCCGGCTCGTTGATAAACTCCGTCCACACCGCCTCCGCCCGCGGCCCGTCCGGCACCGGATGCAACCGGTTCTGGGTCCGTCGCGGAACGTCCGGGATGCGCAGTTGAAAAGCCTCGCGGAAGCCGCGTTCGAGGGTGTCCCATTCCCCGCTGCCAACGCGAAGCCTGAAGGCATGGCGCAGGAAATTGTCCGGCCCCGTGTTCTCGTCCAGCCGACGTATGAGATAGCCGATGGCATTGAGGAATTCCTCCTTCCGACACGCCGGCGCATAAAGCAGAACGTTGTGTGTATGGTCGAAGAGCGCCCGCCGTTGATGATTCGCCATCCCCTCCAGCATTTCGAATTGCACCCGGTCCCCCGCCTCCGCCTTCCCGGCCAGCACCAGCCCATAAGCCACGTCGAACAGATTATGCGACGCCACGCCGATCCGCACCGACGCGAGGTTCTGCGGAGTGATGGCCTCCGAGAGCATCCGTTTATAATTTGCGTCGGTCTCCGCCTTGGTGCGGAACGGCGCCTGGGGCCAGCCGCGCAGGGATGCCTCCACGCGCTCCATCTCCCGGTTCGCCCCCTTCACGATCCGCACCGTGATCGGCCCGCCACCCCGCGCCACGCGACCGCGCGCCCACGAATGCAATTCGCGCAGCACCCGGGCCGAATCCGGGATATAGGCCTGCAGTGCGATGCCCGCCTGGACCCGTTCCATTCCGGGCCGTTCCAGCGTGCGCATAAAGGCATCCGTCGTCAGCCTCAGGTCCCGGTATTCCTCCATGTCGAGATAGATGAACTTCGGCACGGCCACCCCGTCCGCACGCACATAGGGCTCCCTTTCCGCCGCCTGATAAAGGGTTTCCAAACGGTCGCATAAGACTCCCACCGTGTGCTCCCGCGCCAACGCTGAAATCTGTGAATAAAGGGTCGAGATCTTGACCGAGAGCACCTCGACCTCCGGCATTCGCAGGGCCTCCAGATGGCGCGTCATC
>JANYCC010000140.1 GCA_025360495.1 Verrucomicrobiota bacterium | reverse complement strand
AAGGATCTCCTGCTGCGGTTGCAACCCCTGGCGGTGGGCACCAACCTGGTGATGGCGTTGGTGACCGACACCAACCCGCCGGTGGGGGCCGAATACGGGATGCGCGTGGACCTGAAAGTCCTGAGCCCCGGCGGCGGTTTCACCATCGCGGTCCAGATCGCCCTGTTCGGCGGGATCACGGTGTCGGCACCGTTCGTGTTGTTCTTCCTGGGACAATTCATCCTCCCGGCGTTGCACATGCATGAGAAGAAGTTCCTCAACAAGGTGGTGGCCTTCGCCACCGGGCTCTTCTTCGCCGGCGTGGGATTCTGCTATTTCCTCATGCTGCCAATCACCCTGGGCACCACCGTGGCCTTTTCCAATTGGCTCGGGTTCGGGTCGGACATGTGGCGGGCCGATGACCTGATCAGCTTCAGTTGCTGGTTTCTCCTCGGCATGGGGCTGAGCTTCGAGTTGCCGCTGGTGCTCCTCACCCTCGTGAAGATCGGGTTGCTCGACGTCAAGGGATTGACCAAGTACCGGTCTTATTTCTACGTGGCGATCCTGATCATCGCCGGTTTCGTGACCCCGGACGGCAACCCGGTCAACATGCTCCTGATGTCGGCCCCGTTGATGGTCCTGTATGAATTGACCATCGTGGTCGCATGGTTCTGGGCCCGGCAGGAAGCCCGGGATGCGGTGAAATCTGAGTAGCGCAATCCCAAGTGGGCCGAACCCGGCGTGCGCGGCGCGGTTGCCGGCGGGAAGCGGTCGCATTAGCCTTCCCGCATGAGCAGCCTTGGATGGTTTCGGCGTTGTTTTCCGGCCGGCTGGGTCGGTCTTGCCGCCGTGCTGGTCTTGCTGGCCGGTTGTGCCCACACCCCGAAGACCGACTGGAACCAACGGGTCGGCCAGTATCGTTATGACGATGCGGTCAAGGAATTCGGTCCGCCGGACAAGAAGGAAACAACCACGGACGGGACCTTGGTGACGGAGTGGCTGTTGGAGAAAGGGAGTGTTTATAGCACCCCGGCGCCGGGATGGGGAATGGGGGGAGGCTGGCGAAGATCCTGGGGTTGGAATTCCGGAATGGAGGTCCACAGCACGCCCGACTCGGTCTTGCGCCTGCAGTTTGGGCCTGACGGCCGGCTGCAGATCTGGAAACAATACTTCAAATGAGCGACACGTCGGAGGCCGGAGGAGTCGTCAACCTGGGGGTTCTGGGTTGGTTGAACCGGCTGATGCTCTGGCTCATCGTCCTGGCCGTTGCGACGCTGATCATCGTGAAATATCATCCGTTGATCGTGAAAAACGAGTTGATGCGCCGCGAATTGCAGGAACGACAGGAGGAAGTGCAACGGTTGGAGATCGCCGTCGCACGGGGCCAGGCCCGGATCGAATCCCTGCGCAACGATCCCCGGGCCATCGAACGCGAAGCCCGGGAACAACTCGGGTTGGCCCGACCGGACGAACAGGTCGTCACTTTCCAGAACAAGCCGAAGTGAGGCCGTGCCGGGGGCAGCCATCAGTCATCAGTGGTCAGTGGTCAGTGGTCAGTGGTCAGTGATCAGTGATCAGTGGTCAGTCAGCGGGAACGAAAAACATTCGCACGACCGGTCCTGATCCCTGACTTCCAATTGATGAACCCGCGCTTCGAATCCCTGACCCTCGGATCCTGATTACTGTCCACCGATCACCGATTACTGATCACCGATTACTGATCACCGATTACTGACCGCTGACCGCTGACCGCCCCCACCCCGCCATGCAGAAACCGCCTTCCGCCCGACTCGCCCCGGTAAGCCAAGTCCTGGGGATCATGGCGGCCTTGCGGGCGCCGGACGGGTGCCCGTGGGACCGCGAGCAAGATCACCAGACCCTGCGTTGGCATGCGGTGGAAGAGGCGTACGAGTTGATCGACGCGATCGAGGCGGAGGACGAACCGGAATTGGTCGAGGAGTTGGGCGACCTGTTGTTGCAGGTCGTGTTCCACGCGCAATTGGGTCGCGAACGCGGGACGTTTGATTTCGACACGGTCTGTCGGCGGCTCGTCGAAAAGCTGGTGCGACGGCATCCCCATGTCTTCGGCGAGGTGACGGTGAAGGACGTCGACCAGGTGTGGGCGAATTGGGAGCAGATCAAGCGTGCGGAGAAAGCCGGTTCGGTGCGCGAACGCAAGTCGGCTTTGGATGGCGTCCCACGGCATCTGCCCGCGTTGCAACGGGCGCAAAAGCTGTTGAAGAAAGCGGGGAAGGCCGGACTCGCGCCGGTGCCGCCGGTGGGAAAGACCCGGCCCTCCCGGACGCAGGTGGGCCGTCAGTTGTTCGAATGGGCTGAGTATTGCCAGCAGCGCGGGTGGTCGGCGGAGGAATTGTTGCGGGCCGAGGTGGGCCGCCGGGAAAAGGGTTGGCGCAAGACCGAGAGCCGGAAGAAACCTGGGGCCACCGCTGGTTGAATCGGTCGACCGGACGGACAACATCATGGCCCGGCATCGGATCATCACGCGTGGAAAGGGCGAAAGCCGGCGATCCGTCCGGGTCGGGGCATCCCCGGACGGGGAGTCGGATGCGGCGACCGTGGGCTCTGCGGAAGGCGCGCCCGCGACGTGGGGCCGGCGTCAGCGCATCCTGCTGACGGTCGGGATTGTGGGCGTGTTGGCGGCGTGGATGGTGTTCCTGCTCTCTCGCCCTGGACTGCCGTATCGAACGCACCTGATTGAATTCTGGAGCCCGGACAACTCCGCGCACCTTGGGCTGGGTCTGCGTTCCGGAGGAGTGCCACTCACGAGGGAGGAGGAACCGGGCGGGGCTTGGATCCATACCTTGGAGTTCGAAGAATTGCTGCCCCTTCCACACTCCAGCTTGCGGAGCGTGGACCTGTTGTTGGATGTCCGTCACGACGACCCGGGAATGCCGGAACGTCCGGCCACCGCGCATTTGTTACGGGCGCAACTTCGGGACCTGACGGACGGCTCGAGCTTGCGGGTGGGTGAACCGGGTCGGATGCGAACCGAGGATCTGTTGGTGTTTCTTCGGAGCACGTCCGCCGAGGTTGGCCCAGCGGAGGCGGGGTCTGCGGTGGGGCCGGGTCACCACTGGCGCTTGGAGTTGCAAACCCGGGAGAAGGTGGCGCTGGCATTGCGGAGCCTGGTGGGTCCGCCGTCGATGTGGCCGGCTTCCACCAATGGCGGGGCCTTGGTCGTGAAGGTGCCGGTGTCGGGGTCAAAGGAGGTCCGGTGGGCATATCCGCATGGCCGGTTCACGACTTGGTCGGGTGGGAATGCAGGAACCCGTGCCGGGCTGCTGGCGTCCCTTTGGGATCAGGAATCGGCCGGATGGGTCTGGGCTTGGGTCGGGGTGTCGATGGGTTTGATCGGAGTCGGCGTGTGGTGGATTCCGATCGGGGTTGGTCCGGGATTGCGGCGCCGGGCGGGCGGATCCGTGGCGATGATCTTTGCGGGATGCTCCCTGGGCTATGCGCTGCTGACCCCGCCGTTCCTCGGGATCGATGAGGTTCCCCACGTCTTTAGCTATCATGTCTGGCAGCATGACGAGGACGCGGTCAAGGCGGCATGGGACTTGGGATTCCGCACCCATTTCGCCCGGATGATGTCCCGCCCCCACCAAAAATTCACGGCCGCTGACCTCGGGCATCCGCATCCTTGGTTCATCGCCCATCCGTCCACCATGGACACCCATCCGGGAGCCCGCTCGGCCTTGGCGGCGCGGCTTTGGCGCGGGACACGGTTCTGGATCTCCGGAGGGACCGCTGCGTCGCAAATCTGGAGATTGCGGTTGATCAGCCTGTTTGTGGCCACGTTGGGGGTGGGGTTGGGCGCCTGGGGGTTGGCGGGGGGCGGCGTCGGAGAGACTCCGGTTCCGGCACTGGGGTGGTGGATACTATTGGTGCCCAGCCTGCCGTTCTTCGCGATGAACGTTTCGAACTACCCACTCCTGATCGGCTTATATGCTGTCATTGCGGCGGGAATCGCCCGGATGGTGAACTCCGCGGTCGTCCCGGTCCGGGTCTTGGGGGTGCTGGGATTGGGCTATGGATTGGCCGTCCACACTTCGATCAACGCCATTCCCTTGGGTGGGTTGATGGCGGCGTCCCTCGCCGGATGGTTCCTGGGGCGTGAACCTCGGGGGCCATCGGTGGGAACAACCAGCGTGGTCCGGAGTTCATCGCGTTGGCTGGGTTGGGTGTGGTTTGGAGCCGGATTGTGGGTGTCGCGTTGGGTTGCGACCCCGGAATTTGACGGGCAGATGTCCCGGGTGATCGGACCGTTTTGGAATGCCTTGGGCTTGGCGTTTCGGCCTCCGATCTGGTGGGTGATCCTGACGGGGGCGTTGATTCCGGCGGGCATCGAATGGGCGTTGGCGAAGCGTCCGGTGCACCCGGCACCTTTGGTCGCGGACCCCCGTGCCCGCCCCCGAGGGTGGGTGACGGGTTTGGCCTTGGTGCCGGTCCTTGCATTGGCTTTCAACGCCGTGATGCCGGCACCCCAGCTCCCCGGCCTCCACGAGGCGATCCCCCTCTGGGATTTCGTCCCCGACCAAGGACAACTCCTGCCCCTTGCCTCCTTGCCCCCGGAACCGGAAACCAATCCACCGGTCCGCCGCTATGTCCTCGGGGCGGTGAAGTCGTTCCTCGCCTCCTGGGGACCGGGTGACGCCGACTTCATGTTGTCGCGGCTTTTCTGGCAGGAGAACGGCTATCTGGATTCACTGGCACCGGAATGGGAACGTCAGATATTGACGACATTCTTTGGCTTGGGGGCGGCCCTGCTGCTCTGGCGGATTACCCAAAGGTCGCAATGGGTGCGCCTCATCCGTTTGGTGGCCGTCCTGGCCGGATCCTTGGTGGCACTCGTTGTCTATGCCTATGCCGCCCGCGCCGCCGTGGGCACGCCCAGTCTGCATGGACGGTATCTGATGGGGCTCTATCTCGTGCTGCTCGCTGTGTGTTTCCTCGGTTGGA
>JANYCC010000371.1 GCA_025360495.1 Verrucomicrobiota bacterium | reverse complement strand
TCATCACCTTGTTGTTCTCGTACACCGTCTCCACAGAGTTCCCGTCCGCGGACAGTTTCACCGAGGCACAACCGACCTTGTAGCCGGAGCTCACATAGATCTGGCCATCCTGGTAAATGGGGGTGGGAATCACCGCCACCGCCCCGGGGAAGTCGGATTTCCACAAAACCTTGCCGGACTCGGGATCGACACCAAAGACGCGCTTCTCGATCAGTTGAACCACCTGCTGGTGACCGCCGTGGTTGATGAGGATCGGTGAGGAGTACTGGGTTCTATCGGTGAGATCGGTGGTGCGCCAAAGCGTTGCGCCGGTGAGTTTGTCGAGCGCCGCCATCGTGCCTTGGGACCCGCCGGGGGTGCAGAGGACCTTGTTGCCGACGACCAGGGGCGACTCGGTGTAACCCCAGACCTCGACCTTCCCGCCCAGATCCTTGACCAGGGATTTCTGCCAGAGAACCCGTCCGTCCGAGACTTGGGCGCAGACCAGGTTTCCCTTGGCTCCGAGCGCATAAACCCGGTCGCCATCGACGGTCGGCGTCATGCGCGGACCATCACCCCGTTGTTCCGTGAACGGGGTGCCGATGGGGGCGGCCCACAGTTCCTTGCCGTTGCTGGCATCGAGCGCGAGCAGGAGTTCCTTGTCGTCGCGGAGTCCCACGGTGAAGAGCTGGCGGCCGACCAGGGAGTAGCCTCCGTAACCGAGGCCGACATCCTTGGTGATCCAGATCTGTTTGGGACCTTCCTTCGGCCATTGCTTGAGAAGGCCGGTGTCGGGCGAATGATCGTCACGATTGGGGCCGCGCCATTGGGGCCAGTCGGCGGCTGAGAGTCCCCACGCGGTGAGAGTGAGTCCGAGGGCAAGGCAAGGGAGCAGGGTCTTCATGGCTCGGATGGGATGATGCCGGAAAAAAGCGGCCCCGACAAGGCGCCGATGAAGATGGCGTCGATGAAGGTGCCCGTGATGGGGATCGATGGGCGGGGCCAGACTTGCGTCCGGCCCCGCTTACTATGCTCCAGATTCACTCCAATAAATCCGGGCAAAATCGAGGGGAACCGACCGTGCGTATTGTCCGACACAGCCGGTTCCGTTGGGACGCCAGGGCCGAAATGAACCTGTTACTCCAAACCCGTTAATCCGACCCCGACATCCACCCATCCATGCGCCAACCGCTTCTGCATACCGCCAATTTTCTTTGCGAGATTTGTGCCAGACTGTTGGGAGTCTGTGGTTTGGGAAGAAATCGCCGTCCCTGTGAGATCCGTGCCCTTCCTCCCCGACCGCTCAGGCCCGTTTGGGACTCACGACCAGCAGCACGATGCCGCTGACGAGTGCCAGGGCCCCGACGACCGGTGGGATGAAGTGACTGTCGGTGGTCTTGATGCTGACCCCGAGGAATTCGACCGGCTTGCCGGGAGTCTTGAAGGTGATGCCCGAGTAAGCCAGCACCACGACGCCGAGGGCCGTCAGGATGACTGCAACGATGGTTTTTGTGCTCATATGAAATCAGAAAAGTGAAAGTGGCAGCGCCGCCGCCGCCGGCCGGGCCGGACCGGGAGGCTCACCCGCGACGGGTGATGAGTTGGACCAGGATCATGATGACCGCGATCACCAGGAGGATGTGGATGAAACCGCCCATCGTGGCACTCGTCACCAACCCCAGCAGCCAGAGGACAATCAGGATCACCGCGATCGTGTATAACATAAGATAAGTTTCCCAAGCCTGTACCAGGCGGATCCGGGCCGGTGCGGGGTCGCACCGGCCCTCATGTTGCAGCGGATCAGTTGTTGGCCGCGGCCGCGACCTCGACGGTCATGTTGTTGATCACTTCAGTCACCCCGTTGACATCATTGATCAGCTTGGTGACGAGGCTCTTTTCCGCAGAGTTCCGGGCCACGCCGCTCACCGTGACCACGCCGTCCACCGTCGCCACCTTCGTCTTGAGGGCGCTGGTCGAGCGATGGGACAGGAGGGATGCCTTGACCTGGGCGGTGATGGACGCGTCGTCGATCTTCTCACCGACCGTCTCGACCGGCTTGGCCGGATTCCGGGCGACCGTCATCTGGTTGTTCACTTCCTTGACGCCTTCGACGTCTTTTGCGTACTCAGTGGTAAGTTCCTTCTGGGCCGTGCTGGACGCCTCACCCGTCAGCGTGACGATGCCATCCTTCACATTCACGTCGGTCTTGGTGGCCCGCACATTGCGATGAAACAGCAGCGCGGTCTTCACCTTGGTGCTGAGCCAGCCATCCGAATGTTCGGCGGGCATCTCTCCTTTGACCTTGAGTTGGTTGTCCACGCTCCTGACCCCGGGCAGACCCTCAACGGTGTCCTGCGCCAGTGACAGGTGGGACGACTCAGCGACCGTCCCGGTCAGGGTGACCACCCCGTTCTTCGAGTCGGTCTTGATCGAGTCGTCCTTGAGGTAGGTTTTGAACACATAGGACTTCCGGGCGGAAGACTCGATGCGGTCGTCAGTCTGGGAGGCGTGCAGCGGTGCGCCGGAATACAGGGCGAAACTCGTGATGGTGAGCAGGGCGAGGGTGTGGGAGGTCTTCATTTTCATAAGCTAAATCTTTGCTACGGTTGATAGGATCCGGTCTTGGATACGGTGAGATATTAGTGGGTCACCCGTCGTCCGCCATGGGGTGTAATCCCCCCCGGCGGCATCACGGCCGGTGTTCAGGGGGCGATCTTGTCACTCACCCATTGCCGGGCCTGTTGGAATCCATCCTTCACCTCGGTGCAACCGGTCTTGAACCCGGCCTTGACCTCGCCCCAGGTGGATTCGGTGGCATCTTTCGACCCTTCCAGTTGCTTGTTCAACCTGGCCAGTTGTCCGCGGAGCGCCTCGAGCTTGGGCCCGGCCTTCGCCTTGGCGTCGGCGCCGGCGCTCTCCACCTTGGCGGTGAGCTTCTCGAGATCCCGGTTGAACTCGGCCAGACGCAGTTGCATGGCCGCGGTGAAGTCGGCCTTCTGGGCGAACGTATAATCATTGGCCTCCTTCGCGGTGTCCTGGGCGTCCTTTTTGAGGGCCTCCATCTGTTTCCCCGCGGATTCGTGCGGGTCGTTGGCCACGGTCTCGGCGGAGGGCTTGCAGCCGGCCGCCATGGCGGCGACGACGAGGAGGATGATAACCAGGTTGCGGGGATTCATGACGAGGGTGTTCAAAGTGGAGGACGGTACCCACGGCGGGGTGCCCCGGGGTGCCGAGTCTTGGGTCAGACGGGCGAAGGCGAGCCCAAGCGGTGCCACCGTTGGGATCGTGCTGAGGCGCTTTTTCATGACCTTCAGAGCGGTTCGCCGGCCGGACCTCAGCCATGGGGTGTTCACCCCATGGTCCGGTGAGTCCAGCCCGCCTAGTTTGACCGCCACGGGACACTTCGATGACGGGATCAGGCAGGCCTCTCAGGTCGGGAAGAATCCGATCGCAAGGCATGGATTCCGCTCGGCAAGACCCCGCGACCACAGATAAAAAATGGCTGAAGGCCACTCACCCCCGATCCTGAATGACAACGAGGCGAATCACGGTCCTGTTGGTGGATGACCACACCATTGTGCGCGAGGGCTTCCGCAAGATGCTGGAGTTGGAATCGGATTTCGAGGTGGTCGGCGAGGCCCAGGACGGGCGCGAGGCGGTGGGATTGGCCACGAAGCTCCGACCTGCCGTGGTGCTGATGGACATCGCGATGCCCCTGCTCAACGGCTTGGAGGCCACCCGCCAGATGATCAAGGCAGTCCCCGGCATCCGCGTGGTGATCCTTTCGGCCCACCGTGATGACGCTTATGTCCGGAACGCGATTGATTCCGGGGCCATGGGATTCCTGCTCAAACAGACCTCCACCCAGGATGTGTGCCGGGCAATCCGCGAAGTCCACAAGGGGAAGACCTTTTTCAGCCCCGCTGTCGCCCGTCGGATCGACCGGCTCAATCCGCACCCGGTGGAACGGATCGGGCTCACGGCGAAAAACAAGGAGGCCCGGCTGACCTCCCGGGAGATGGAAGTGCTCCAGCTGATTGCCGAAGGCAAGGCCAACAAGGAGACGGCCGCCCAGCTGGGGATCGGCCTCAAGACCGTCGAGAAGCACCGCGAACATCTCATGGAAAAACTCGACATCCATGACACCGCCGGCCTCACCCGCTATGCCATCAGCACGGGCATCATCGAGAGCAGCGTTCAGCCGACGATCGTATAAGGAATCCTTTTCCCGTGGGGTGAACACCCCATGGAACGGTTCGGTCCTTCTCCCAGTATCTGACCGTGATCACGCCCCCGCAACCGGCCTTGGTGAATGGCGCAGCCAATGCGCCCACGCAGCCTGACGGAATCTCCCTCTCCAAATGAAAACCGCCTGGATCAACGGGACCCTGCTCGCCCTGACGCTGCTGACGGGAAGAAAGTCCAGGGCTTGCCCGCCCCCCGAAGGATTGGGAGACACCGCCGCGATCGACCCGGTGCCTTCCCCGAAGGCTGGCCTGGCAACGGAACGCGCCCCGCGGCCCTTCGCGTGTGGCGATACGCTCCGCTTCCAGGAAGTGCGCCCGCTGGCCGACTCCATCACCGTCTGCAGCCCCTGTCTGAAGCGCGGGAGAATCCGCGGATGAAAGGGTCGCCCATAGATAAGGTTTCCCACACGGGGTCCGAGACAGCATCTTCCGGCCAAATGAGCAGTGACCCGGCAGCCATGGGATCAGAGCACGGCGACCTCGCATTCCCGGGTCGGGCCAAACGCCGGTTGCGTCGCCACGTCGCCACCGGAATCCGGTTGGCTGGCCTCGGTCGCGTGGTGCTGGCCATCGTCCTGGGCGGGGGTCTGGTCGCCCACTCCCAGGCACCGGCACCCCGACCGGACCCGACCGGACCCCCGATGGCCGCGGACCCGCATTCCGCCGCGGCGGGAACGATTGTACTGCCCAAGTCCGTCCCCGATCCGCTGGAGCCGATGAACCGGGTGATATGGGGTTTCAACAAGGGCGTGATGGCCGGGTTCGTCAAACCCACCGGCAAAGTCTATCGGTTCATCGTCGTGAAGCCGATCCGGACCGGCATCGGTCATTTCGGGCGGAACGTCACTTATCCGGGGCGGCTGATCAACAACCTGCTCCAGGGCAAATGGACGGGTGCACGCGATGAATCCTACCGGTTCCTCTGCAACACCACCATCGGCGTGGGCGGGATCTTCGACGTGGCGGAGAAGTGGAAAATCCCGAAAGCGGACGCGGATTTCGGGCAGACGTTCGGCAAATGGGGCTGGGAACCCAGGTTCTTCCTGATGCTGCCGATCTACGGGCCGAGCAGCGACCGGGACACCGTCGGCCTGGCCGCCGACACCGCGGCCAATCCGTTGCTCTATTTCGGTGCCTATGACATCAAGGCGAACAATCCGCTGACCTACCTCGGTCCCTATACCTATGTCTCCTATGCGATCAAGTATAACGACCTCACGGACACCGTGGGCGAGTATGTGCGCTTCAGCCGGGCGGAGATGGACCCTTATTCGGAACTCCAGTATGCCTGGACCTTTGCGCGGGCGAACCGGGTGGCGGATTTCCAGGTGAAGGGGGAACAGGATGAGGCCTCGTTGGAAACGATCGAATCCGTGTTCTTCAAGCCCACGGATCCCGATTTCGTGGACAAGGGCAAGACCCGGTCGGCAGTGATTCCGGCAACGGGCCGCCAATTGAAGTTCACGTTCTGGTTGCAGCCGGGCAAGGCGGACGTCGTTTATCTCATTCCCGGCCTGGGCTCGCACCGGCTGTCCCAACCCTCGCTGGCGCTGGCTGAACTCGCGTATAAGAACGGCTTCTCCGCCGTGTGCGTCAGCAGCGTGTTCAATTCCGAGTTCATGGAGAACGCCTCGACCGCCGCGATGCCCGCCTACCTGCCGGTGGACGGTCACGACATGCAGGTCGCGTTGACGGAGGTGGAGCACCGGTTGAATGCCCTGTACCCGGACCGGTTCGGCCGGAAGGCGCTGATGGGTTATTCCATGGGGGCTTTGCAGACGCTGTTCATCGCCGCCGCGGATCCGACCAACACGGCGCCGTTGATCCGATTCGACCGTTATGTCGCCATCAGCACCCCGGTGCGGTTGTTGCACGGCATTTCCATGCTGGACGAGTATTACCGGGCCCCCCTGAACTGGCCGGAGGCCGAGCGGACCGACGACATCGAGAACACCTTCCTGAAGGTGGCCGCCCTGAGCCAGGGAACCCTCACGCCGCAGGCCTCGCTGCCGTTCAGCGCCATCGAATCCAAGTTCCTCGTCGGATTGACCTTCCGATTCATGCTGCGGGACATCATCTACAGCAGCCAACGGAGAAACAACCAGGGCGTCCTGCAGCATCCCATCGGGCATCTGAGACGCGATGCCACTTACCAGGAAATCCTGCAGTATTCCTACCGGGATTATCTCGAGAAGTTCGTGGTCCCGCATTACCAGGCGCAGGGGGGGGTGTCGCCATCGGCTGAGGCGCTGGCAACCGCCGGGGACCTGCGGACCTATGAGACCGGGTTGCGCGCCAACCCCGGTGTCCGTGTCATCGTCAACCAGAACGATTTTCTCCTCGCGGACGAGGATCTCGCCTGGCTCCACGCCACTTTCGCTCCGGACCAACTGACCGTCTTCGAGCAGGGCGGGCACTTGGGCAATCTGTCCAATCCGGCGGTGCAAAAGGCGATCGTGGGGGCCCTGGGCGGTTTGAAACCCTGACCTGCCTTCCCTCGGGTCCCGGGGCCGACGGCTTCGGCTTCGGCTTCGGTCTCGGGGCGGCGGCCTCCAAGAGTCGGGTTTCACCCCATGGAGGATTCCCCCCACTCAGGGTAACAATCCGGCCACGGCTGATACAGCCCTCCTATGAAACCGACCCTTCTGCTCGCCGCGATCCTCACCCTGCTCACCACCCCCGGATGCATTGTCTCGGAGGGTCGGCACCACCATCATGAAAGCGTCCACCGGCAGGCCGAGGTCATTGTGGCCCCGCCGGTGCTCGTGGTGCGCCCGCCCGAGATCATTGTGCGATGACGGGTATCGGATGCGGAGGGGGTCCTTGCGCCGGACGCCAGCAAAGCTTCGTTAGGGTTACACCCCATGGCAGCGTCCGGCCGTCCGACCCATTCTGACGTTGCCGGGGGGATCGGATCCGCAAACGGGAATCAGCGATCCCCAGCCACCGCGGTTTTGACGTGGAACAATCACCATCAACTTTAGGTCCGGAACATATGAGCAAACAAACACAGGCAATCGGCAATGACATGAACCAGCTGGTCGAGGATGCCCGCGCCCTGATGATCGCCACCGCCGATGTCGCCGGGGACAAGGTCGGCGACGCCCGCAAGCGTCTGGCCGCGGCATTGGAACGGGGTCGGGAAATCGCGGTTGTCGCCCGCGAGAAGGCGCTTGAAGGGGCGAAGGCGGCCGATGAAGCCGTGCATGAGCATCCCTATCAGGCCATCGCCATCGGAGTCGGGGTCGGCGCCCTCCTCGGCTATCTGGTCGCCCAACGATGCGGCAGAAAATGCGACTGAACTTCCCGCATCGCCGTGAGGTCCTAATGACGCCCCCGCCAGACGAAGGATCCGTGATCCCGTCCGCAATCGGCGCCCAGGGACCGCCGTCGGACCCACGCCCGGGTGGCCTGCCGGCCGGCGGTGAACCGCCCGGGGCGGCGGCGGGCGGCCCGGCCGCGAAATCAACCCCGGGGCAGATCGCCGTGATGGTCCTGGGGGCGGTTGGGTTCCTCTACTTCGCCCGGCCCGTGGTGTTGCCGCTCTTCCTGGCGTGCATGATCGCGATGGCCCTGAAGCCCTGCATCCGTTGGTTGTCCTCCTTTCATATTCCGCCGGCACTCTCATCCGCCGTGGTGCTTTGCCTCTTGGCCGCGGCTGTCGGGACCGGCTTTTTCCAACTCGGTCA
Source organism: Verrucomicrobiota bacterium (assembly GCA_025360495.1). GTDB lineage: Bacteria > Verrucomicrobiota > Verrucomicrobiia > Limisphaerales > UBA9464 > UBA6176. The sequence continues at coordinate 5,900 of JANYCC010000371.1, read as the reverse complement.
CCCAGCCCTGACCTGGATGAATGAGGCGCCGCAACACATGACCGAGTTGCGCCAACGGGTCCAGACGGTGTTCCCGCGCCTCGTCCGGTTCAATCTGGCGGCGGCCGCGGTCAACAACCTCGGCGCGACGGAGGAGGAGAAAAAGGAACAGCAAAAGAAAGCCCCGACGGTGGAGCTCAAGGACAACCGTGGCACCCATTCGATCCTCAACTGGACCGGGACATTGCTGGCGGGGGTGGGGGAGACGCTGGTGCTGCTTTACCTGCTGCTCGCTTCCGGTGACCTGTTCCTGCAGAAGCTGGTCCGCGTCATGCCGACCTTGACGGACAAAAAGCGGGCGGTGGACATAAGCCGTGAAATCCAGCTGAACATTTCCACCTACCTGTTCTCGGTATCGCTGATCAACACGGCCTTGGGCGCGGTGGTCAGCGCCGGGCTTTGGTGGCTGGGAGTGCCGAATCCCGTCATGTGGGGGGTCCTGGCGGCGCTCTTGAATTTTGTGCCCTATTTCGGTCCCGTCGCCGGAGTCGTCCTCCTGGGCACCGTGGGCCTCCTCTCCTTCGATTCCTTATGGGCCGGTCTGCTTCCGCCAGGCCTGTATCTGCTGCTCCATCTCTTGGAGGCAAACCTCGTCACACCCATCCTGATGGGGCGCCGGTTCACGCTCAACCCCGTGGTCATCTTTGTGTCCCTGATCTTCTGGACCTGGCTCTGGGGTGTGCCGGGTGCCTTGTTATCGGTGCCGATCCTTGTTTCGGCCAAGGTCGTGTGTGACCGGATCCCCACCCTGTCATCCGTCAGTGAACTCCTCGCCGACTGAAAGCTTCTCCCATGGCCCGGCTTTCCACGATGCCCGGATGCGCCCGGTCGCTTCCCTGCGGGGCAAATCCCATTGCCACCGCCGGACCCCCACTTAATCTCCCATGATGAATCCTCGAAAAGTCCTTCAATCATACGGCTGTGCCAGGTTCCTTATGTTCGGCCCGCTGCTCGTGGCGCTGGCCGGATGTGTGGGCTATGTCGAGCAACCTCCTCCCCAACGCATCTACGTGGAGCAACCGTCGCCTCCCCGGGAAGTCTATGTGGCGCCACCGCCGGTCCGGGAAGCCTATGTGCCCCCGCCCCCCGTCCGCGAGGTGTATGTGGCTCCACCACCGGTGGAGGGATCGTTCACGATCCGTACCGAGCGGGACTTTGATGAACCGCTCTCCCAATACGGCCGGTGGGAGGTGGTCGGAACCTACGGGCGCTGCTGGATCCCGGGCCGGGTCGAGTCCGATTGGCGTCCCTATTCCAATGGTTACTGGCAACGCACCGATGCCGGTTGGTATTGGGCCAGCGATGAACCATGGGGCTGGGCCACCTACCACTACGGACGCTGGGATCTGAGCCCTGAAATCGGCTGGTTCTGGGTGCCCCAGACCGTCTGGGCCCCCGCCTGGGTCTCCTGGCACCGGGGGGGCGGTTACGTCGGTTGGGCCCCCTTGCACCCGTCCGTCAGGGTGGTCTCCGGTGGGTCGGTCAATGTGAACGTCGCCGTCGTCGCGCCCCGTGCCTTTGTCATCGTCGAGGAACGGAAATTTCTCGAACCGGTGCGTCCTGCCACGGTCGTGGTCAACAACACCACCATCATCAATCAGACGGTCAACATCACCAATATCAAGGTCGTGAACAACACCGTGATCAATGAGGGCCCCCGCACCCAGGTCATCGAACAGGCCAGCGGACGGAAGATCGAATCGATCCCGGCGCGCGACCTCCGCCACTCGCAGGAAGCCGAGGTGGTCGCCCGTCGGCGGCCTCTCCCCGCGGCGGTTGAAAACCCGGTCCGGGTGCCCGCTCGCGGCGCGACGACGCCACGTGCCAATGACCTCCCACCGGAGTCGGATCGTATCGCCAATGAATCCAAGTCGAAGGCGCAGGAACAATCACAGCGGATCGCCCGGGAAGCAGAACTGAAAGCCTCACGGGCCGAGGCGGACCGTCGCGCCAACGAATCCAAGTCGAAGGCGCAGGAACAATCGCAGCGGATCGCCCGGGAGGCAGAACTGAAAGCCTCGCGGGCCGAGGCGGACCGTCGTGCCAGCGAAGCCAAGTCGAAGGTGCCGGAACCCGCCCGGGGCAATGGCCGGGAAGTCGGAACCGGAGCCCTTCCGTCGGACTCCAAAGGACGGCCCACGGATGTGCTGACCAGACCCCAACCCAAATCCAAGCTGCATGGAAAGGGAAAGCCTGCCCCGGTCGAACGGACGGGAACGAACACCGTGGAGACTCTCCCCTCCAGGAAGCCGCGGGAATAGCCGGGCATCCACCGGGTTGGGACCCGGCCCGGGTCCCGCCCGGGGTTGGGCGGGAGGTTGGGAATGCGGGTCACCCGGTGCGGGGCGGGAATCAGGTTTGGGGTTGGGATTGAAGTTAGGGTTACACCCCATGGCGGGGGGCGGATGGTCCGGGCATTTTCCAACCATGAATTCCAGGAGACCCGTTCCACCGGCCGGCCGGGTTGGATTGATATTGTGTCTGATGCTCACCGGGACCCTTGCCGGTTGCATCGGCTATGTGGACCGCCCGGGTCCGGCGGCCGTCTATGTGGCACCCGTTGCGGTGGAACCGGTGATCGTCGTGCAGGATGAATATGTCTACTATCCAAGTTATGGGATGTATTATAACAGTTACCGGCACCAATACGTCCATCAGGAGCGCGGGAGTTGGGTCTCACGGCCGTCGCCCCGGGGTGTTTCCGTGGAGGTGCTGCATGCCTCCCCCTCGGTCCGGATGGACTTCCACGACTCCCCCGGCCCGCACCATGCGGCGGTCGTCCAGAAGTATCCCAAGAAATGGGCGCCGCCCGGCAACGAGCATGGACGGAAATAAGGTTGTATGAAAACAAAGGGTTTCATCGACGATCAAAACCGGGGTGCAATGGATGTTTCCGAGGGAACATCGGCCGCCGGATCCAACGCGGACGGGCTCCTCTTCGGGCCCGCGGCGGACGAAGTCGCTCGGCGGGCATACTTCAGTTATCTGAACGAAGGATCCCGGTCCGGGCACGCCGTGCAACATTGGCTGGAGGCCGAGGCGGAACTGATGGAAGAACGCAGCCTCATCCAGGTCCATGGCTTTCACCACCGGATATGAAATGATTGGCAGCCTATGAAAACAAAACTCTTGAAGGAACATATCGACAACCTGAAACCCGCCGTCGTCGGCGGGGCGTCACGGAAGACGGTTCGGGAACGCGCCGTCGCCTTGGCGGAGATCGACGGGCGGACCGCGCTGGACGTGGGGAAGTCCGATTGGGAACAGGCCAAAAGGGAACTGGCCGAGGAACCGGCCACCGACACGAGGGAAGCCATGCTGGAGGCAGCGGACCAGTCGGCACGTTGGGATCTGCTGCCCGACCTGCCGGGTCATCGGGTCGCCGTGGCCGACGGAGACGATGAGGATGGCGAAGGGCGGAGCGACCGGGAAAGGATGGTCATGGCGGGCGTTGCCGGCGCCGAGGATGATCATCGGCGCCAGTCCACCTGGGAGTGAGCGGGCCGCCGCCGGGAAACCCGCCATCAGGGCTCCGTTCCCGTCAGGTCGACGCCAATCCGGGACCACCCATGAGCGATCCCGTTCTCGAGATCGATGCCCTGAGCCGCCGTTTCGGCCGCTTCGTGGCCCTATTCTACGGCATCAATGTCATTTGGGAACGCGACCTGGGCATCGTCCAGAGGTTTCTCGCCAGCCCCAGCCCGCGCGCATCGCTGGTGCTCGGCAAGGGTCTCTCAGCCGGCCTCCGCACCCTGTCGCAGGCGGTCATCGTTTACACCCTGGCATTATGTCTCGGAGTGAAGCTGATTTGGAACCCGCTGGCCCTGCTCAATGTCCTGGTCATCGTGGTCCTTGCCGCAACCCTCTTCTCAACCTTCTCCCTCGTCATCGCGTGCCGGGTGAAGACCCGCGAACGCTTCATGGGGGTCGGGCAGGTGCTCACCATGCCGGTGTTCTTTGCCAGCAATGCAATCCATCCCACGGCCATCATGCCCGGCTGGCTGAAGACCGTCTCGGCTCTCAACCCTCTGACCTATGTCGTCGATGCCTTGCGCACGTTCATGGTCGCCAGCTCGACGAGCAGTTTCGGATTCGGACGCGATTACGCCGTCATCCTGCTGACCACGACGCTCATGGTCTTACGGGGAGCCCGATTATACCCGCGGCTGGCCTCGTGAGGTGCAACGCCATCCGGATCCCATGCAGATTCTTTCGTCACGCCGGCAGACTTGGATGCCCGGAAACCGGGCCCCGCAGCCGCCCGCCCTCGAATTGCCCCTGAGGGCCGAGTTGTTCAGCGTCGAACAACTCGCACACCATGCCCGGACCCTGGCCAAGGATCACCGGACCGTCACCGAGCACCGGTCCAACCTTCTGCTGGCCCGGTTGGACGGGAACGAGCAATGCCTCCGGACATTCAACCGCTCGACCCTCGCCGTGGGCCGGGTCCGGGCGGTGACCCCCGCCGCCGAATGGCTCCTGGACAATTTTTATCTGATCGAGGAGCAGATCCAGATGGCCCGCCGGCATCTGCCCCATGGCTACAGCCGGGAATTGCCCCGGCTCCGGAACGGTCCTTCTGTCGGTCTGCCCCGCGTTTACGACATCATTCTGGAATTGATCCCCCATGTGGATGCGCAGATGGATGCGGTGTCGCTCGGCGCCTTCATTGCCGCATACCAGACGGTGGCCCCTCTGAAACTGGGGGAATTGTGGGCCATCCCGATCATGTTGCGCCTGGGATTGATTGAGAATCTCACGCGCATCACCACCCGTCTCATCGTTGCGCGCCAGGATCGGGACCTTGCGGATTCCTGGGTCGATCGCCTGCAGGAGATGGCGGAAAAGAACCCCTCGCATCTCGTCGTGGTGGTGGCCCAGATGGCGGAATCGAGGCTGCCGATATCCAGTTCGTTCGTGGCGGAGTTTTGTGCGCGGTTGTCACGGCAAAGTCCGGTGTTGCATCTGGCGCGCAGCTGGCTCGAACAGCATCTGGTCGAACAGGGCTTGTCCATCGAGCAGTCGGTCCAGTTGGAGAGCCAGAGCCAGGCCGCCGACCAGGTTTCCGTCAGCCATAGCATCACCAGTCTTCGCTTCCTGAGTGCCATGGACTGGAAGGATTTCGTGGAGACCCACAGTGAGGTCGAGAGGATCCTGCGTTCCGATGCCGCCGACGTTTACGGGGCGATGGATTTCCGGACCCGTGACCGCTATCGCCATTCGGTGGAGTTCCTGGCCCGTCACTGTGCGCTGACGGAGCCCGAGATCGCACGGATGGCGGTCCGACTCGCCGCCGAAGCCGGCCGCACCAAGGGGGCCGGGGACCGGAGCGCCCATGTCGGTTTTTACCTGATCGACAAGGGCCAACCCCTGCTCGGGCGGACGGCGCAGGTGCGATGGCCGTGGCCTTCGATCCTGGAACGGGGCATCCACCGTTTCCCCTTGGTGTTTTATGCGGGTGGCATCGGGATGCTGACTTTGCTGGCCACCTCCGGCTGGATCCGGCTGGCCCTGGAGGTGGGGGTGGAGGGCTGGAGGCTCCTGGGTTTCACCCTGGTCTTCCTCGTCGCGGCCAGCCAACTGGCCGTGGCATTGATGAATTGGTTGTCCACGCTCCTGGTGAAGCCCCGCCTTCTCCCGCGCCTGGACTGTTCCTCCGGCATCGCCCCGGAATGCCGGACCATGGTGGTGGTCCCCACTCTCCTCACGGGCTTGGAAGGTGTGGACCGCCTCATCGAGTCCGTGGAAATCCATCATCTGGCAAATCGCGACCGACTCCTTCACTTCGCCTTGCTGACGGATTTCTGTGATGCCCCGCAGAAGTCCCTGCCCGGGGATCCGGTGTTGCTGCAGCGGGCGCG
>JANYCC010000345.1 GCA_025360495.1 Verrucomicrobiota bacterium | reverse complement strand
CTGCGCGGCGCCGCCCTCCACAAAAAGGTGGATTCCGGCAAAGGTGACCTGCCACCGGCCGCGCGCCCGGACAGACGCGAGAGCCCTTCCAATCCCGCACAAGCCGAACTCCTCCCGCCGCCCATCATCGGGCCGGCGCCTGCTCCGGAGGTAACTGAGGCAGAGGAGATGATCCATTCCCGATCGGTCACGCTGGGCTCCGAACGCCTCGGCGTCATCGCCAAGTTGGACTTGGTGGAGGTGAGCGGGGGGACGGCGCCGGGTGATCAGGGGGATCTCTTCACCGCCCGGGAGGTGGTGCCGGTCGATTACAAGGCCGGCGCACCCCGCGAAGGCAGCGATTGCAACGAACTCTGGCCCACCGATCGCATTCAACTCGGCCTCCAGATGCTGCTCCTGCAGGACAACGGCTATTCCTGCCGGGAAGGGGTCATCTATTACCGCGCCACCAAGCAGCGTGTCCGGCTGCCGATGACCGCGGAACTGGAGGCTTGGGTGTTGGACCGGATCGCTGCCGCCCGCGAGACCATGCGAGGACCCATCCCACCACCACTGGTCGGTTCGCCGAAATGTCGGCGTTGTTCCCTCGCCCCGGTTTGCCTCCCGGATGAGACAGTACTGCTCGCCAATCCGATGCCCCCGGGCAGGACGGCAGCCGACCCGACGGCTCCGCGCCGACTCATGGCCGCACGCGATGACAGCCGCGCCGTGTATCTCAACACACCCGGTCTCCGCGTCGGCCGTCGGGACGAAACCCTGACCGTCAAGGACGGGGACAAACTGGTGGATGAAGTCCGACTCAACGACGTCCATCACGTCGCCCTGTTCGGGAACATCCAACTCAGCACCCAGGCGATCCAGGCGATGTGTGATGCCGACATCCCGATCACCTACTTCTCAGGAGGCGGCTGGTTTTACGGGATCACCCGGGGGCACGGGCTGAAGAACGTCTTCCTGCGCATCGAGCAGTTCCGTTTGCTGTCGGACAGGGCATTCGCCCTTCGGCTCGCCCGTCAGTTCGTCAACGGAAAGATCCGCAATCATCGAACCCTGCTCATGCGGAATCACACGGAGGCCCCGGCCGGAACCACCAACCGTCTCCGGCAAGCCGCCCAAGACGCCCTGAAGGCGGGCTCCATAGAAGAACTTCTCGGCATCGAGGGATCGGCCGCAGCAGCCTATTTCGAGCATTTCGGCGGCATGCTCAAGGTGACCGACCCGGCCGATGACGAAATCCCCGGCGCCGAATCTCCCGGATTCCGCGCCGGCACCAAGGAGGATCAACTGACCTTCGACTTCGCCGGCCGCCATCGCCGGCCTCCGACCGATCCGATCAACGCCCTGCTGTCGCTCGCCTACAGCCTGCTGTCGAAGGACTGCACGATCGCGGCGCTGGCGGTGGGTTTTGATCCCTACGTGGGCTATTACCATCAACCCCGCTTTGGACGTCCGGCCCTGGCCTTGGACCTGATGGAGGAATTCCGTCCCTTGATTGCCGAAAGCGTCGTGCTGACGGCGGTGAACAATGGGATGGTGACCACCGCTGACTTCGTCCGGGCCGGACAGGCGGTCAACCTGACCGCCGCCGGGAGGAAGCGTTTCTTCCAATGTTACGAGCAGCGGATGCTCTCGTTGCTGACCCATCCGGTTTTCGACTACAAGGTCAGCTACCGTCGCGCCTTGGAACTCCAGGCCCGGATCCTGGCCCGGGTGCTGACCGGGGAAATACCGGAATACGTGCCGCTCACGACCCGTTGAACCAGGACAACGCCCTCCTTCCCATGCGCACCACGTATCTTGTCTGCTACGACATCGCCGACCCGAAGCGGTTGAGGAAAGTGTTCAAGATCTGCCGCAATTTTGGCGACCACCTTCAATTCAGCGTCTTTGAATGTGACCTCAATCCTTCGGAAAAAGTGCGCTTGGAGACCGAGTTGAAGGGCATCATCGATCACACCAAGGATCAGGTGCTGTTTGTCGGCTTGGGACCGTCCGAGGGACGTGGCGACCGCGTCATCAGTGCGCTGGGTCAGCCCGGTCCCCCTCGCCCCGCGAGGAACGAGTGGGGAGAGGGCCGGGGAGAGGGGCCGGCAAAGCCAAAACCTGAACAGGAGGCCGCAGGGGTTCGTTACTCTGCTACCTCTGCTTTCTCCTGTTCAAATCCCGTCCTGCGGAGCCACCACGAGCCGAAGATGAACAGGAGGCCGCAGAGATCGCGGAGGTTCGGTTCTCTGCTACCCCCGCTCTCTCCTGTTCAAATCTCGCGAAAGAGGTGAGGGAGAGGAGGCAGGTTCGCGTCTCGCGTCTCGTCCTCGCGTCTCGTCGTGTCTCGAAGCCTGGGGCCCGATCTACGAGGACGAGGGCCGAGGACGAGATGAACGAGTACGATTACTGCAGCGCCGGCCGCCCCCTCTCCCCGCTCGTTCCTCACGGGGCGAGGGGGACCGGACTCTGGCGGCGACCACCGGGTCGGCTCACGCCATACGCCATACGCCATACGCCTCACGGCTCACGCCGGTCATTGGTCATTGGTCATTGGTCATTTGCCATTCGCACCTCGTCACCTTTTGCCCTTTCGCGACCACGTACGGGTGATGAAACTGAATTCACCCTCCTTGCCCATGAAGTCCGACGAAGAACTCTGGCGATTGTCCCGTGACGGCGATCGCGAGGCTTTCCGCCGGATCGTCGAACGTTATCAGTCCCTGGTCTGCTCGCTGGCTTATAGTGCGTGCGGTGATTTCTCCGGCTCGGAAGACCTGGCACAGGAGACATTCGTCACCGCCTGGCGGAAGATCGGCGAACTGCGCGAACCCGGCAAACTCCGTGCCTGGTTGTGCGGCATCGTTTGCAATCTCGCCGCGAACTCCGTGCGACGCACCCTCCGGCGAGGGGGCGAACCCGAACCGCTGGAAACCGCCGCCGAACCGTCCTCGCCGACCCATGACCCGGCGGCCGAAGCGGTCCGGCATGACGAGGAAATCCTGCTCTGGCGCACCTTGGGTGGGATGCCCGAGATCTATCGCGAGCCCCTCATCCTGTTCTATCTCGCTGGGGGATGAGCATCGGCCTGGCGCTGACGTTGAGCCAGGTGGGAAAGCTGTATCCCGTGTCGCCCGGTTGGTTGGTGACCGGCATTCTCACCTGGGTGGTGGTGCTGGTGACCGTGATCCACTGGGCGGGTGTACGGATGCGTCGCGAGGTGGACCGGATCCGCGCCGAAACCGGAACTGGCGACAAGGACTGACGCGCCGGCGCAGGGCGAGGCACGTGGACCGAACGGTTCGGTCCTCCTCTCATCGAGTCTCGAGTCTCGAGTCTCGTCCTCGTGTCTCGTTTCCGGTTCTCGAAGCCCGGGGCCGATAGAGGGGGACGAGGGCCGAGGACGAGACACGAGGACGATGACTGCAGGGCCGGCCCTCTGATCACTGACCCCTGATCACGGCCCCTCTCCCCGCTCGTTCCTCACGGGGCGAGGGGGACCGAACTGCGCCGACGAACACCAGCGACATCAACTCACGCCTCACGCCTCACGGCTCACAGCTCATCCCCCAAAGTCCACCTCGGGCGGCGGAAGTTCGCGTCGCACCTCGGCCATCCGATGGCCGAAACCCGCGCCCTGGATCGTCTTCAGGTCCAACCTCCCGTGACGACGTCGATATAATCCCGGATGCACCACGGCTTCCGGTTCGCTCGCCGCCGGATAAAACTGCATCGAATTGGTCTCGATCCCCATGAGGGTCGGCACGTGCGCCGCCAACAGGCAATGCGCCACCTGCGCCAGCATCGGATTCGTCAGGTCCTGCACCATCAATCCCATCCCGTGCGCCTGCGCCCAGCACGCCGCCAACAACGCGCCCGACTGCGTCTTGCAGGTCTTCAAGGCAACCCCCGTCCATCCCAGTTCACGACCCCGCCGGACCCGCGTCCAATCATGGGCGCTCTCGTCCAGGTACAACGGCTTGCGCGCACTCACCGAATGGACATCGATCGGGTGCTCCTCCAATTCATAGGGGAAGGGCTGTTCCACATATAATAACATGCCATAAAGTCGCGGTTGATCGTCGCGCAACCGGTCGAGGATCGCATCGACATAGGCGGCCTCCCGGACGGTGCAGTTGAAATCCGCCGTCAACCACTCGACCCCGCCCGCGATCGCCACCGTCCCGACCCGGACCATGCGCTCATAATCCCAGCCGGCATCCGTCCCCCGCAGTTTCACCTTGAGACAGGTCAGGCCGTCGCGACGGATCCAATCGCCCAACAAAACCGGGTGTCCATCGTCGGGTTCATCCCCCCGCAATTCCTCCGGGGTGACCGGGTCGAGGCCGCCGACCAGATGCCACGCGCGGAGGCTGTCGGACCGGGTGCGGCGGAGGAAGTCGGCCGGGAATTTCCCGGCGAATCGGACATCGGTATCCCCCGCGCCGGTGAGGTACGCAGCCAGGTCGCGATTCAGCCAGGGGGCGGTATAAGTCGAGTAGGTGGGGACTCCATGCAACCGGCCGTAGGCGTCATGGAGCGCGAGGTCGAACGCCGAACTGGCGACCAGCGCGGCCAGCCAGGGAAGCCCGGTTTCCTCCCCCGGTTGTTCCGCCAAACGGCTCGCGTTGAAATCCTCCCAAAGCCGTGGCAGATGCAGCGCGGTGAAGTCGCATCCCAGTTCGAGCGGATGTCCCCAATCGACAACATTGGCCCAGGCGCGGGCGAGAATCTGGGTGAACAGTTTGAGGGCCTCGTGACGCGGGGCATAGGCGGTTGCGGCCGGCCAGACCCATTGGACCGAGAGCGGGGTCTCGCCCCAACCGTCGGAGGTGCGTCCGTCACGGCCCACGACCCGCAGTCGGACCCGGGCACAGGTGACGGAGGTGAGGGCCTCGGTGCCGAACTTGAGCGGCACGCGGGTGCGGACCGGCAGGAACCACAGGGTCGCGCCGGTGATCCTCAGGTCGCGGGGATTGCCAGGGACGGATGTTGAAACCGCGGATGTCACGGATTTCACGGATTATTTGTAGCCGCCGAAGGGATGAGGCGGATCCCATCAGGCCGGCACGTCCGCCTCCGATTCCGCCTCAGGACTTCGGCGGCTACGGATCGATTCCGCCTCAGGACTTCGGCGGCTACGGGTTGGTGTCATCCGTGGTTCGCCGGTTCTCAAATGGAAGGCGCGTCGCCGGCGGGTTCGCCCTCAACGGCGGCCTCGTCTTCCACGCCTTCGGAGATGACCGGGGCGATCGCCTGCAACCGGTCCTTGTCGGAGAGGTTGATGAGGATCACGCCCTGCGTGTTGCGTCCGGCCTCGCGGACCCCGCGCACGGGGATCCGCACCATCTGGCCGCCGACCGTGATCAGCATCAATTCGTCATGATCGCGCACCGTCAGGGCCCCGACCACCAGGCCGGTTTTCTCCGTGGTCTTCATGGTGATCACGCCCTTGCCACCGCGGCTTTGCAGGCGGTACTCCTCGAAATCCGTCCGTTTCCCGATGCCCTTGTCACCGGCCACGAGCAGGGTTGATGACGGATCCACCAGGGCGAGCGCCACGACGCCGTCGGATTTCTCAAGGGCGATGCCATTCACACCGGCTGCGGGACGACCCATGGAGCGCACCTGATCCTCATGGAAACGGATGCTCATCCCCTCCTTGGTGATGATGACCACCTCCTGGTCGCCGGTGGTGAGCTTCACATCGACCAGGCCGTCACCGGGTTCGAGGGTGATGGCGATGATGCCGCCCTTGCGGACGTTTTGGAAATCCCGGAGGGCGGTGCGTTTGACCGTTCCCTGTCGGGTCACGAAGAACAATTCGTGGGTCTGCTGCCACGTTTGCTCCTCCTTGTTCGCACCGTATTTGGCGCCGACCCGGACGAGGGCGCGGACCTTTTCGTCGGCGCGCAGTTCGAGGAGATTGGCGATCGAGCGTCCCTTGGCGGCGCGGCCCATGTCGGGGATCTCATGCACACGCTCGACATACACGCGCCCGAGGTTCGTGAAGAACATCAGGTAATCGTGCGTGCTGCAGGTGAACAGATGCTCGATGAAATCCTGGTCCTCGGGCTTCTCGGGTTCGCGGGTGCTCATCCCGATGACCCCCTTGCCGCCCCGTTTCTGGGACCGGTAGGAGGCGACTGCAGTGCGCTTCAGCAGACCGTTGTGGGTGAGCGTCACGATCACGCCCTCGTTGGCGATGAGATCCTCGATGGCGATCTCGCCCTCGTCGGGCACGATCTGGGTGAGGCGCGGGGTGGCGTGTTTGTCGCGGATCGCCTTGAGTTCGGCCTTGATGATGGAGAGCACGCGGGCTTCGCGGGCGAGGATGTCCAGGAGGTCCTTGATCCGTTCCAACAACGCGAGGTATTCGGCCTCGATCTTGTCGACTTCCAGCCCGGTCAATTGATAGAGGCGCAGGTCCAGGATGGCGTCGACCTGGCGTTCGGTGAGGGCATAGCGGCCCTTTTCGAGCCGGGCTTCGCTGCGGATCAGCAGGCCCCAACGCTCGACTTGGGCGCGGGTCCATTCGAAGGCGAGGATCTTGACGCGGGCCTCATCGCGGTTCTTGGAACTGCGGATGATGCGGATGAACTCCTCAAGATTACGGAGGGCGCAGAGGTAACCTTCGAGGATCTCGGCCCGGTCCTCGGCCTTGCGCAACTGGAAGCGGGTCCGGCGCAGGATGACCTCGCGGCGGTGTTCCAGGAAGCAGTTGAGGATTTCCTTGAGGTTGAGCGTCTTGGGGCGGCCGTGATCGATCGCCAGGGCGTTCACCGAGAACGACGTCTCCAAAGCGGTGTGCTTATAGAGATTGTTGATCACCACCTTCGGGTTGCCGTCCCGCTTCAACTCGATGACCACGCGGGTGTTCTCGTCGGATTCATCGCGGATGGCGGTGATCTCGGTGAACCCGACCGTCTTCTCGTTGACCAGGTCGGCGATGCGCTCGACGAGGGTGGCGCGGTTCACATTATAAGGGATCTCGGTGATGACGAGTTGCTCGCGGTTGCCCTTGAGTTGCTCGACCCCGACCTTGCCCCGCGCCTTCACGCTGCCGCGTCCGGTGGTGAAATAAGACTTGATGCCCTCGGTGCCGCTCACCATGCAACCCGTCGGGAAATCCGGCCCCTTGATGTGCTTCATCAACTGGGGGATCGAGATTTCGGGGAGATCGATCAGGGCGCAGGTGGCATCGATGACCTCGCCCAGGTTGTGGGGGGCCATGTTGGTGGCCATGCCGACGGCGATGCCGGTGCCGCCATTGACCAGCAGGTTCGGATAGGCGGCGGGGAAGACCACCGGTTCCGAAAGCGACTCGTCGTAATTCGGGATGAAATCGACCGTGTCCTGGTCCATGTCCTCCATGAGGAGGGCGCCCAGATGGGTGAGTCGGGCCTCGGTGTACCGCATGGCCGCGGGGGGATCGCCCTCGACCGACCCGAAATTCCCCTGCCCATCGACGAGCCGCTCGCGCATGGCCCACGGTTGGGCCATGTGAACCATGGTGGCGTACACGGCCTGGTCGCCGTGCGGATGGAATTTGCCGATGGTTTCACCGACGATACGCGCGCACTTGAGGTGTTTGCGATTCGGCATCACCCCGAGTTCGTGCATCGCGAAGAGCGTCCGGCGCTGGGACGGCTTGAGGCCGTCCCGGGCATCGGGGAGCGCGCGGGCGATGATCACCGACATCGAGTAGTCGAGGAACGAGTTCTTGATCTCGTCGGCGACGTTGATCTTGCCGAGTTTCTCGTTGGCGGCGTAGACGGAACCGGAGCCGGTGCTCGCGGGAGGCAGTTCGTTTTCGTCGGGCATGGACGGAAGGGATCAGGGAAAAGGGTCGACTCAGGAACAGGCTGGGAAACGGGCTCGGGGACGGGCTCAGACGTCGAGGTGGCGCACGTTCAGGGCGTTGTCCTCGATGAATTGGCGGCGGGGTTCCACCTCGTCGCCCATGAGCCGGGTGAACATCTCCTCGGCCTCGATGGCGTCGGTGAGTTCGATGCGGAGCAACTTGCGTTTGGCCGGGTTCATGGTGGTCTCGAAGAGTTCCTTCGGGTTCATCTCGCCCAGACCTTTGA